>JBPCQY010000137.1:0-18823 GCA_050997635.1 Nocardioides sp.
AGCACCCCATCGAGGGCACCGGGCGCGAGCTGCGCAAGCTGATGTCGTGGGTCAAGAGCCACGACGGCGACTATGTCGAGGGCACCGCCACCCGGTGACTGGCCAGGATCGTGTAACGCGGGGTTAGCGCCGCGGCAGACGCCGCACAGCACCGCACCAGTGACCACAGCACCGCAGGTGTCGGGCGCCGTGGGAGGAGGGTCAGCCGACCAGCGACGTACGACGACGCCCCGGCACCGCGCACAGGACGTAGGCCTCGATGGGTTCGGTCCGGCCCTTCACCAGCAGCGTGATGGCCGGCTCCACGACGGTCTCGTCGGGGAGCAGCTCGTAGGTCGTACTGCCGATCAGGACCCGACCCACCGGTGCGTTGCTCTCCAGTCGCGAGCCCATGTTCATGGTGTCGCCGACCACCGCGTAGGCGACGTAGCCGCTGCCGCCGAGCTCGCGCACCATCGCGGGCCCGCTGTTGACGCCGACCCGCACCCGTGGCCACCCGTCGTGGGTGTCGGCCAGCGCGCCCAGCTCGCGCTGCAGTGCGAGCGCCGCGCCGGCCGCTCGGAGGGCGTGGTCGGACTGGTCCCCACGAGTGTTGAACGTCGCGATGATGCCGTCGCCCACGAACTTCTCGACCTCGCCGCCGAACTGCTTGCTGATCAGGGGTGCGGCGACCGAGTAGTAGGCCGCGAGCATCTGGGCGGCCTGCGCCGGACCGGCCGCGGCGGTGTAGGTCGAGTATCCCGCCAGGTCGCAGAACAGCACGCTGACGTCCAGGTTGCGCTCACGGGTGGTGGACAGGTACAGCGTGCGGAACCGCTCGTCGCGCCACTCCCGGCGGGCGGCGAAGAGGACGACGAGGAACGCCAGCACGATCAGCCCGTGCCACTCCACCAGCTCGCGTGCCAGCTGCGCTCACCCGTGGTGGCCACCCCCAGCATCGCCTCGGCCAGCAGCACGAAACAGGCCACCACGCTGGCCGGCAGCAGGCTCAGGTCGTCGTGGAAGACCACCAGGTAGCGCAGTGCCGCCACGACGTAGAGCAGCGTGCCGATCCCGGCCAGGATGGCCAGGGTGCTGCCCTTGGCGCCCTCGCTCGTGGGTGACTCGAGGCCCGGCAGCCGCCACACCCGTCCACCCGAGCCAGACCAGCCCGGCGGCCACCACCGAGCGCCGCAACACCCGGCGGTGCCGGACGACCAGGGGCGCGAACCCGGGGCGCAGGTCGACGAACGAGGAAGCCGTACCGAGCACGGCGGCGAGCAGCAGCCCCACCGGGATGGCGACGTGGAAGCCGGCCCGCTCCTGCATGAACAAGATGCCCGTCGTACCGCCGGCGTGCAGGAGCAGGAACTCACCGGTCGCGAGGAAGGCCAGCGACAGCAGCAGCACGCGTGCGTCACCTCGGCGGTCCGCGGAGTCGCCCGCCGCGTAGGCCAGACCGGAGGCGAACGCGCCCACGGCCATGAACAGGACGAAGTGGAGGCGAGGGTTGGTGAGGTTCGGGTCGAGGTGTGACCTGAGGAGCAGTGACATCAGCCCGACCAGGGGCAGCAGGGCTGCCAACGTCCACACGAGCGGCACGATCCGTTCGGACTGGCGCCGGCGCCGCGTGGAGACCTGCGATATGTCGGCTGTGGAGCCCACCGTGTCTCCCCATGTACCGGCTGCACGAGGCGCAGCAGGTTGCCGGTGACGCTATCCCACGGATCGCGGCACCGCACGCGTCGCGCGCGGATCCGGGCTCACCGACGAGCCGTCGAGTCCTCCAGCCGCACTAGCCGGCTGCGGATGTCCTCCAGGGCGGCGCGGATCGGCGCCGACAGCCCACTGAAGGTCAGCGTCTCGCGCGCGTAGGTGTACGCCGACAGCGCGGTCATCACACCCCGCAGGGCGGCCTCGTGGTCGAGGCCCATGTCGGTGAGCGTACGGCGGCCGAGCTCGCGGGTCGGCCCGCCGGTGACGGCCAGCAGCAGGTGCTCGGTGCCGACGTAGGAGTGGCCGAGGCCGCGAGCCTGCTCGACCGCGAGCTCGGCGGCCGCGTCGAGCCGGCCCGCGCCGCCGTCACGCGCCTGCCGGGCGCGCAGCTCGGCGACCAGGTCGTCTCCGTCGATGTCGGCGGCGCTCAGCACGGTGACGGCGAGCCCCCCCGACTCGACGACGGCCGCGACGAGATCGACGGTGGTGGGCTCGGCCGACGCCTGCTCCGCGGCCTCCAGCACGCCGTACGCCCGCTTGGTGAAGTTGTGGGCCAGGTCGTCGTCGGTCCCGGTCGCACCGGGAGCATCCCAGCCGGTGATTGCCTGGGCGACGGCGTCGGCGAGAGCCTGCTGGCAGATCGCGGAGACGGGGATGCCGGACGCCTTGACCTCCGCGGCGAGGTCGTCTGGCAGGTAGACGTTGATCTTGGGGGACATGCGGGCCTCCTGAAGATGGGATAACCCCAAGATAACCCCAAGATCACCCCAGGCGTCAAGTGGGAGCCCCCGCCTCGGGGTAAGGTTAGGCAACCCTAAGTTGATCGGCTAGCATGACGCCCATGCTGGGCAACTACCTGATCGGACTGCGTGAGGGACTCGAGGCGGCGCTGGTCGTCACGATCCTGATCGCCTACCTCGTCAAGTCCGAGCGCCGGCACCTGCTGGCGCGCATCTGGGCAGGCGTCACGCTGGCCGTCGCGGTCAGCCTGGCCTTCGGTGCCCTCCTGACGTTCGGCCCCCGCGGCCTGACGTTCGAGGCGCAGGAGGCGATCGGCGGCGCCCTGTCCATCCTCGCGGTGGTCTTCGTGACCTGGATGATCTTCTGGATGGCGCGTGCCGCCCGCGGCATGGGCGGCGAGCTGCGGGGGCAGATCGACCGCGCCGCCGACCAGAGCCGCTCGGCCCTGGCCCTCGTCGCCGCCCTGGCCGTCGGCCGGGAGGGGCTCGAGACCGCGCTGTTCCTGTGGGCCGCCACCCAGACCGCCACCGGCGCCACCGGCGGCTCGGACATTCCGAGCTGGCAGCCGATCACCGGCGCCGCGCTCGGCCTGGCGACCGCCGTACTCCTCGGCTACCTGCTCTACCGCGGCGCCGTCTCGATCAACCTGACCCGCTTCTTCACCTACACCGGCGCCTTCCTGATCGTCGTCGCAGCGGGCGTGCTCGGCTACGGCATCCACGACCTGCAGGAGGCCGGGATCCTGCCGGGCCTGAACTCACTGGCCTTCGACGTCTCCGGCACCGTCGACTCCGGCAGCTGGTACGGCGCGCTGCTCAAGGGGATCTTCAACTTCACGCCCGTGACCACCTGGCTCCAGGCGAGTGCCTGGATCGCCTACCTGGTCATCACCATGACCGTCTTCGTCCGCGGCAACCGCCGCCGGGCCCGTCCGGCCGCGCCCGTCGCGAGCGCGCCGGTGCGCGACCAGCAGACCGCCTGACCCGACTCGACACCCTCGACACCTGAGAGCAGACCGATGCGTTTCCTCCTGCCCCTGACCCTTCTCGTCGCCGCGCCGGTGCTCGGGGCCTGCGCCCAGAACGCCACCACGGACGCGTCCGGGCCCGGCTCCGGTGCGGTCACCGTCGACGCCCGCGACGACTCGTGCGACATCTCGACCGACACGGCCCACGCCGGCCCGCTGTCCTTCCACGTCACCAACAACGGCACCCAGGTCACCGAGTTCTACCTCTACTCCGCCGACGGCAAGCGGATCATCGGCGAGGTCGAGAACATCGGCCCCGGCCTCGACCGCACCCTGACCGTGTCGGCCCAGGCCGGGAACTACCTCACCGCGTGCAAGCCGGGCATGAGTGGGCAGGGCATCCGCGCCGCCTTCTCGGTGACCGGTGCCTCCACCCCTGCCGACACCGCCGACTCGGCGCTCGTCGAGCGCGCCCAGCGGCGCTACACCGCCTGGGTCGGGCGGCAGTCCGATCACCTGCTGACGCTCACGCGCCGGTTCGTCGCGGCGTACGTTGCGGGCGACGATGGCCGGGCGCGCGCGCTCTATCCGCGCGCCCGCACCCCGTGGGAGTCGATCGAGACGGTGGCCGAGTCCTTCGGCGACCTCGACCCCGCACCGACGCGCGCGAGGCGGACCTCCGGCCGGGGCAGAAGTGGACCGGCTGGCACCGGATCGAGAAGGACCTCTGGCCCGCGCGCGACCTCAGCTACCGGCCGCTCGGTGACACCGAGCGGGAGACGTACGGCGCCGACCTGCTGCGCAACATCACGGCCATCCACCACCAGATCCCGGGGCTGGAGTTCACCACCGACCAGATCGCCAACGGGTCCGCCGGCCTGATGGAGGAGGTGGCCACGAGCAAGGTGACCGGCGAGGAGGAGTACTGGTCGCGCACCGACCTGTGGGACTTCCGGGCCAACCTCGAAGGCGCGCATACGGCGTTCCAGCTGGTGCGGCCGGTGCTGCACGAGCGCGACCCGGCCCTGGAGAGGAAGCTGGCCGAGCGCTTTACCACGCTGCAGTCGCTGCTCGACCAGCACCGCGTCGGTGACGGGTTCGTCTCCTACGACCGCCTCACGGCCGCCGGGGTCAAGCGCCTCGCGGACGCGGTCAGCGCCCTCTCCGAGCCGCTGTCGCACCTGACGGCGGCGGTGCTGCCCTGATGGACGTCTCGCGGCGCGGGCTCGTCGGCGGCGCGGTCGCCGGCGCAGGCATCGCCGGCGGCGTGGTCGCGGGACGGCTGACCGCGGACGACGCCACTCCCGCCGGCGCCTCCGGCAGCACGTCGTACCCGTTCCGGGGCGAGCACCAGGCAGGGATCGTCACGCCTGCTCAGGACCGGCTGCACTTCGCCGCCTTCGACGTCACCACGACCTCGCGGGCCCAGCTGGTCACCCTGCTCAAGGACTGGACCGCGGCGGCCGAGCGGATGACGCAGGGCCGCTCGGCCGGCCCCATCGGACCGACCCAGGGCTCGGACGCCGCACCGCCCGACGACACGGGCGAGGCCATCGGGCTGTCGCCGGCCGGCCTGACGCTGACCTTCGGCTTCGGGCCGGGGCTCTTCCGCGACGCCTCCGGCAAGGACCGCTTCGGGCTGGCCGATCGGCGACCGATCGCGCTCGACCACCTGCCGCACTTCGCGGGCGACGCGCTCGACCGGGCCAGGTCGCGTGGCGACCTGTGCGTCCAGGCGTGCGCGGAGGACCCGCAGGTGGCGGTGCACGCGATCCGCAACCTGGCCCGGATCGGCTTCGGCCCGGTCGCGCCGCGGTGGTCGCAGCTGGGCTTCGGGCGTACGTCGACCACGTCGGTCTCGCAGTCGACGCCGCGCAACCTGTTCGGCTTCAAGGACGGCACGGCCAATATCAAGGCCGAGGAAGCCGCCGACCTCGACCGGCACGTCTGGGTGGGCGCCGACGACAACCAGCCGTGGCTGGCCGGTGGCTCCTACCTGGTCGCGCGCCGGATCAACATGCGCATCGAGACCTGGGACCGGCAGGGGCTCGGCGCGCAGGAGGGCCTCGTCGGCCGCACCAAGGACAGCGGCGCGCCGCTGTCCGGCGGCACCGAGCTCACCGAGCCGGACTTCTCGGTGCGCGGCACCGACGGCCCGCTCATCCCGCGCACCTCGCACGTGTCCGTCGTACATCCGACGCGCAATCATGGCGTGCGGATCCTGCGCCGCGGCTACAACTTCGTGGACGGCTCCAACGCGCTGGGCGGCCTCGACGCGGGGCTGTTCTTCATCGCCTACGTGCGCGATCCGCGCACGCACTTCGTGCCGATGCAGAACGCGATGGCCGCCCACGACGCGCTGATGGAGTACCTCCAGTTCACCGGCTCGGCCGTCTTCGCCGTACCCCCCGGCATCCAGTCCGGCGCGTACGTCGGCCAGGCCCTGTTCGCCTGACCACCACCCTTTTCGCGGTAGTCCGCATCATTCGGCTCCGCGACACGCCGCGGCCGCGTGCATTTTGATGCGGACTACCGAGGGCTGGGCCCTTCGTGGACGCGTGCCGGACGGCATCCGTGGGGTTCGGTAGGCTGAGGGGGCACAGCGTCGTGCGGAATCCTCGTCCACCCCCGCGTCCCGGGGCACCCGATCCAGATAGGACCCGCTGTGAGCAAGCCCGTCGTACTCATCGCCGAAGAGCTGAGCCCCGCCACCGTCGAGGCGCTCGGCCCCGACTTCGAGATCCGCACCTGCAACGGCGCCGACCGCGCCGAGCTGCTGCCGGCCATCGTCGACGTCGACGCGATCCTGGTCCGCTCGGCCACCAAGGTCGACGCCGAGGCCCTCGCCGCCGCCAGCCGGCTCAAGGTCGTCGCCCGTGCCGGCGTCGGCCTCGACAACGTCGACGTGAAGGCCGCGACCCAGTCCGGCGTCATGGTGGTCAACGCGCCGACATCCAACATCGTCTCTGCCGCCGAGCTCGCCGTCGCGCTGATGCTGGCTGCCGCGCGGCACGTCAGCCCGGCCCACGCCGCGCTGCGCAACGGTGAGTGGAAGCGGTCGAAGTACACCGGCATCGAGCTCTACGAGAAGACCGTCGGCATCCTCGGCCTCGGCCGGATCGGCGTCCTCGTGGCCCAGCGGCTGAGCGCGTTCGGCATGAACGTGATCGCCTACGACCCGTACGTGCAGGCCGGGCGTGCTGCCCAGATGGGCGTCCGCCTCGTCGACCTCGACACCCTGCTGGCCGAGTCCGACTTCATGAGCGTGCACCTGCCCAAGACCCCCGAGACCGTCGGGCTGATCGGCGCCGAGCAGCTCGCCGCCGCCAAGCCGTCGCTGGTGCTGGTCAACGCGGCCCGCGGCGGGATCGTCGACGAGAACGCGTTGTACGACGCCCTCAAGACCGGCCGGATCGCGGCCGCCGGCATCGACGTGTTCGCGACCGAGCCGTGCACCGACAGCCCGCTCTTCGAGCTCGAGAACGTCGTCGCCACCCCGCACCTCGGCGCCTCGACAGACGAGGCCCAGGAGAAGGCCGGCATCGCCGTCGCCAAGTCGGTGCGCCTCGCCCTGTCCGGTGAGCTGGTGCCCGACGCCGTCAACGTCCAGGGCGGCGTGATCGCCGAGGAGGTGCGCCCGGGCATCCCGCTGACCGAGAAGCTCGGCCGGGTCTTCACCGCGCTCGCGGGCGAGGTGGCCCAGCAGATCGACGTCGAGGTGCGCGGCGAGATCACCGAGTACGACGTCAAGGTGCTCGAGCTGGCCGCCCTCAAGGGCGTGTTCACCGACGTCGTCGAGGACCAGGTCTCCTACGTCAACGCTCCGCTGCTCGCGGCCGAGCGCGGCACCGCCGTACGCCTCGTGTCGGAGTCGGAGAGCCCAGACCACCGCAACCTGATCACCATCCGCGGCACGCTGGGCGACGGTTCTCAGGTCTCGGTAAGCGGCACGCTGATCGGCATCAACCAGCGCGAGCGCCTGGTCGAGGTCAACGACTTCGACGTCGATCTCGAGCCGACCGAGCACCTGGCCTTCTTCACCTATGCCGACCGGCCCGGCATGGTCGGCGTCGTCGGCAACATCCTCGGCGAGGCTGGCGTCAACATCGCCGGCATGCAGGTGGCCCGCGACGAGAAGGGCGGTCAGGCCCTGGTCGCCCTGTCGGTCGACTCGGCGATCCCGGCCGAGACGTTGGCCGAGATCGAGTCGGCCATCGACGCCGGCTCGGTGCGCGCGGTCGACCTGGTCTGACTGACAGGTCGATCAGGCGACCATGACCCGGGTACGGCGCGTCCCCGGGGCCGCGGGAGCGGTGCCGCGGACGGCCGCCCACGCCTCGGCGATCCGGCTCACGGCGAGCCGCAGCTCGTCGGGCGGGCGGGTCCACGGGATCCGGACGAACGTGTCGAGCCCACCGCCGAGCGCAAACACCGGGCCGGGGGAGACGACCACCCCTCGGCGCTCGGCCTCGATGGCGAGCGCCGTGGCGCCGACGGTGGGCAGCTCGCACCACAACGCGAGCCCGCCCCGGGGCAGCCGGAAGCGCCAGTCGGGCAGCTCGGTGCAAACCGCCTCGGCCAGGGCGTCACGCTGAGCCCGCATCCGGGACCGTTGGACGTCGAGCAGTCCGTCGCCGAGAGCGAACAACCGCGCGGCGACGAGCTGCTCGACGACGGCGGTGCCGAGGTCGAGCGCAACCCGCGCGTCCATCAGCCGCCCCATCACGCCGTCGGGGCAGCGGACCCAGCCGACCCGCAGCCCGCCCCAGTAGCTCTTGCTCGTGCTGCCGACCGTGACCGCGTCGCGCGCGAACGCCGCGAACGGGCGCGGCATCGGTCGGCCGTCGAGTGCGAGCGCCTGGTGTGACTCGTCGACCACGGCGATGCTCCCCGCCCGGCGCAGCAGCCGGGAGAGCTCGTCTCGCGCGACGTTGGACATCACGTTGCCGGTGGGGTTCTGGAAGTCCGGGATCAGGTAGGCGAGCTGCGGACGCGTCTCGTGCAGCACGCGACCGATCGCGCCGAGGTCCCACCCGTCGACGTCGACAGGAGCGCCTACCAGACGCGCGCCGGCCCGTCGGAACGCCTCGCCCGCGTTGGGGTAGCCGGGAGACTCGACCAGCACGCGGTCGCGCCGTCCGACGAGTCCTTGCGCCACGATCATCAGCCCCGACAGCGCGCCCGGAGTCACCATGATCTGGCCCGGGTCGGTCGGCAGGCCGCGGGCGTCGTACGACGCGGCGACGGCAGCCTGCAGCGCAGGCAGCCCGGTCGGGAAGTAGCCGTGGCCGCCGAGGTACGCCGGCAGCTCGTCGAGCGCATCGGCATACGCCATGGCGATGCCGGGCGGTGCCGAGCCTGCCGCGCAGTTGAGGTCGATCACGTCGGGCGAGTCCGACCGTGGGGTCAGTGCCCGGTCGAGCGCCCGGGTGCGCCCACCCGGCACGCGCGTGAACGTGCCCGCCCCGCGCCGAGCCTCGGCGAAGCCGGCCTCGACCAGCGCGGCGTACGCCCGGGAGACGGTGGTGCGCGAGACGCCGAGCGCGTCGGTCAGGTCGCGTTCGCTGGGCAGCTGCAGGTCGCTGTCGACCCGGCCGTCGCCGATCAGCAGCCGGAGCGCGTCGGCGAGGCCGGCGTACGCCGGGCTGCGGTCGAAGTCGCCGACGAGCGAGGCAAGACGGGGTGCGGCAATGGATCCTGACATGCAGGCCACTCTCTCATGATTGGCTATTTGAGTGAAGGCCAATCTTCGAGAGCATGGAGCCATGACGCTGATCGCCTTCGCCCGTCGGCCCCTCACCGACCTCGGTCCCGTCGCCCAGCTGCGCGCCGGGCGGCTGGCCCGACGGCTCACTCAGCTGTTGGTCGGGCTGGCGCTGTACGGCGTCTCGATCGCCCTCATGGTCCGGTCCCGACTCGGCCTCGCCCCGTGGGACGTGTTGCACTCCGGCCTGGCCCGCCACCTGCCGATCGACATCGGCCAGGCGCTGATTCTGGTCAGCGCGGTCGTGATGCTGGCCTGGATTCCGCTGCGAGAGGTGCCCGGCATCGGGACAGTCCTCAACGCGATCCTGATCGGGCTCTCCGTCGACGCGACCTTGGCGGTGCTGCCCGCACCGGAGTCGCCGATCCTGCGCGTGCTGTTCGTGGTGGGCGGGGTCGCACTGAACGGCCTGGCCACCGCGGCGTATATCGGCTCGCAACTCGGCCGCGGGCCCCGCGACGGACTGATGACCGGTCTGGCGCGTCGTACCGGCGGCTCGCTGCGGCTGGTCCGCACCCTGCTCGAGCTGTCCGTCGTGGTGGTCGGCCTGCTGCTCGGCGGCGCGATCGGGCTTGGCACGCTGCTCTACGCCGTCAGCATCGGTCCGCTCAGCCAGGCGATGCTGCCCTGGTTGACGGTGGAGCTCACGCCACGCCGGATCTGAGGACCAGGGTTGACCCGTCCGGCAGGGTAGGCGCCATGGACTACACGCAGCTCGGCCGCACCGGCCTGTCCGTTTCCCGCCTGTGCCTCGGCACCATGAACTTCGGTCCCGAGACCTCCGAGCCCGACTCGTTCTCGATCATGGACGTCGCCCACGACCAGGGCATCAACTTCTTCGACACCGCCAACGTCTACGGCCGGCACTCCGGCAAGGGCGCCACCGAGTCGATCATCGGCCGCTGGTTCGCGACCGGCGGCGGCCGACGCGAGCGCACCGTCCTGGCGACCAAGGCGTACGGCGAGATGGGCGACGATCCCGCCTGGCCCAATGACGGCAGGCTCTCCGCCCTCAGCCTGCGCCGCTCGCTCGATGACAGTCTGCGCCGGTTGCACACCGACCACATCGACCTCTACCAGTTCCACCACGTCGACCGGGACACGCCGTGGGACGAGATCTGGCAGGCGATGGAGACCGCCGTCACGCAGGGCAAGGTGCTCTACGTCGGCAGCTCCAACTTCGCGGGCTGGCACCTTGCCGCGGCCCAGGCTGCCGCCGCCAAGCGAAACTTCCTCGGTCTGGTCAGCGAGCAGTCCGTCTACAACCTGGCCAACCGCACGGTCGAGCTCGAGGTGCTCCCGTCGGCGCAGGCGCACGGGCTCGGCGTACTCCCGTGGTCGCCGCTGCACGGCGGGCTGCTGGGTGGGGTACTCAAGAAGGAGGCCGACGGCAGCCGGCGCTACAACAAGGTCGCGACCGCCCGCCTCGACCCGATCCGCGGTCAGCTCCAGGCCTTCGAGGACCTGGCCGACCAGCTCGGTCACGAGCCCGGTGAGCTGGCCCTGGCGTGGCTGCTGCACCAGCCCGCGGTGACCGCACCGATCGTCGGTCCGCGGACGATGAGCCAGCTCACCAGCGCCCTCGCGGCCCTCGACGTCACCCTCGAGCAGGACACACTCGACCGGCTCGACGAGATCTTCCCGGGGCACCAGCCGGCGCCGGAGGACTACGCCTGGTAGGGCGCGGGCTCAGCGCTTGGTGGCGATCAGGGCCGACGCGTCGGGGGCGATCATCACCTCGACGGCAGCGAACCGGTCGTCGCTGAGCCACTGCTCGCGCAGCGTGTCGACGCGGCCGTCGAAGACCGGTGGCCACATCTCGCAGGGCGTGAAGTCGTCGAGTACGACGATGCCGCCGTCCTCGACGAGGTTGACGACCCGGTCGGGCCCGACCGCCGATGGCTTGCCGGAGTCGAGGAAGAGCAGCGAGAACGGGCCCTTGTCGAGCAGCGTCGACCAGTCGGCCGCGACCACCTCGACCTGCGGGTCGTCGGTGAAGATCTCGGCGGCCGCGCCGGCCAGGCTGGCGTCGAGCTCGGCCGTGACGATCCGGGTCTCGTCGCCGCGCAGCCCGGACCGCAGCCACGCCGTACCGACGCCGCAGCCGGTGCCGAACTCGGCCATCGTGCCGTCTCGGGTGGCGGCCAGGGCCGCGAGCAGGCGGCCGGTCTCGTTGCGGCAGAACGACACGTTGCCGCGCTTGCGGGAGACGTCGAACGCGCGGGCCACCACGGACGGGAGTTCGGGGGGAGCGCTCACCCGGGGTCCCCGTTCGAAGCGGAGCGAAGCGAGCATTCGAATGGGGTGTTCATCCGGGGTCCCCGTTCGAAGCGGAGCGGAGCGAGCATTCGAATGGGGTGTTCATGCGGAAGAGTCTGTCATGGGTGAGACGGCGTCTCGGATGGCAGACATCTCAGCGGTGCCGGCCCTCGACGCGACCACGCACAACCCGACGCCCGGCCCGGCGACCCACCAGGGCAGCTGGGCCGGGATCACGTGCAGCATGGCCGGATCGTACGTCTCGAATCGTGAGCCGGACGGGAAACTCCAAGCCACGCCCGGGTTCTCGTCGTACAGTGAGGTCATCATGCGGAGCGTGTTCGTACTTATCGTTCGCCGCGGCGGGGCCTGAGCGGCAGGCCACCTCGTCGCGGTGTTCGGCGTTCCCGGCCTTGCCTTCAGCCTTCAGCTGCACCCGACGAGCCTCCGCAGCGGGACCGCGCCAGACCCGGCGCGCGACCCGCATCCGACACTGGTCCCACCCTCGTGCGATCCACGAGCAGGTACGCCGGTCCCGCCGCGAGGCGCCCGTCCCACCCGTTCGCCTTTCCCACGCACAGGAGATCCACGATGTACGACATGTACCCCGACTGGGGACCCAGCAACAACCAGCCCGACAACCCGCGCAGCCAGGAGGCCCTGCAGACCTCGCTCGATCTGCGGGACAACGGCGGCCCGCGGCCCGACGACAACTAGCCTCGGGTCCCATGACCTCCACTGGTTCGCTCGCCCTGGCCGTCATTCCCGGTGACGGGATCGGCCCCGAAGTCACCGCCGAGGCACTCAAGGTGCTCGACGCGGTGGCGTCGGACGGCGTGAAGTTCGAGCCGACGAACTACGACCTCGGTGCCGAGCGCTACCTCGCCACCGGGGAGGTGCTGCCCGACTCGGTGCTCGCCGAGATCCGGGGGCACGACGCGGTCCTGCTCGGCGCGGTCGGCGGCAGGCCGGGGGACACCCGGCTGCCTGCCGGTGTGCTCGAGCGCGGGCTGCTGCTGAGGCTGCGCTTCGAGCTCGACCACTACGTCAACCTGCGCCCCTCGCGGATCTACCCCGGCGTCGCCTCGCCGCTGGCCGACTCGGTGCTGCAGAAGGGGGAGGTCGACTTCGTCGTCGTACGGGAGGGCACCGAGGGGCCCTACACCGGCAACGGCGGCGCGGTCCGCGTCGGCACGCCGCACGAGGTGGCCACCGAGGTCAGCCTCAACACGGCGTACGGCGTGGAGCGGGTCGTGCGCGACGCGTTCGCCCGCGCCTCCCGGCGCCCGCGGCGCCAGCTCACCCTGGTGCACAAGACCAACGTGCTCGTGCACGCCGGCGCCGTGTGGAGCCGGGTCGTCGACTCGGTGGCGTCGGAGTTCCCCGACGTCAGCGTCGACTACCTGCACGTCGACGCCGCGACGATCTTCCTGACGACCGACCCGGCGCGCTTCGACGTGATCGTGACCGACAACCTGTTCGGCGACATCATCACCGACCTGGCGGCTGCGGTGACCGGCGGCATCGGCCTGGCGGCCTCGGGCAACATCAACCCCGACCGTACGGCCCCGTCGATGTTCGAGCCGGTGCACGGCTCGGCGCCCGACATCGCCGGCCAGGGCATCGCCGACCCGACCGCGGCGATCCTCTCCGGTGCGCTGATGCTCGCCCACCTCGGGTACGACGGCTCCGCCGCCGCCGTCGAGGCCGCCGTCGTCGCCGACCTGGCCGCCCGCGCGACCGGGACCACCCGGCGTACCTCCGAGGTCGGCGACGCGATTGTCGCGCTGTTGTAGGCCACTGTCGGGTTCCCCGCCTAAGCGGGGAAATGTGCGCTTCGAGGGGGAAATTTCCTGCACAGAGCGACCAATTCCCCCCGCCTAAGCGGGGAAACCGACAGGGCGGGCGCCCAAGCTGCAGGGTGGGCTACCGTGCCTCTCATGGAGATCAGCACCACCCGCACGGACACCCCGACCGACGACGCGCGGCTCGCGGAGATCCTGGCCCACCCGGGCTTCGGCACCTACTTCACCGACCACATGTTCACCGTCGAGTGGACCCCCGGCCAGGGCTGGTACGACGCCCGCGTCACGCCGTACGCCCCGCTCACACTCGACCCGGCCACCGCCGTGCTGCACTACGCGCAGGAGACCTTCGAGGGCATGAAGGCCTACCGGCACGACGACGGCTCGGTCTGGATGTTCCGGCCCGAGGCCAACGCCCAGCGGATGGTGCGCTCGAGCCACCGCCTCGCCTTCCCGGTCCTCGAGCCCGACGACTTCGTCGCCGCGGTCGAGGCGCTGGTCACAGCCGACCAGCGCTGGGTGCCCGACGGCGCGGGGGAGAAGAGCCTCTACGTCCGGCCGTTCATGATCGCGACCGAGAAGTTCCTCGGTGTGCGCCCGGCCAAGCACGTCACGTTCATGGTGATCGCGAGCCCGGCGGGCGCCTACTTCAGCCGCGGCCCGGTGCCGATCACCCTGTGGCTCACCGAGGAGTACACCCGGGCCGGCCGCGGCGGCATGGGTGCCGCCAAGACCGGCGGCAACTACGCGAGCTCGCTGGTCGCCCAGCAGGAGGCAACCGCCCAGGGCTGTGACCAGGTGGTCTTCCTCGACGGCCAGGAGGGCAGGTACGTCGAGGAGCTCGGCGGCATGAACCTGTACTTCGTCTACGCCGACGGCCACATCGTCACCCCCGAGCTCGGCACCATCCTCGAAGGCATCACCCGCGGCTCGATCATCGAGCTCGCCGGCAAGATGGGCCACCAGGTCCAGGAGCGCAGGCTCGGCATCGACGAGTGGCGCGACGGCGTCACGAGCGGCGAGATCACCGAGGTCTTCGCCTGCGGTACGGCGGCCGTGGTCACCCCCGTGGGCTCGCTGAAGTGGCAGGGTGGCGCGACCCCCGACGTCGCCGAGGGCGGCGAGGTCACCATGAAGATCCGCCAGGCGCTGGTCGATGTGCAGTACGGCCGTGCCGACGACACGTTCGACTGGATGCAGAGGATCGTTTGACCCAGCGCGGGCGACGTCGTGGTTGCGGTGTCGCATGACGTGGCGGGCCGAACCCTCGGTACCGTGAACCCGTGACCGCGACCCCCCGCCCCCAGACCAGGCAGGTGGGCGACTACACGCTGCTCGCCAGGCTCGGTGAGGGTGGCATGGGCGTCGTCCACCTCGCCCGCAAGCCCGACGGCCACCGGGTCGCGCTCAAGGTGCTGCGCCCGCACATCGTCGGCGACGACGAGGCCCGCGCCCGGCTGGCCCGCGAGGTCGGCTCGCTGAGCCGGATCCGCAGCCAGTGGGTGGCCGAGATCGTCGACGCCGACCCGTGGGGAGAGGTGCCCTACGTCGCCACCCGCTACGTGCCGGGCCTCTCGCTGCATGACCAGGTTCAGGAGAGCGGCCCGATCAAGGGCGCCGACCTGACCTGGTTCGCCCGTTGTCTCGCCGAGGGCATCATCAGCGTGCACCGGGTCGGCGTACTCCACCGCGACGTGAAGCCCTCCAACGTCTTGATGGAGGGCCGCACCCCGATCCTGATCGACTTCGGCCTGGCGCGCGTGGCCGACGACCCCAAGCTGACCCACACCGGCTGGCTGCTCGGCACTCCCGGCTACCTCGCGCCCGAGATCCTGTACGGCGACGACGCGACCGCGGCCTCCGACGTGCACTCCTGGGCCGCGACGGTCGCGTACGCCGGCACCGGCCGGCCGCCGTTCGGCCGCGGCCCCGCCATCGCGATCATGGACCGGGTACGCCGCGGCGAGCACGACCTCTCGGGCCTGCCGCCGCAGGTCGCGGGCATCCTCGGTGCTGCGCTCGGGCCCGAGCCGGCCGGGCGGCCGACGCTCCAGCAGATCGTGACCTGGCTCGACCCCGACCGCGTCGAGCAGACAGACGCGCCGGCCACGGTGCGCACCCCGCTGGCCGACGACGTGTTCACGATGCCGCTCGCGCTGGCCGCGCAGGCCGGCATCGTCGCGCCCACGGAGCTCGGCGACCTCGACGCGGTCACCACACGTTCCGACTCCTGGTCCGGCACCACGCCGTGGGACGCCCCGACGCCGGAGCAGCCCCGCCGCTCCGCCGCCGTACGTCGCGGTGTGCTGCTGGCCGGGCTGGCGCTGCTCGCCGGCACTGCGATCGCCGCCGTACCCATCCCGGCCGCGCTGCTGGTGCTGGCGCTTGCGTGGGTGCTGCGCAGCGGGTCGGCCCTCGCCACCGCGACCGGCGACCGGCAGCGGCTGCGCGGCGGCAGCCGGTGGTACGACGTCGTGGTCGCGCCGCTCTCGGCCCCCTGGCACCTCGTCGCGGCGCTGCCCGGCTCGCTGCTGCTGGCGCTCTGGTCGATCGGTATCGCGCTCGCCGCGGCCCTGCTCTGCTACGCCGTCTCGGCCACGGTCTCGGTGGGGCTGCTGGTCAGCGGCACCACCCTGGCGGTCTCGCTCTGGCTCGGCCCCGGGGGCGACCGGGTGCGCTCACCGCTGCGCCGGATCACCCAGCCGCTCTCCGCCAGCGGGCGCCGCTGGATCGTGACGCTGGTGCTGCTCACCGGCCTGGTCGGGCTGGTCGGCAACCTCGCCGCCCACCACACGACCTGGACCCCGCTGCGGCAGCAGCCGTTCTCGCACCACTGAGCAGATCACACTGAGCAGATGACCCTGAACAGATCACCCTGAACAGATCACCCTGACCGGATCACGAGACCTCCGGCCACGACGTGGACACCCGTGCCACCATGGGTGGCATGCAGCAGCACCGCGTCAGCATTTGCTAGCGCGTCGAGCCGACCCTCGACGCGCCGACCTCTCGTTCCCACGAGGGGTTTTTCTCATTTCCCACCCCCATCTCCCACGAGCCAGGACGGACCCGATGGACCTGCAGGGCAGCTTCCACGTCTACGACACCACGCTGCGCGACGGCGCGCAGCAGGAGGGGCTCACCCTCTCCGTCGCCGACAAGCTGACCATTGCACGCCAGCTCGACGGCCTCGGCGTCGGTTACATCGAGGGTGGCTGGCCGGGCGCCAACCCCAAGGACACCGAGTTCTTCCGGCGGGCCGGCGACGAGCTCGACCTGCGCCACGCGCGGCTGGCGGCGTTCGGCGCGACCCGGCGGCCCGGCGTACGAGCCGCGGACGACGAGCTCGTCGGTGCCCTGCGCGAGAGCGGGGCGCCCGTCGTCACGCTGGTCGCGAAGTCGCACGACCGGCACGTCGAGCTGGCGCTGCGCACCACGCTGGCCGAGAACCTGGCGATGATCCGCGACACGGTCACCCACCTGCGCGAGGAGGGACAGCAGGTCTTCCTCGACGCCGAGCACTTCTTCGACGGCTACCGCGCCAACCGCGACTATGCGCTCGAGGTGCTCCGCACGGCGTACGACGCCGGTGCCGACGTGATCGCCCTGTGCGACACCAACGGAGGGATGCTGCCCGGCTGGGTCGCCGACGTGGTGCACGACGTCACCGAGGCCACCGGCGGGCGGGTCGGCATCCACTGCCACAACGACACCGGCTGCGCGGTGGCGAACTCGCTGGCCGCCGGCGACGCCGGCGCAACCCACGTGCAGGGCACGATCAACGGGTACGGCGAGCGCACCGGCAACGCCGACTTGGTCTCCGTGGTCGCGAATCTCGAGCTCAAGCTCGGCCGCGCCGTGCGGCCCGAGAACAGCCTGCGCGACGCGACGCGCAGCGCGCACGTGGTGGCCGAGGTGACGAACTTCCCGCCGGCCTCGCGCCAGCCGTACTGCGGCGTGAGCGCGTTCACCCACAAGGCCGGGCTGCACGCGAGCGCGATCAAGGTCGACCCGAACCTCTACCAGCACATGGAGCCGCTGCTCGTCGGCAACGACATGAGGCTGCTGGTCTCCGACATGGCCGGCCGCGCCAGCATCGAGCTGAAGGGGGCCGAGCTCGGCTTCGACCTGGCCGGCGACAAGGACCTCGTCGGCCGGATCACCGCCCGGGTCAAGGAGCTCGAGTCGCGAGGACACACCTTCGAGGCGGCCGACGCGTCGTTCGAGCTGCTGCTCGTGGAGGAGGTCGAGGGCGCCCGTCCGTCGTACGTCGAGGTCGAGTCGTGGCGGGTGATCACCGAGACGGTCGCCCACCAGGGGCCGGGTGAGGAGGCGGTCTCCGAGGCCACCATCAAGCTGCGCGCCGGGGGAGCGCGGATCATCACCACGGCCGAGGGCAACGGGCCGGTCAACGCGCTGGACCAGGCGCTGCGCGACGCCATCGGGCAGGCGTACCCGGAGGTCGCGAAGTTCGAGCTGATCGACTACAAGGTGCGGATCCTCGACCAGGGTCACGGCACCGACGCGGTCACCCGGGTGCTGATCGAGACCAGCGACGGCGTCTCGAGCTGGGTGACCGTCGGTGTCGGGCACAACGTGATCGAGGCGTCCTGGGGGGCGCTCCTGGACGCGGTGACCTACGGCCTACGCCGACAGGGCGAGCAGCCCGCCTCCTGATCGGCGGGGAAAGAGTGCGCACAGGTTCGTCGGCAGGAGTTCACCGCCCGGACGGATGAGTGACGCGCTCGCCTTCTCCGAGGCTGCCTAGCGTCTGGTCCGCGACCGGCCACCCGGCAGGCCGCGGATCTCGCAGGAGGACTCTCGGTGAAGCTCCCTCGCTCTCGAACGGCTGTCGCGCTTGCCGCACTCGGCCTGGTCGTCGCCGGTGGCGTCGCCACGGCCGCCACCACCGCACGTCGCGTCGGTCCCTCGGGCGACGGCACTGCCGTCACCCCCGTCGGCTTCCGGGTCACGCCGGCCGGCGCGCAGACGACGCTCGGCGACCTGCCGCTGGCCACCGCGCTCTCCCCGGACGGCGAGACGCTGCTGGTGAGCAACGACGGGCAGGGCAGCCAGTCGCTGCAGGTCGTCGACACCGCCACCTCGAAGGTCGTGCAGACGATCAGCTACGACTCGCCCAAGGCGCTGTTCGTCGGCCTGGCTTTCAGCCCGGACGGGACCAGGGTGTACGCCGGTGGGGGCGGCCAGCAGGCCGTCCACGTGTACGACGTGACGCCCGGCCGCGGGGCGGACCGGCTCAGCGAGACGAAGCCGCTCGCCCTCCCCACCACCAACCCGGCCGGGCAACCGGTGAACATGTTCCCCGCTGGCCTCGACACCACGGGCGACGGGTCGAGGATCGTCGTCGCCGACCACCTCGCCGACGCGGTCAGCGTCATCGACACGGCCACCGGCAAAGTGCGCACGGTGGCGGTCGGCCACACGCCGTACACCGTGGTCGTGCGCGGCAGCAAGGCCTACGTCAGCAACCAGGGCGGCAGCACGGTCTCCGTCGTTGACCTCGGTCGGCGCAACCCCGAGGTCGTGCACACCATCACGGTCGGCACCCACCCGAACGCCGAGGTGCTGAGC
>JBPCQY010000179.1:0-14527 GCA_050997635.1 Nocardioides sp.
GGCCGGAACGTAGGACCCCGTGGACACCGGGGCCGGCTTTGAGAGGGGACCGCTTCTCGGTAGCGTTGCCAGCGATGACTGGACGCCTCGGAATCGCTGACATCTCACCCTCCATCTCCTGCGGGGCCTACCCCGCCAGGGCCGTGGTGGGCGAGCAGCTACCCATCTCGGCGACCGTGTTCCGCGAAGGACATGACAAGGTCGGCTGCAGCGTCGTCTGGACCCCGCCACGCGAGGCCGGCGGGCGACGTGACCGCCCGCCGAACGTGCCGTTGGTGCCCGGCGCGCCGGGCACCGATCGCTGGCACGCCACCGTCGTACCGGACCGTGAGGGCACCTGGACCTTCGTCGTCGAGGCTTGGAGCGACCCGCTGGCCACCTGGCGGCACGCGGTGGCGGTCAAGACCGAGGTCGGGCAGAGCGCGCAGGAACTCGCCAACGATCTGGCCACCGGCGCCGGCCTGATGGATCGGGCGGCTCGACTGGTCCCCAAGGCGTGGCGGGACAGGGTCAAAGCCGCCGCCGCGGCCCTGCGCGACCAGGACCTCGACCTGCAGCACCGGCTGAGCCCGGTGTTCGAGCCCGAACTGCACGAACTGCTGCTCGCCCACCCCGTCCGCGAGCTCCTCACCAAGTCCCGCCGACACGAGGTGTGGGTGGACCGCGAGCGGGCGCTGTTTGGCAGCTGGTACGAATTCTTCCCCCGCTCCGAGGGCCCGGTCGTCGACGGCCGGGCCACCCACGGAACGTTCAAGGACGCCGCCGAGCGGCTGCCCGCCATCCAGGACATGGCCTTCGACGTGGTCTACCTGCCCCCGATCCATCCGATCGGCGAGGTGAACCGCAAGGGGCCGAACAACACGCTGACCACGGAGGCGCACGACGTCGGCTCACCGTGGGCGATCGGCAGCCGGCACGGTGGGCACGACGCCGTACACCCCGATCTCGGGACCATCGAGGACTTCGACGCATTTGTCGCCCGGACGCGCGAGCTGGGGATGGAGGTAGCCCTGGACTTTGCCCTTCAGACGGCGCCGGACCATCCCTGGGTGGCCTCCGACCCGGAGTGGTTCACCACGCTCCCCGACGGGACCATCGCGTACGCTGAGAACCCGCCCAAGAAGTACCAGGACATCTACCCGGTCAACTTCGACAACGACGCCCCCGGCATCGGGGCCGAGGTGCTGCGCATCGTGCGGTTGTGGATGAGCCACGGGGTGCGGATCTTCCGCGTCGACAATCCGCACACCAAGCCGGTCGCCTTCTGGGAGTGGCTGCTGCGCGAGGTGCGGCGTACCGACCCCGACGTGCTGTTCCTCTCCGAGGCGTTCACCCGTCCCGCGATGATGCAGGGGCTCGGCGCGGTCGGCTTCCACCAGTCCTACACGTACTTCACCTGGCGCACGGCCAAGTGGGAGCTGGAGGCCTACCTCCGCGAGGTCTCCCACGAGTCCAGCCACCTGATGCGGCCGAACTTCTTCGTCAACACCCCCGACATCCTGCACGACTTCCTGCAGTACGGCGGGCCGCCGGCCTTCAAGATCCGCGCGGTCGTCGCCGCGACCGGCTCCCCCAGCTGGGGGGTGTACGCCGGGTTCGAGCTCTACGAGCACGTCGCGGTGCGACCGGGGAGCGAGGAGTACCTCGACTCCGAGAAGTACCAGATCCGCGTGCGTGACTGGGAGAAGGCGGACCGGGAGGGCTGGTCGCTCGCGCCGTACCTGAGGAAGCTCAACGAGATCCGCCGCGAGCACCGGGCCCTGCAGCTGCTGCGCAACCTCACCGTGCACTCCAGCGACGACGAGAACGTGCTGGTCTTCAGCAAGACCGCCGGCGACGACACCGTCATCGTCGTGGTCAACCTCGACCCGCACGCCACCCGGGAGACCACCGTGCACCTCGACCTGCCCGCCCTCGGCCTCCGGTGGGACGACCACGTCGAGGTCCGCGACGAGATCACCGACCAGACCTGGACCTGGGGCGCCCACAACTACGTGCGCCTCGACCCGGCGTTCGAGCCGGCCCACGTGCTCGCGATGCGGAGCCACGCGTGAGCACCTCGACCCACGGCGGCTACGAGACCCCGTTACGAGGTACGACGAGCGGGGGCACCGAGATCAACCAGACCACCGACCAGCCCGACTGGTTCAAGACCGCGGTCTTCTACGAGGTGCTGGTGCGCTCGTTCCGCGACTCCAACGGCGACGGCACGGGCGACTTCCGCGGCCTGACCGAGAAGCTCGACTACCTCCAATGGCTCGGCGTCGACTGCCTCTGGATCCCCCCGTTCTTCTCCTCGCCGCTGCGCGACGGTGGGTACGACGTCGCCGACTACACCAACATCCTCCCCGAGTGCGGGTCGGTCGACGACTTCCACGCGTTCCTCGACGCGGCCCACCGTCGCGGCATCCGCGTGATCATCGACTTCGTGATGAACCACACGAGCGACGCCCATCCGTGGTTCCAGGCCAGCCGCAGCGATCCCGACGGCCCGTTCGGCGACTTCTACGTCTGGTCCGACACCGACGATCCCTACGAGGACGCCCGGGTCATCTTCGTCGACACCGAGCCGTCGAACTGGACCTGGGACCCCGTGCGTCAGCAGTACTTCTGGCACCGCTTCTTCTCCCACCAGCCCGACCTGAACTTCGAGAACCCCAAGGTCCACGAGGCCATGTTCGAGGCCATGGGCTTCTGGCTCGACATGGGCCTCGACGGGTTCCGGCTGGACGCCGTGCCCTACCTCTACGAGCGGCCGGGCACCAACGGCGAGAACCTCCCCGAGACCCACGAGTTCATGCGCAAGTGCCGCAGGTTCGTCGACGACACCTACCCAGGCCGGGTGCTGCTCTGCGAGGCCAACCAGTGGCCCGGCGACGTGGTGGAGTACTTCGGCGACCCCACCGTCGGCGGCGACGAGTGCCAGATGGCGTTCCACTTCCCCGTGATGCCGCGCATCTTCATGGCCGTACGCCGCGAATCGCGCTTCCCCATCTCCGAGATCATGGAGCAGACGCCGACGATCCCCGACGGCTGCCAGTGGGGCATCTTCTTGCGCAACCACGACGAGCTGACCCTCGAGATGGTCACCGACGAGGACCGCGACTACATGTGGGACGAGTACGCCAAGGATCCCCGCATGAAGGCCAACATCGGCATCCGCCGACGCCTCGCTCCCCTGCTGGAGAACGACACCAACCAGATCGAGCTGTTCACCGCCCTGCTGCTCTCCCTGCCGGGCAGCCCGGTGCTCTACTACGGCGACGAGATCGGGATGGGCGACAACATCTGGCTGGGTGACCGCGACGGCGTACGCACGCCTATGCAGTGGACACCGGACCGCAACGCCGGGTTCTCCTCCGCGACCCCCGGCAAGCTGCACCTGCCGGCGATCCAGGATCCCGTCTACGGCTACCAGAGCGTCAACGTGGAGGCGGAGCTGGAGAACTCCTCCTCGCTGCTGCACTGGACCCGCCGGATGATCCACGCCCGCCGCGCCCACTCGGCGTTCGGCCTCGGCTCGTTCAGCGACCTGGGCGGCACCAACCCCACCGTCTTGACCTACGCACGCGAGCACGACGGCGACGTGATCCTCTGCGTCAACAACCTCTCACGTTTCCCGCAGCCGGTCGAGCTGGACCTGCGGCGCTGGGAGGGCTGCGTGCCCATCGAGCTGGTGGGCGGCGTGCCGTTCCCCGCGATCGGCGAGCTGCCCTACCTGCTGACCCTGGGCGGCTACGGGTTCTACTGGTTCCGGCTCTCCCATCCCGCCGAGGAGGCGATCGCGCCGTGACGCCCACCCAGACCCTGCCCGGCCAGGAGCAGCTGACGTCGTTCGTCGCTGGCGCGAGGTGGTTCGGTGGCAAGGGCCGCGACTTCGAGCTCAGCGAGTCGCTGCGGCTCGGCGTCCTCCCGACCGACGGCGACGTCACCGCCGTCATCGACGTGGTGACCGTGTCCTACACCGACGGTGAGACCGATCTCTACCAGCTCCCGCTGGCCATGTACTCCGAGCCGCAGGACCGCCTCGGCCATGCCTGGGTCGGCAGCTGGGAGGACCCCGACCTCGGTGTGGTCCACGTCTACGACGCCGTCCACGACCGCGACGCGATGGCCGGCTGGCTGCGCGCGTTCGACCGGGCCGCTGACGGGGTGGCCTCGACTTCGCTCGACCAGCGAGAGGGGTCGCTCGACCAGCGAGACGGGTTGGAGTTCCATCGGCTGCCCGGCCACGATCTCGACCTCGGTGCGCACTCGACGCTCTTCTCCGGGGAGCAGTCGAACTCCTCGCTCGCCTTCGGGGAGGACGCCCTGCTCAAGGTGTTCCGCCGTCTCACGCCCGGCACCAACCCCGACATCAGCATCCACGAGGTGCTGACGCAGGCCGGCTCGACCAACGTGGCGCGCCTCTACGGCTGGCTGGAGTGGTCTCGACTTCGCTCGACCGGCGAGGGCCGCTCGACCGGCGAGGGTTCGACCGGCGAGGGTGGCGAGACGCTGCAGCTGGCGATGCTCCAGGAGTTCCTCCGCACGGGCAGCGACGGGTGGGACCTGGCCCTGTCCAGCGTGCGCAACCTGTTCGCCGAGGCCGACCTGTACGCGGAGGAGGTGGGCGGTGACTTCGCCTCCGAGTCCGCCCGGCTCGGGACGGCCGTCGCGGACATCCACACGCTGCTGCGCGAGCACTTCCCCAGCTCGGTCCGCTCCCCCGCCGGCCAGGCCGCCCTGGCCACCACGATGACCCGGCGGCTGGAGTCCGCGCTGCGCGTCGTACCCGCGCTGGAGCCGTACGCCGCCGGCCTGCGCGCGCTCTTCGACGCGGTCGGTGACCTCGAGGGCACCGCAATCCAGCAGGTGCACGGCGACCTGCACCTCGGTCAGACCCTGCGCACCGCCCGCGGTTGGAAGATCGTCGACTTCGAGGGCGAGCCCGCCAGGCCGCTGGCCGAGCGGATCCTGCCCGACTCGCCCTGGCGCGACGTGGCCGGGATGCTGCGCTCCTTCGACTACGCCTCCCACGTCGTGGAGATGACGGCCCAGACGACCGATGACTCCGGTGCCCGGCAGCGACACTTCCGCGCCGAGGAGTGGGCGCTGCGCAACCAGGACGCCTTCCTCGAGGCGTACGCCGACCGCGCGCTCCAGGACGCCGAGCGCACCATGCTCGCCGCCTACACCGCCGACAAGGCGGTCTACGAATGCGTCTACGAGGTCCGCAACCGACCCGGTTGGGTCGGCATCCCGCTGGCCGCCATCGAGAGGGTCGTGGAGTCATGACCTCCGTCCCACCCGAGCTCATCGACCAGCTCGTGGCCGGCGAGCACGGCGACCCGCATTCCATCCTCGGCCCACACGTCGTCGATGGTGGCGTCAGTTTCCGGGTGCTCAAGCCCCTCGCACAGCAGGTGAGCATCATCGCCGAGGGAGAACGGATCCCGCTGGAACACGAGCGCGTGGGCGTGTGGCACGGGGTCTCGACGTCGCTCGACCAACGAGAGGGGCTCGACCAACGAGAGGGGCTCGACCGGCGAAGCAGTGACGTCCCCGACTACCGAGTGGAGGTGGACTACGGGCAGGGGCCGATCGTGGTCGACGACCCCTACCGCTTCCTGCCCACCCTCGGCGAGATCGACCTGCACCTGATCAACGAGGGCCGCCACGAGCAGCTGTGGTCGGTGCTCGGCGCCCGGGTGCACCACTACCGGTCGTCGACCGGCACCATCAGCGGCACGTCGTTCGCGGTGTGGGCGCCGAACGCGAGGGCGATGCGGCTCAGGGGCGACTTCAACCGCTGGGACGGCCGCGAGCATCCGATGCGCCAGCTCGGCAAGTCGGGGGTGTGGGAGCTGTTCCTGCCCGGCGTCGGTGCCGGCGCGAAGTACAAGCTGACCATCCTCGGCGCCGATGGTCACTGGCGCGAGAAAGCCGACCCGATGGCGTCGTACGCCGAGGTCGCACCGGCGACGTCGAGCGTCGTGTGGGAGTCGTCCTACGCCTGGGAGGACGACGACTGGATGCGGGCGCGGGCCGCGCGCAAGCCGGTCGAGGAGCCGATGTCCTGCTACGAGGTGCACCTCGCGTCGTGGCGCCGCCGCGGCGACCGGATGCTCACCTGGGCCGAGCTCGCCGACGACCTGGTCGGCTACGTGCAGTACCTCGGGTTCACCCACGTCGAGCTGATGCCGGTCATGCAGCACCCGTTCGGTGGCTCGTGGGGCTACCACGTGACGTCGTACTTCGCCCCGGACTCGCGGTTCGGTGACCCCGACGGCTTCCGCCTGCTCGTGGACCGCCTGCACCAGGCCGGCATCGGCGTGATCCTCGACTGGGTGCCCGGACACTTCGCCACCGACGAGTGGGCGCTGGCCCGCTTCGACGGCACCCCGCTCTATGAGGACCCCAACCCGCAGCGTGGCTGGCACCAGGAGTGGGGCTCCCACATCTTCAACTTCGGCCGGCGCGAGGTGCGCAACTTCCTCTACGCCAACGCGCTCTACTGGCTCGAGGAGTTCCATGCCGACGGGCTCCGGGTCGACGGCGTCGCCTCGATGCTCCACCTCGACTGCGCCCGCGAGCCGGGCAAGTGGACACCCAACAAGCACGGCGGCCACGAGAACCTGGAGGCCGTCCAGTTCCTGCAAGAGATGAACGCCACCGTCTACAAGCGGGTGCCCGGCGTGGCCACCATCGCCGAGGAGTCGACCTCCTGGCCCGGTGTCACCCGCAGCACCGACTCCGACGGTCTCGGGTTCGGCTTCAAGTGGAACATGGGCTGGATGCACGACTCGCTGAACTACCTCAAGCGCGAGCCCGTGCACCGGTCGTGGCACCACCACGACCTGACGTTCGCGCTCACCTACGCGTGGACCGAGAACTTCGTGCTGCCGTTGAGCCACGACGAGGTCGTGCACGGCAAGGGCTCGCTGCTGCGCAAGATGCCCGGCGACCGGTGGCAGCAGCTCGCCAACCTGCGGGCCTTCTTCGCGTTCATGTGGGCCCACCCCGGCAAGTCGCTGCTCTTCATGGGCGGGGAGTTCGGCCAGGAGTCCGAGTGGGCCGAGTCCCGCGAGCTCGACTGGTGGTTGCTCGACCACCCCGAGCACCGCGGTTTGCAGTCGCTCGTGCGTGATCTCAACGCGGCATACGTCGCTGCCCCTGCTCTCTGGTCACGCGACGACCGGCCGGACTCGTTCACCTGGGTCGACGCCGACGACGCGGAGCACAACGTGTACTCGTTCGTCCGGCGTGGCGCCGGCCCCGACCTCGTGTGCGTGGCGAACTTCTCGGCCGTCCCACAGGACGGCTTCCGGCTCGGGCTCCCCTCCACCGGAACCTGGCAGGAGGTGCTCAACACCGACGCCGAGCTGTACGGCGGCTCGGGGGTGGGCAACCTCGGCTCGATCACGGCCGTGGCCGAGCCGCACGCGGGCCAGCCCGCGAGTGCCACTCTGGTGGTCCCGCCGCTCGCGACCGTGTGGTTCCGCAGGGCCTGAGTGGTTCTGGAACACCCCGGCCCCATAACGGAGGGGGTCACCGAGCGGATGTGGAACACCCTGTTCCACAACCCGCCGACCACCCCTCCCGGTGGCGGGCCACCCTGTTCCACAACCCGCCAACCACCCCTCCCGGTGGTGGGCCACCCTGTTCCACCACCGGCGGCCTGTGGATGAGCCGCTCGCGACGGTGCGAATCGGGCGAGACTCGCGCCCATGCCCAAGCTCGTCGACTACGCCTCCAGGTTCGACTTCATCCGTGAGTCCGCGTTTGCCGTGGTGCGCGACCGCGGGGTGGCCGCCCTGTCGCGCCGCGCGGTGGCCCACGAGCTCGGGATGGCGGTGAACTCGATCCGGCGTCTGGTGCACCCGGACGCGGTACTGGAGGCGATGGCCGCCAACGTGGTCATGCGCCGGCGCGAGGCCGGACGCTGGGGACATGCACCCGTCGAGCCTCGCGAGCGCGCGGAGTGGGTCGCCGTGCGACTCGTTCCGGAGGACGAGACCCGCATCGACGAGGAGCTCGTCTGGCTACGTCTGGCGCTGGCGTGGGACGTTCGGGTCGTCACTGAGCAGCGCGAGACCGTGGCCGACGCGTTCCACTGGGCCGAGCGCGGCTATCCGCGACCTCCCGATCCCGACCGACCTGACCCCTGGGTCGCGGCCACCCTCGCGACCAAAGCCACCGCCACCCTCGCGCCCACAACTTCGGCGACCGCCGAGCCCGAGGTCGGGTCCACCGAGACGATGAGCGACCACGACCGGCGCAGGGCGGCGTTGGCGCCCTACTTCGCGGCGCGGGATGCCGAGGTGGGCAACTTCCTCCGGTTCGTCGAGGCCGACCCGAACCCCGCACGCGCGATGGCGGACGGCCTCACGCTCGCCGTCTGTCTCGGACGCCTCGCACCGCACGACGCCGTGCGCACCCTGACCGGCCACCTCACGCCCGGCTAGGGTGACCGAGTGCCCGACCAGCCCATCCTGACCGACGGCGTGGTCACCCTGCAGCCCTTCGTCGAGACGCACGTCGGGGCCCACGTCGCGGGTGAGGACGACGAGATGCGGCTGTGGTTCGACCAGCCCGGCCCCTCGACGTACGACGGGATGCTCGAGGTCGTGGAGCGCTGGCGGCGCGACCGGGCGGCCGGCACCCGGCTCGTCTTCGCCGTCGAGCACGATGGCGAGCCGGTCGGCATGGTCGAGGTGAGACCACGGGGCGAGATCGGGTCGCTCTCCTGGTTCGTGTACGCCGGGCGACGCGGCCAGGGGTATGCGACCCGGGCCACTCGCATCTTGATCGCCCACGCCTTCGAGCGCCTCGGCGTGCGCCGTGTGGAGGCGGAGGTCGACCCTCGCAATGTCGCTTCGCAACGGGTCGCGACCCGGTCGGGCCTTCGCCGCGAGGGGGTCCGGCGGCTGGAGCCCGGCATGGCCGACCGCGGCGACGCGACCGGAATGACGGTATATGCCCGGCTGGCCACCGATCCGCCGATCACCGAGCCCGAAGGATTCCGTGGCCTGCTCAACTCCTTCCTCCCCCGCAAGCGGGCGATCAGCCAGCTGCTCGTGCGCGATCACGACGACCGCGTCCTGCTCTGCCAGCTGACCTACAAGCGCGACTGGGACCTGCCCGGCGGGGTCGTCGAGGTGGGCGAGTCGCCGCACCTCGCGGTCGCCCGCGAGGTCGAGGAGGAGCTCGGGCTCGCCCTGCCCGCGGGCGACCTGCTGCTCACCGACTGGCTGCCGCCCTGGGGCGGCTGGGACGACGCGGTCTGCCTGGTCTTCGACGGCGGGTTGCACGACCCGGGCATCCTCGACCGGGTGCAGCGGCAGGAGCGGGAGATCCGGGACGCCGCGTTCTGCACCCTGGCCGAGGTCGACGAGCACTGCGCCGACTTCACGGCACGACGCATCCGGGCCGCCCTGCGTTGGTCGAGCGGAGTCGAGACCGCCGCGCCGTACACCGAGTCGGGTCGCGTGCCGGACCTGACGGAACGAGACGGACAGGGCAGGATCACCCCATGACCTACGTCTTCGACTTCGCCCAGGGCAACAGGGAGCAGCGCGACCTGCTCGGTGGCAAGGGCGCCAACCTGGCCGAGATGACCAACCTCGACCTGCCGGTGCCGCCCGGGTTCACGATCTCGACCGAAGCCTGCCGGGCCTACCTCGAGCAGGGCGACGAGCCCGAGGACCTCGGTCAGGAGATCGACGAGCACCTCGCGTCGCTGGAGAAGGCGATGGGCCGCAGTCTCGGCGACGCACAGGACCCGCTACTGGTCAGCGTGCGCTCGGGCGCGAAGTTCTCGATGCCCGGGATGATGGAGACGGTGCTCAACGTCGGCCTCAACGACGAGTCGGTGCAGGGCCTGGCCGAGCAGAGCGAGGACGAGCGCTTCGCGCTGGACTCTTACCGGCGTCTGCTTCAGATGTTCGGCGCGACCGTGCTCGGCATCGACGCCGACGTGTTCTCCCAGGCCCTCGACGAGCTCAAGAAGAAGGTCGACACCGACACCGACACCGACCTCGGCTCCGACGACCTCACCGCTCTGGTCGCCACCTTCCAGCAGCTCATCGAGGAGCACGCCGGACGGCCATTCCCGCAGGACCCGCGCGAGCAGTTGTCACTGGCGATGCGAGCGGTCTTCGACTCCTGGAACACCGAGCGCGCCGTCCTCTACCGCCGCCAGGAGCAGATCCCCGAGGACCTCGGTACGGCGGTCAACGTGCAGGCCATGGTCTTCGGAAACCGGGGCGACACGTCGGGCTCCGGCGTCGCGTTCACCCGCGACCCGGCGTCGGGCAACCAGGGCGTCTACGGCGACTACCTCCAGAACGCCCAGGGCGAGGACGTGGTCGCCGGCATCCGCAACACCGTGTCGCTGGCGGACCTCAAGGACCTCGACGAGAAGTCCCACGACGAGCTGCTCCACATCATGGACAATCTCGAGAAGCACTACCAGGACATGTGCGACATCGAGTTCACCATCGAGCGCGGCAAGCTGTGGATGTTGCAGACCCGGGTCGGCAAGCGCACGCCCGAGGCGGCCTTCCGGATCGCCCGGCACATGGCCGACGAAGGGCTCATCAATGACGACGAGGCGGCCCGGCGGGTGACCGGCGCCCAGCTGGCCCAGCTGATGTTCCCGCGCTTCGACGAGTCGGCCGAGCGCACGCTGATCGCCCAGGGCATGAACGCCTCGCCCGGCGCAGCGGTCGGCAAGATCGTCTTCGACTCCGACACGGCCGTCGAGTGGGCCGACCGCGGCGAGGACGTGATCCTGGTCCGCAAGGAGACCAACCCCGACGACCTGCGCGGGATGGTCGTCGCCAAGGGCATCCTGACCAGCCGCGGCGGGAAGACCTCGCATGCCGCGGTCGTCGCCCGCGGCATGGGCCGCACCTGCGTGTGCGGTGCCGAGGCGCTCGACGTGAACGCCAAGAAGCGCACGGCCAAGGTCCGCGGAGGCGACACCTACCGCGAGGGCGACGTGATCTCGATCGACGGCACCACCGGCGAGGTATTCGCCGGCGAGGTGCCGGTCACGGACTCGTCGGTGATGCGCTACTTCGAGGGCGCCGAACCCGACGAGGACGGTGTCGATGAGGACCTCGTGCACGCGGTCGACGCGATCATGAAGCACGCCGACCAGGGCCGCCGGCTGCGGGTGCGCGCCAACGCCGACACCCCGGAGGACGCCGCCCGTGCCCGCCGTTTCGGTGCCGAGGGCATCGGCCTGTGCCGCACCGAGCACATGTTCCTCGGCGAGCGGCGCCAGCTCGTCGAGGACCTCATCGTCGCCGAGGACGAGGCCGGCCAGGAGGCTGCCCTGGCCACGCTGCTGCCGCTCCAGCGCCAGGACTTCACCGAGATCCTGGACGCGATGGACGGTCTGCCGGTGACCATCCGACTCATCGACCCTCCGCTGCACGAGTTCCTGCCCGACTACACCGAGCTCTCGGTGAAGGTGGCCCTCGACGAGGAGGACGACGAGGCGGACGAGAACGACCAGCGGCTGCTCGAGGCCGTGAAGCGGCTCCACGAGCAGAACCCCATGCTCGGCCTGCGCGGCGTACGTCTGGGGATCGCGATCCCGGGCCTGTTCAAGATGCAGGTGCGCGCCATCCTCGAAGCCGCGGCCGACCGGCTCGCGGCCGGGGGCGACCCGCAGCCCGAGATCATGATCCCGCTGGTGGCCACCGTGAAGGAGCTCGACCTGGTCAAGGCGCAGGCGCAGGAGGTCGCGCGCTCGGTCGAGGAGGAGCGCGGCAGCGCCGTACCCCACAAGATCGGCACCATGATCGAGCTGCCCCGCGCGGCGGTGACCGCCAATCAGATCGCCAGGTCGGCGGAGTTCTTCTCCTTCGGCACCAACGACCTGACCCAGATGACGTGGGGCTTCTCGCGTGACGACGTCGAGGCGTCGTTCTTCAGCGACTACCTCGAGCACGGCATCTTCCCCGTCAGCCCGTTCGAGACCCTCGACGTCGACGGCGTGGGCCGACTGGTGCGGCACGCCGTCCGGCTGGGGCGCAAGGCCAACCCCGACCTGCATCTCGGGGTCTGCGGCGAGCACGGCGGCGACCCCGACTCGATCCACTTCTTCGACGAGGTCGGGCTCGACTACGTGTCGTGCTCGCCGTTCCGCGTGCCCGTCGCCCGCCTCGAGGCCGGGCGCTCGGCACTCGACCGATAAGGGTCAGAAGAGCGCCGACGCGAGCCCCTGCCGCCCGCGCAGCACGCGCGGGTCGTCGTTGCCGACGGCGGCGAACAGGCCGAGGAGGTGCTCGCGCGCCGCGTTGCGCTCGTCACCCGTCGTACGACGGACCAGGTCGATGAGTCGGGTGAACGCGTCGTCCACCTGGCCACCGAGCAGGTCGAGGTCGGCCACCATCGTCTGGGCGGCGACCTCGTCCGGCGAGGCCGCGGCGTCGGCGCGCGCCTGCTGCAGGTCGACGCCCTGCGTGCGCTGAAGCACCTTCGCCATGGCCAGTCCCGCGGCTGCCTCGGCGTCGGCTGGGTTGGCGTCGGCGAGCTGCTGGTACTCCTCGACGGCGCGGTCGATGTCGCCCTCCCCGAGGGCGTCCTGCGCCGCGGCGTACCTCGGGTCGACCTGCTCCTGGTCGCCCTCGTCGGCCTCGTCGGTCGCCGGCGCCGTGGTGCGCGGCTGGTGACGGCCGGTGATGCCCTGGGCGGTGAACTGCTGGAGCACCTGGGTCAGGGCCGTGCGCAGCTCGTCGAGGGGTACGACGTCCTGCAGCAGCGGCATCGGCCGCCCGTCGAGCACCACGACCACGAGCGGCACCGAGGGGATCTGCATTGCCTGCGCGATCGCGGGCGCCGCGTCGATGTCGACCAGGCCGGCCAGGAACTTGCCTCCGAACTCACCCGACAGGGTCGCCAGGTCGTCGGCCAGCTGACCGCTCTCGGGCATCCGGGTGCGCGAGTAGAAGGCCAGCAACACCGGCGCTGTGACCGACGACTCGAGCACGCTCTGGAAGTTCTGCTCATCGATGCTCACGGCGTACGGCGATGCCGCACCGCCGCCGGCGGCTCCCCCGCCGCCGGGCGCTGACGACGGCTGCGTGGGGGCGGGGCGCTTGAGTGCGGAGAGGTCGATCGCACCGGGACGGCTGAACGGCTGCTGCGTCATGCGTCCATTGTCCCTGACCGTGTGCGGCGGCCCGCCACGGGCCTGGGGCTCAGAAGCGGGCCGGTTCCCGGTACTCGCCCCACTCCGCGCGCAGTGCGTCGCAGATCTCGCCCAGCGTGGCCTCGGCGCGGCACGCGTCGAGCATCGGCTCGATCATGTTGGCGTCGGTGCGGCCGGCCTCGACCATCGCCTCGACAGCGGCGCGGGCCGCGGCGTCGTCACGCGTCGTACGCCGCTCGCCCAACGCGCGCACCTGCTCGACCTCGACCTCGTGGGAGACCCGCAGGATCTCCAGGTCGTGGGTGATCGAGTCGGTGTGGCAGTTGACGCCGACGATCTTCTTCTCGCCCTTCTCCAGCGCGGTCTGGTACTGGAAGGCGGCCTCGGCGATCTCCGACATGAACCAGCCGTCCTCGATGCCGCGCAGCAGTCCGCGGGTGACCGGGTTCTCGCCCGCCTGCGTCGCCGCGGCCAGGCCGGAGGTGTCGGCGTGGGTCAGCGTCGAGCCGCCGATGGCCAGGATCCGGTCGAAGATGGCGTTGGCCTCGGCCTCCATGCGGTCGGTGAGCGACTCGACGTACCAGCTGCCGCCGAGCGGGTCCGCGACGTTGACGACGCCGGTCTCCTCCATGATCACCTGCTGGGTGCGCAGGGCGATCTCGGCCGCGGTCTCGCTCGGCAGCGCGAGCGTCTCGTCGAGGGCGTTGGTGTGCAGTGAGTTGGTGCCGCCGAGCACGGCCGAGAGCGCCTCGATGCCGGTACGCACCACGTTGTTGTAGGGCTGCTGCGCGGTCAGCGAGACACCGGCGGTCTGGGTGTGGAAGCGCAGCCACTGGGCCTTGTCGGTCGTGGCGCCGTAGACGTCGCGAGCCCAGCGCGCCCAGATCCGGCGGGCGGCGCGGAACTTGGCGATCTCCTCGAAGAAGTCGACGTGGGCGTCGAAGAAGAACGACAGGCCGGGCGCGAAGACGTCGACGTCGAGGCCGCGGGACAGGCCGAGCTCGACGTACCCGAACCCGTCGGCGAGCGTGAAGGCGAGCTCCTGCGCGGCCGTCGAGCCGGCCTCGCGGATGTGGTAGCCGGAGACGGAGAGGGGCTTGTAGTCGGGGATCTCCTCGGCGCAGTACTCCATCAGGTCGCCGATCAGGCGCAGGTGCGGCTCGGGTCCGAAGAGCCACTCCTTCTGGGCGATGTACTCCTTGAAGATGTCGGTCTGCAGCGTGCCGTTGAGGACGCCGAGGTCGGCGCCCTGGCGCTCGGCGGCGACCAGCATCATGCAGAACACGGGTACGGCGGGGCCGCTGATGGTCATGCTCGTGGTGACCTCGCCGAGCGGGATGTCCTTGAACAGCCGGTCCATGTCGGCGGCGGAGTCGATGG
>JBPCQY010000007.1:0-2899 GCA_050997635.1 Nocardioides sp.
ACAGCGCGAGGAACAGCAGCTCGGTCTTCTTGGTCTTCACGACCCGCTGGAGCTCCTTGGACGTCGACTCGTAGTCGAGCGAGCCGGCGAAGGGCGGGTTCGCCAGGATCAGCGTGTACCTCTCCTCTTCCTCGGAGGCGCCCTCCGACAGCGAGTCGCGGTAGCGGATGTCGGGGCTCTCGATGCCGTGCAGCAGCATGTTCATGCTGCCGATACGCAGCATCGTGGAGTCGAAGTCGTAGCCGTGGAACATGCTCTCGTGGAAGTGCCGTCGTTGGGCCTGGTCGTGAGCACGGTCGGGTGCTCGCGTCGTACGAACTCCGAGGCGGCGACCAGGAAGCCGGCCGTGCCGCACGCGGGGTCGCAGATCTCGTCCTTGGGCGCAGGGGCCGTCAGGTCGACCATCAGCGCGATGATGTGCCGCGGCGTCCGGAACTGGCCGTTGGTGCCGGCGGTCGCGATCTTGCCGAGCATGTACTCGTAGAGGTCGCCGTTGGTGTCACGATCGGTCATCGGTACGTCGGCGAGCATGTCCACGACCCGCGAAAGCAGCTGCGGGGTCGGGACGGTGAAGCGGGCGTCCTTCATGTGATGGGAGTACGTCGACCCGTCGCCACCGAGACGCTGAAGGAACGGGAACACCGCTGCGCTGACGATCTGGTACATCACGGCCGGGTCCTGGTTCTTGAACCGCGACCAGCGCAGCTCCTCCTGGCCGGGCAGAAAGATCGGGTCCTCGATCGGCTGCCCGATCCGGTTGGCCTTCTTCTCGGCGAGGGTCTGCAGGTCATCGAGCCGGCGGATGAAGAGCAGATAGGTGAGCTGCTCGATCACCTCGATCGGGTTGGAGATCCCACCCGACCAGAACGCGTCCCAGACGCGGTCGATCTTGCTCTTCAGCTCGCCCGTGATCACGCCCGCACCCTATGCCGAGCCGGGATGCTCGCGCAGGGCGTCGAGCAGCCGGTCGACGTCGGCGTCGTCGGTGTGCGGCGCGATCCCGATCCGCAGGCCGCCCGCGTCGCCGAGGCCGAGCACCCGGGACGCCTCGAGCGCGTAGAACGACCCCGCCGGCGCGTTCACACCACGCTGCGCCAGGTGGTCGGCCACGTCCGCAGCGGCGTGGCCGTCGAAGGTGACCAGCAGGGTCGGCGTACGACGTCGGGCGCGCGACCAGCACGCCGTACCCGGGAGGTCGGCGAGGCCGTCCTCGACCCGGACCCGCAGCCAGTCCTCGTGCGCCTCGACCGCGGCCATGGACGCCACGAGGCGCTCGCGGCGACTGCCCTCCCCCGGCACCAGCGACGCGAGGAAGTCGACGGCGGCCGTCGTCCCGGCGAGCAGCTCGTAGGGCAGCGTGCCGAGCTCGAAACGCTCGGGCACCCCGTCGCTCGACGGCAGCAGCTTGTCTGGGCGCAGCCGCTCGAGCAGCTCGACCCGACCGGCGAGCACGCCGCAGTGCGGCCCGAGGAACTTGTACGGCGAGCAGGCGACGAAGTCGGCGCCGAGCGCCGCCAGGTCCACCGGTGCATGGGCCGCCAGGTGTACGGCGTCGACGTACAGCCAGGCGTCGGTGCGGTGCACCAGGTCGGCGATCGCGCGTACGTCGGGCATCGTGCCGATCAGGTTCGAGGCGCCGGTGACGGCGACCAGCCTGGTGCGTTCTGTGAGCAGGTCACCGATCGTGTCGGGCCCGAGCTCGCTGGTGGCCGGGTCGAAGTCGGCCCAGCGCACCGTCGCCCCGACTGACTCCGCCGCGATCACCCACGGCCGGACGTTGCCGTCGTGGTCGAGGCGGGTGACCACGACCTCGTCGCCCGGCCCCCAGTCCTTGGCCATGGCGCGTGCTGCGTCCATGGTCAGCTGGGTCATGCTGCGCCCGAAGACCACGCCGGCCGGGTCGGCGCCGAGCAGGTCGGCCATCGCCGCACGGGCCGCTTCCACCGCCTCAGCGGCGTTGCGCGACGCCCGCGTCGGCGCACCGAGGTTCGACAACGGCCGGGTCAGGGTGTCGTGGATCGCCCGGGCCACGAGGTCCGGGGTCTGCGATCCACCCGGCCCGTCGAAGTGAGCCGCGCCGTCCACGAGCGAGGGGAAGTGCGCCCGCACCCCCGCCACGTCGTACGTCGTCGTCCTGGTCACGTCGGCCTCCCGGCGGTGTCTCGGCGGTGTCTCGGCGCTGCCATCCTCATCCTGCCCGGTCCGCCGCCCCCTCGCTGCCTCCGACATCGGAGGATCTCACGCACCAGGTGCCGGCGATCCTCCGATGTCGACGCCCCTCGCCCGCTGACACAATGGTCGCCGGCCCCCGTAGCTCAGCTGGATAGAGCAAGAGCCTTCTAATCTCTAGGTCGCAGGTTCGAGTCCTGCCGGGGGCGCATGGTGCAGTGGCGTGAGGTCTGTCCCGCCGAGTGGCAAGCCCGGGTCGTCGAGGGAGCGCTCGACGTACTGCCGGACGCTCCCGGCCTGGTGGCCGCGTGGCTCGGGGGCAGTCTGGCCACCGGCGTGGCGGACGAGTACAGCGACGTCGACCTGAACTGTCTCGTGGAGGACACCCACATGGACGCGTGGCGAGAGGCGTGGCCGTCGGTCGTCGGACGGTGCGCGGGGCCGCTGGTGCTGGCCAACCCGATCGGTGGGCCGGTCGTCGGGGGGTACGCGTTGACGACGACCTGGGAACACGTGGATCTCATCGTCCACGCAAGATCCACGTGGTCGCCGCCTGACCCGTGCCGCATCCTCCACGACCCGCACGCACTGCTCACCGAACGACTCCGGCCGGTCGCGATCGGGGACCCGTACTACCCCGACGGTCTGGTCACCCTGTTCCTCTACCTCGCCGGAAACCTGGTGGTGACCCTCGGTCGCGGAGAGCTCGTGGTCGCACACGCCGGGGTGG
>JBPCQY010000025.1:0-9017 GCA_050997635.1 Nocardioides sp.
TCGTGCGGGCCCGCGCGGCCGAGCTCGAGGCGCAGGCCGACCCGGACGCGCTCGTCGTGCACGACATCCCGCTGCTGGCCGAGACGGGTCAGGCCGCCGAGTTCGACGCCGTGATCGTGGTCGACGCACCGACCGACGTGCAGGTCGAACGGATGACACGTGAGCGCGGATGGAGTCGCGCGGACGCCGAGTCGCGGATCGACGCGCAGGCTTCCCGCGACGACCGGCTCGCGATCGCGACGTACGTCATCGCGAACACCGGGGACCTCGAAGACCTCCGCCGACGGGTGGCGGAGGTCTACGAGGAGCTGACCCGGGCTTAGGCAGTGGTCAGGCGGCGAGATCCGGGTCGCCGAGGCGGCGCAGCTTCTGCAGCGCCTCCCGCTCGAGCTGACGGACCCGCTCGGCGGAGATGCCGTGCCGGGCGCCGATGTCGGCGAGCTTGTGCTGGCGACCGTCGAGCAGGCCGTAGCGGGCCCGGATGATGTCGGCGGCCCGGTCGTCGAGCAGCCCGACCAGCGCCTCGAGGCGCTCGCGGGCCTCGACGTCGAGCACGGTGTCGTCGGGACCGGGCGAGGTCTCCTGGGCCATCAGGTCGCCCAGGGAGGTGTCGCCGTTCTCGTCGATGGGCGTGTCGAGGCTGACGTGCTCACGACCCCACGCCATCAGGTCGAGCACCCGCTCGATCGCCATGTCGAGCTCGTGGGCGATCTCCTCGGGCTCGGGTTCGCGGCCGAGCTGGCGCTCGAGGGTACGGCGGGCGCCGCCGACCTGGTTGAGCTCCTCGACGACGTGCACGGGAAGCCGTACGACGCGGGCCTGTTGCGCGATGCCGCGGGTGATGGCCTGGCGCACCCACCAGGTGGCATACGTCGAGAACTTGTAGCCCTTGGTGTAGTCGAACTTCTCGACCGCGCGGATCAGGCCGGTGTTGCCCTCCTGGATCAGGTCGAGCATCGGCATCTGGGCGCGGCCGTACTTGCGCGCGATCGAGACGACCAGGCGCAGGTTGGCGTTGATGAACCGCGTCGTTGCCTGGCGGCCCTCCTCGGCCAGCCACTCCAGCTCCTCCTGGGTCGCGCTCATCGGGGCGCCGCCCTTGCGGCGTCCGACCCGGCCCTCGTTGAGCAGCTGCTCGGCCAGCAGGCCGGCCTCGATGGTCTTGGAGAGCTCGACCTCGGCGGCGGCGTCGAGCAGGGGAGTGCGCGCGATCTCGTCGAGGTACAGCCCGACGCTGTCGCGTCCTTCGATCTCGCGAGTGCGGATCGCGGTGGTCCGTGTGGCCATGGTGTGCCCCTCCTGCCTTGGTGTGCCGACGTAAGGTCGTCACGACTGTTACAACGCCTCCACGGGCCACCTTTGTTCCGGTCCGTGCAGTGCCTTCACCTGTCTTGACGTTCGAGCGCGCCCGGGAGTTGCCACCGACGCGAAGTCTCAGGGAGTTCTCAGGCCACGGGTACCCCGTTCTTGGACGCAGTAGCGTCGGTGCGTGCTCACGGTCGACCTCAACGCGGACCTCGGTGAGGAGGTCACCGACGACGACGCGCTGCTCGCCGTGGTGACCAGCGCCAACGTCGCCTGCGGCTACCACGCCGGTACGCCGGACGTGATGCGCCGGGTGTGTGCGGCCGCGGGTGGGGTGGTCGTGGGTGCGCAGGTCTCCTACGCCGATCGCGCGAACTTCGGTCGGGTCGAGCTGGAGGTCGCCGCCTCGCTGCTCACCGAGCAGGTGGCCGACCAGGTGGGCACGCTCGAGACGATCGCCCGGTCCGAAGGCACCTTCGTGCGCTATCTGAAGCCGCACGGCGCGCTCTACCACCGGGTGGCACGCGACCCGGTCCAGGCCGCCGCCGTGCTCGCCGGGTCGGGGCGGCTGCCGGTGCTCGGCCTGCCCGGATCGGTGCTGCTCGCGCTGGCCGAGCACGACGGTCGGGAAGTGCTCCTCGAGGGGTTCGCCGACCGGGCCTACCGCGATCCGCAGCGGCTGGAGGGTGGGCTGGTGCCCCGGACGGAGCCCGGCGCGGTGCACGACGACGACGCTGTCAGCTGCGCCCAGGCCGTGGCGCTGGCGGAGCGGGTCGACTCGGTCTGCGTGCATGGCGACACCCCCGGAGCGGTCGGGCTCGCCCACGCCGTACGACGCGCGCTCGAGGCCGCGGGGTACGCCGTACGTCCGCCGGCGGCGCTGGGCACCCCATGAGCCTGGCGCTCAGGGACCTCGGCCGCGACGCGGTGCTGGCCGAGGTGGCCAACACCTCAACGGCCCTGGCGCTGGCGCAGTGGGCGCGCGGGCACGACGTGGCCGCCGAGGAGATCGTGCCCGGTGCACGCACGGTGCTCTTCGACGGGACCGACCCGGCGGCGCTGCGCGACGTACTGGCGGGCTTCGAGCCGGGCGAGGCGGGTGAGCCCGGTCCGCTCGTCGAGGTGCCGGTGACCTACGACGGACCGGACCTGGCGTTCGTCGCGCAGGCGTGGGGCTGCTCCGAGGACGAGGTGGCAGACCGCCTCGAGGCGCTCGAGCTCGTCTCGGCGTTCTGCGGTTTCGCGCCGGGTTTCGCCTACCTGTCCGGCCTGCCCGACCAGATGACGGTGCCGCGCCTGGACCGTCCGCGGACCCGCGTCCCTGCCGGGTCGGTGGCTCTCGCCGACACGTGGTGCGGGGTCTACCCGGTCGCCTCGCCGGGAGGCTGGCGGCTGATCGGGCGCACCGACCTCGCGGTCTGGGACGCGACCCGGCGCGACCCGGCCCTGCTCGCCCCCGGCGTCCGGGTCAGGTTTCGAGACGCCTCGTCCCTCGGCTCCTCAACCCAAGGGTTTCGAGACGCCTCGTCCCTCGGCTCCTCAACCCAAGGGTTTCGAGACGCCTCGTCCCTCGGCTCCTCAACCCAAGGGTTCGTGCCGCGATGACCCTCCACGTGCGCGAGGCCGGCGTGCTCACCACCGTGCAGGACCGCGGGCGTCGCGTGTTCGCCCATCTCTGGGTGCCGCGCGGTGGCGCGCTCGACGCGCCCGCAGCGGCGCTGGGCAACCGGCTCGTCGGCAACGACGAGAACGCCGCCGTGCTCGAGGTGACCATGGGCGGCCTCGAGCTCAGCACCGACGCCGGGGTCTGGGTGGCCGTCACCGGCGCGCCCGGCCCGGTCACGGCGGACGGCCGCGCGGGGTCGGTCGACTGTGCCGAGTGGCTGCCTGCGCACGCGGTGCTGCGGGTCGCGGGACCAGAGCGGGGCGTGCGGAGGTACGTCGCGGTGGCCGGCGGGGTCGACGTACCGCTGGTGTTCGGGTCGCGCTCGACCGACACCCTGGCGTGGGTCGGGCCGCCCCGGGTCGAGGCAGGGGTCTCGCTGCCGGTGGGCACGCCGTACGGGCCTCCACGCGCGCTGGACACCCCGCGCGTGCCGGTCGCGAGCGGGCTGCGGCTGCTCCCGGGGCCGCACGCCGGGTGGTTCACCGACGACGCGTTGAGGCGCCTGGCCGCGGAGGAGTACGTCGTCACCGGCGACTCCGACCGGATCGGCCTGCGTCTGCAGGGACCGCCGGTGCCGCGAGCCGAGGGCGCACCGGCGGAGCTGCCGAGCGAGGGGATGGTGCTCGGCGCCGTGCAGGTGCCGCCGGACGGGCAGCCGATCGTGTTCCTGGCCGACCACCCGACCACGGGTGGCTACCCGGTCGTGGCCGTGGTCGACCCGGCCGACCTGTGGCAGTGCTCCCAGACGCGACCGGGGGAACGGGTGATGTTCAGGCGTCGCTGACGTCGGGCCCGTCGGTCTCGGGCGGGCGCCACGCGCTCAGCCCGGGGTCGTCGGCCTTGAACGAGCGCACCGGGCCGGGCGACGTCTCGGCGGTCTCGAACCGGACGGTCACGGTGCCGCGCCCCGAGCCCCACACCCAGCCACGCCCGTGGACGGTGTGCACGACGTCCATGCCGGGCGCCCACGCCTCGCGGGTGGTCGGCGCCTCGGGCAGCTCGACCGCCCCGGTCTCCTCGCCCGCGGCCTCGTCGTCGCCGAAGAGGTCCTCCTGGATCCAGTCGGCCAGGCCGCTGACACCCACGCCCAGCAGCCGCACGCCGCCGGAGGTGTCCAGGTCGGTCAGCAGGCCGCGCGCCGTACGGGCGATGAGTGGGCCGCGGTCGGTCGGCGCGGGCAGGGTCTGCGAGCGGCTGAGGGTGGTGAAGTCGTGGAGGCGGACCTTGATCGTGACCGTGCGGCCGGACAGCCCGCTCTTGTGCAGGCGCTCGGCGACCTGGTGGGCCTGCCGGGTCAGCAGCCCCTCGAGCAGCTTGCGGTCGACGAGGTCGGTGTCGTAGGTGCCCTCGGCCGACACGCTCTTGGTCTCGCGCTCGGGGACCACCCGACGGTCGTCGTCGGCGCGCGCCAGCAGGTGGAGGCCGTGGCCGTGCGAGCGACCGAGCAGCCGGACCAGCTCGTCCTCGCTGACCGACTCGAGGTCGGCGACGCTGGTGATGCCGGCGCGGCGCAGCCGCTCGGTGGTGGCCGGCCCTACGCCGGGGATGACGCTGACGTGCATCGGGCGGAGCAGGTCGCGCTCGGTGCCGGGCGCGACGATCACCAGCCCGTCGGGCTTGTCGAGGTCGCTGGCGACCTTGGCGATGAACTTCGAGGTGCCGATGCCGACCGACGCGGTGAGTCCGCCGGTCACCTCGGCTACCCGGGCGCGCAGCCGCTCGGCACACGCGATCAGGGCGGCCTGCTCGAAGTCGGCCAGGCCGGCGGGCTCGAGGTCGACGAACGCCTCGTCGAGGCTGAGCGGCTCGACCAGCGGGCTCAGGTCACGCAGCACCTGCATCACCGCCCGGCTCGCGTCGCGGTAGGCGGGGAAGCGGCCGGTGAGGTACGCCGCGTGCGGGCACCGCGACCGCGCCTCGCGCGTCGACATGGCCGACCGCACGCCGTACTTTCGGGCCTCGTAGGACGCGGTGGCGACCACGCCGCGGCCGCCGACGCCGCCCACGATCACCGGCTTGCCGCGCAGGGAGGGTTTGTCGCGCTGCTCGACGGCGGCGAAGAACGCGTCGAGGTCCAGGTGGAGGACCGAGGCGTCGGCGCGCATGGGCGCAACGTATCGCCCGGCGCAGACGGTGCGCGTACGCCGGCCCGCCGGTCGCGCACAGGTCCGCCCCGAGCCCGGCTCCTCCACCGAGGCCGTCCTCCTCCGCCCCGGGCGAGGACGCGGCGGGGGAGCGTGGAGCCATGACCACGACCATGACCGCCCGCAGCCCCGTCGACATCCTCGCCGCCGCCCTGGTGGTGCTCGGCTTCACGCCCGAGGAGTCGGCTGTGATGCTCACCTTCGGGGCGGCCCGGCCGTTCCATGCGCGCGTCGACCTGCCCGGCCCCGACGGGTTGGCAGACTTCCTCGACGCCCTGCTCGCACCCGCCCGCGACCACCAGGTCGAGCGGGTCGTGCTGCTGGTCTACACCGGCGACCGGGAAGGCGCGCTGGCCGCGGCCCGGGCGCTGGCCGAGGCGTTTACGGGCGCCGGCATCGCCATCGTCGACGTCATCGCCGCCGACGGGCGACGCTGGTGGCACCCGCTCGAGCGCGGTGACCCCGCGCCGTACGACCTGGGGGCACACGCGTTTCTGGCCCAGTCGGTGCTCGAGGGCCGGGTGCTGCACCGCTCGCGGGCCGAGCTCGCCGCCACCATCGCCGCCCTGCCGACCGAGGTCGAGGCGGTCGCGGCCGAGCTGGCGAGGTTGGCGCCGGTGCCCGAGTCGGCTGAACACGCCGAGCGGGTGGCCGTGCTCGGGCTGCTGCGGGGTGCCACGGTGCTCGACGTCGCGCAGTGTGCCCGGGTGCTGCACGCCCTGGCCCTGCCGTCGGTGTTTCGGGCCGTGCTCGACGCGCTCAACCGCGACGCGGCCGTCGCGCAGCTCGAGCGGTGGTGTGAGCTGGTGCGTGCGGCGCCCGACGACGTACTCCCCGACGCCGCGGCGCTGCTCGGTCTGGTGGCCTGGCTGGCAGGGTCCGGGGCGTTGTCGTGGTGCGCGCTCGACCGGTGCCAGGAGAAGCGCCCCGACCACGAGCTCGCCGGGTTCGTGGCGACGGCGCTGCAGCATGCCGTGCCGCCCAGCGTGTGGGAGGCAGCATGAGGCCGCGGACGGCGCCTGTCGCCCGGGGCTCGCCGGCCCTAGAGTCAGCCCATGGGAGAAGACGTCGACGCACAGGAGTTCTCCCGTGCCGACCGCACCCGTTACCGCGAGAAGGTGCACCGCTGCCTGGACACGTTCGAGCGGATGCTCGTCGAGGAGCGGTTCGACACCGACGACCCGATGACGGGGATGGAGGTCGAGCTCAACCTCGTCGACGACTCCGGTGACCCGGCCCTGAAGAACGCCGAAGCGCTCTCGGCGATCGCCGACCCGAACTTCCAGACCGAGCTGGGCCAGTTCAACATCGAGGTCAACCTGCCACCGGCGCGGTTGCGCGAGGGGGGTCTCGCCTCCTTCGAGGAGAGCCTGCGCCGCAGCCTCAACGCCGCGGAGGAGAAGTCGTCCGGGGTCGGGGCGCACCTGGTGATGATCGGGGTGCTGCCGACGCTGGCGCCGGGCCACCTCGCTCCGCACACCATGTCGGCCAACCCGCGCTACAAGCTGCTCTCGGAGCAGATCCTCAACGCCCGCGGCGAGGACATCCGCATCGACATCTCGGGGCCTGAGCAGCTGATCTCGACGGCCGAGACGATCCTGCCCGAGGCGGCGTGCACGAGCACCCAGCTGCACGTGCAGACCTCGCCCGACGAGTTCGCGGCGTACTGGAACGCCTCGCAGGCGATCGCGGGCGTGCAGGTCGCGCTCGCTGCCAACTCGCCCTACTGCCTGGGCAAGGAGCTGTGGCGCGAGACCCGGATCCCGCTGTTCCAGCAGGCGGCCGACACCCGCAGCGAGGAGCTCAAGTCGCAGGGTGTGCGGCCGCGCGTGTGGTTCGGCGAGCGCTGGATCAACTCGGTCTTCGACCTGTTCGAGGAGAACGTCCGCTACTTTCCGGCCCTGTTGCCGATCACCAACGACGAGGACCCCGTCGCGGTGCTGGAGGGGGGCGGCACGCCGGCTCTCGGCGAGCTGCGCCTGCACAACGGCACCGTCTACCGCTGGAACCGGCCGATCTACGACATCGCGGACGGCCAACCCCACTTGCGGGTCGAGAACCGGGTGCTGCCCGCAGGGCCGACGGTCGTCGACCTGAACGCCAATGCGGCCTTCTACTTCGGGCTCGTGCGCTACCTCGCCGAGAGCGACCGACCGCTGTGGTCCCAGATGTCGTTCCAGGCGGCGGAGGAGAACTTCAACACCGCCGCCGAGGATGGCATCGAGGCCACCGTCTACTGGCCGGCCGTCGGCGAGGTGCGGGCCACCGAGCTGGTGCTGCGCCGCCTGCTGCCGATGGCGCGCACCGGCCTCGCGGCCTGGGGGGTCGACCCCGCGGAGAGCGAGCGGCTGCTCGGCGTCATCGAGCAGCGGTGCCTGGCCGGCACCAACGGCGCCGACTGGTTCGTGCGCCGGATGCACCAGCGTCGCAAGGACGACCGGTACGACGCGCTGCGCGCGACCCTGTTGGAGTACCGCGAGCGGATGCATTCCAACGAACCCGTGCACACCTGGGACTAACGGCACCGGCCCTCACCGCTGACGGATCCGACGCCACTCGCGGCGCACCCCCGACCGGGGGTCGAACCACCCGTGTCGGGTGACGACCACCATGGTCGGGGACGCTCCGCGCTCGGCCGCCGCTGCGAGGACGGCGCTCAGCCAGGCCATGTCGGTGTCGTGCAGGCACAGGTGCCCCGAGCGGGTCAGCCAGACCAGCCCGACGTCGCCTCGACGCGCGGCGAGGTGCAGCGCAGAGGCGGCCAGGTCGAGCCGCAGCCCGTGGTCGAGCTCGGGGGTGTCGGGGACCGCGACCGGGTCGGTTGCGGGGTCACCGAAGCGGACGACGGCGGGGAACCGGCGACGGTGCTCGGAGGTCGCCAGGTCGAGCACCGCCGCTCGCAGCAGGCGCGCCAGCGGCCGGGGCACCGGTTCGGCGAGCACGGGCATGGGCCCAGCCTGCCGTGCTCAGTCCGCCAGCCCAGGAGTTCTCCACAGGTGCCGGCTCGGCCCGGGGTGGGCTAGGGTCGTGCGTCGGAAGTTGTTGACCGGTTGGCGTGCTCAGGGTGCGCGCATCGCAAGGCGCCAAGTGACGGCGCTGTTGGCCCCTCACCGAGCGACGGCAACGCCGCAAGGTGTGTGCCAGGTGTGCGCGAAGCGCACCAGAGCTTCTGACGCGCGGCACTGGGTTGTGCAGGGTGCGCCGTGCCCGGCGTGGACAAGGAGGACCGATGCCGACCGTGGTCGTGGGCTACGTGTCCAAGCCCGAGGGTCGTGCCGCCCTGGAGCGGGCGATCGCCGAGGCGAAGCTGCGCAACGCCCAGCTCCTGCTGGTGAACTTCCAGCGCGGCGGGTCGTCGTACGACCAGGCGGCCGCGACTCGTTCGGAGGAGGAGCTCGAGGCCGTACGCACCCAGCTCGAAGCCTCCGGCGTGCCCTTCGAGATCCATCAGCTGGTGCGCGGCAACGACCCGGCCGACGACCTGATCGGCGTGGCCGACGAGCACGGGGCCGAGCTGATCGTGATCGGGCTGCGCCGCCGTTCGCCGGTCGGGAAGCTGATCCTCGGCAGCAGCGCCCAGCGGATCCTGCTCGACGCCACCTGCGCCGTGCTGGCCGTCAAGGCCTGACGGCGTCTGGGACAACCAGCGCTCGGACGGGGAGGAGGCGGTCGCTGACGCAAGGAGTTCGGCGTCGCCAACGGGTGAGGTTTGGCTGTCGGGCGACCAACTCCTTGCGACACGAGCCGGGGCAGCCCAGCAGGGCGCGATGAGCCCGCGCCGCCCGTGGAGCCGTGCGGCAGGATGTCGGGATGGCCTTCCACCTCACCGGCGACCCGGCTGCCGACCAGATTCTCGACGAGTCCTCCTTCGCGCTGCTCGCGGGCATGATGCTCGACCAGCA
>JBPCQY010000040.1:0-2876 GCA_050997635.1 Nocardioides sp.
GCCATCGGCACGTTCGCGTGGTCCGTGTCGGCGATCAGGGTGAGCGCACCGCCGGCCAGCAGCCGCCGGGTCTGCCACGCCAGCAGCTCACGTCCGTAGCCGTGGCCCCGGTGGTCGTGGGCGACGCCCACGAACAGCACGAACGCCCTCCCGCTCGGCACCACGAGTCCGGAGACGATCCCGACGGGTGTGCCCGACGGGTCGTGAGCCAGGTGGATGCGGTCGACCGGGTCGGCGTCGAGTAGGAACGCGAGGCTCTCCCGGCACGCCTCCTCGAACCCCAGCCGCTCGACGAGAGCCTGGTCGTGAGCGTCCAGGGTCTCGCGCATCAGCTCTCGGTGCACCTGGGCAAGGCGGGGGTCGCCGGGGTCGGTGAGCTGTTCGAAGGTGAGCTCGGTCGGGTGCGCCTCCCCGGCATCCGGTGTCGGCTCGAACTCGTAGTGCCGGCGTTCGACCAGGAGGCGCCAGCCGGCCGCGCGCAGCGGCTCGGTGAGGGCGAGCAGCTCCGGGCTGTCGACGCCGTGGTCGGTGGGCGCGAAGATTCCGGCCTCCTCGACGCCGACGGACAGTGCCGCGTCGGTCGCCGCGCCGAGCAGCCGGTGGGCCAGCTCCGGGTCGTCGGGCAGGCCGAAATGGTCGAGCACGAAGGCTCGCTGCTCGTCGGCGTCGTACGCCGAGCCGAGCGCGGCGACGACCCCGAGCGGCGGTCCGTCGGCACCGTCCCGCAGCGCCCAGACCCAGGCGGGGCGGCGCCGGCCCGAGCCGAACGTGTCGTGGAGGTGCTCGACGGTGCGGAGCCGTCGCTGGGTCGGTGAGTCGACCGGCATCGCGCTGGTCGTGAGCAGGTCGATCGCCTCGTCGACGGAGGCGGGGGTGAACAGGTGCATGGGGTTCCTTAGCGGGAACCGGCCTCGCCCTGGAGGCCGGAGAACGGAGTGGACATCGCGGCCTCCTTTCATCTCGTCGGTGTCGTCACGCTAAGGGGTACGTCGCGCCGGTGGCAACCGGCTTCGCGACGGCGGGGTTCTCGTCGGCTCGTGTCTCGGCGGGCGTCACGATGACCACCCGACGCGCGGCCCGGCGCAGGGTGGTCAGCACCGCCGGGCCGAGCAGCGCGAGGGCCAGGGCATTGGTGATCGCGCGGCCGGTGTCGAAGGAGCCGGTCGAGGTGACCAGGGTGTAGACGACGAAGCGATGCAGGTTCTCGAGCAGCGGATCCCCGGGTACGAAGGACAGTCCACCCTCGTGGCCGGGCACGGCGACGCCGAGCAGGAACGGCCAGCCCGACAGGTTCATCAGCAGGCCGTAGACGTAGGCGGCGATGACGCCGTACGCCACGAGCAGGGCGATCTCGGCGCGGCCGGTGAACCGCCGTGGGAGTAGCCCGGCCCCCATGCCGACCCAGGCGGACACCAGCATCTGGAAGGGCAGCCACGGGCCGACCCCAGCGGTGAGCAGCGCCGAGGCGAGCAGGGAGGTACAGCCGAGCACGAAGCCGAAGCCCGGCCCGAAGACCCGACCCGCGAGGATCAGCAGGAAGAAGACCAGCTCGATGCCGGCGTTTCCGGGGTCGAGCCCGCGCAGGACGGCGTTGATCGCGCTCAGCACCCCGAGCACCGCCAGCACGCGTGGGTCCAGGCCGCCCTCGCTCACCTCGGCGAGCACCACGGCGATGACCACCGGCAGCAGGCCGAGGAAGAGGAACGGCGGCTGCACCTGGCCGGCGTCCGCGGTGCGCACCAGCAGGGGCCAGCACAGCATCGCGAGACCGGCCAGGGACGCGACGCCGAGGACGGCGCCCGACCGGCGGGTCAGGGGTACGGCGTGATTCATGCTGGCACCTCGTCGACCCGCAGCCACGGCGGCCCGAGCACCTTGGTCACCTGGGGTGCGAACGCGGGCGACTCGGCGACCACGCGGCGTACGGGACCGGACGAGACCACCTCGCCCTCCGCGAGCACGACCACGAGGTCGGCGACCTGCGCGGTGAACTCGACGTCGTGCGTGGCCACCAGGACCGCGTGCCCCTCCACGGCGAGGCTGCGCAGGATCGTGGCCAGCGCCTTCTTGCCCGGATAGTCGAGCCCCCGCGTCGGCTCGTCGAGGAGTACGACGCGGGGCCGCGCGGCCAGGACCAGCGCCAGCGCAAGCGCCAGGCGCTGGCCCTCGGACAGGTCCCGCGGGTGGGTGTCGTCCTCGATGCCCGGGGCCAGCCGGTCGAGCAGGGCCCGGCAGGCGCCGGGGCTCGCGGCCAGGTCGCCGGCGGCACACTCCTCGGCAACGGTCTCCAGATAGAGCAGGTCGGCGGCGGTCTGCGGCACCAGCCCGACCAGGCCGCGACGCCCGGCCGCGTCGAGGGTCGAGGGGTCCTCGCCGGAGGCGGCGACGGTGCCGGCCGCGCGCGTACCCGAGCCCTGGAGGGCCCACAGCAGCGACGACTTGCCGGCACCGTTGCGCCCCATCAGCGCGGTCACCTCGCCCTGGCCCAGCTCGACGGAGACCTCACGCAGCGCGACCGTCCGGCCGTGGGTGACGGTGAGGCCGAGGGCGCTGAGTGCCGCGGGCGTGGTGTCGAGCGGCGGAGCAGGGGGCGGGGTGAGGTCGAGGCCACGCGCGGCCCGACGCGCGTCGCGCACCGTGAGCGGCAGCGGCGACCAGCCCAGCCGACGACCCAGCTCCACGAGCGGGGGTACGACGGGTGAGCCGGCGAGCACCTCGGCCGGCGGCCCGACGCACACCCGGCCGTCGTCGCCCAGCAGCACCATCCGGTCGGCGAAGGGTACGACGCGCTCGAGGCGGTGCTCGGCGAGCAGGACCGAGGTGCCGACGTCGTGGACCAGACGGGTCAGGGTGGCCAGCACGTCCTCGGCGGCGGT
>JBPCQY010000114.1:0-18723 GCA_050997635.1 Nocardioides sp.
GCGAAGAAGGCGCCCGCGAAGAAGTCCCCGGCTCGCCGGGCTCCGGTGAGCTCGCTGGCGGTCAAGGAGGGCGAGGGCGCCTGGACCAAGGGGGAGATCAAGGAGGTCCGCACCGAGCTGAACACCGAGCGAGAGCGCGCGCTGGCTACCCTGGCCGCGCAGGAGACCGAGTTGGCGGACCTGATGCGCGACTCCGGCGACGGTGCGGGGCACGACCAGGCCGACATGGGCGCCAACAGCTTCGAGCGCGACCACGAGCTGATCGTGGTCAACAACGAACGCGACAAGGTGGCCCAGATCGACCGGGCCATGTCGCGCATCGCCGACGGCACCTACGGCAGCTGCGAGTCGTGCGGCAACCCCATCGGCAAGATGCGGGCGATGGCCTTCCCGCGTGCCACACTCTGCCTGTCATGCAAGCAGCGCGAGGAGCGTCGCTGAGCCCCGAACCCGTCCCCGACGGAGTCGTCGGGTCCGCGTCGCAGGGTCACCGACACCGCCGCGCCCTGGTGGTGCTGGCCGCGGCCGCGGTCCTGGCCTACGCCCTCGATCTCGGCACCAAGCTGCTCGCGGTCGACCGCCTCACGCCCGGGCGGCCGGTCGAGCTGGTGGGCTCGTTGCTGCGGCTGAACCTGACCCGCAACCCGGGCGCCGCCTTCAGCACCGGTACGTCGTACACCCTGCTCATCACCCTGGGCGCCATCGCCGCCGTGGTCGTCATCGCCTACGTCGCGCGCCGGGTCGCCGACCCGGCCTGGGCGGCCGGTCTCGGGCTGCTGCTCGCCGGGGTCGCGGGCAACCTGACCGACCGGGTCTTCCGGGCGCCGGACGTGTTCCGCGGCCAGGTCGTGGACTTCCTCGAGCTGCCGCACTGGCCGGTCTTCAACCTCGCCGACGTCTGCATCGATGTGGCGGTGGCCGTGATCGTGGTCCAGGTGTGGCGCGGCATCAAGGTCGACGGCCGCCGCCACGAGCCGGACGGGGCTGCGTGAGCCCGCCGCAGCCGGGAGGACACCGCGCCGCCGGCGTACCCGAGGGTCTGGCGGGGGAGCGGATCGACGCAGCCATGGCACGGATGTTCGGCTTCTCCCGCACCCGCGCGGCCGACCTGATCGCCGCGGGGCTCGTCGAGGTCGACGGTGCTCGTCCCGCCAAGAGCGACCGGGTGCTGCCGGGCAGCCTGCTCGAGGTGACCATCCCGCACGAGGCCGACCCGCTCGAGGTCCGGCCGGAGATCGTCGAGGGCATCAAGGTCATCCACGACGACGACTCCATCGTGGTGATCGACAAGCCGGTCGGCGTCGCCGTCCACCCCTCGCCCGGCTGGAGCGGCCCGACGGTCGTCGGTCACCTGGCGGGTGCCGGGTTCCGGATCGCCACCAGCGGCGCCTCCGAGCGGCAGGGCATCGTGCAGCGCCTCGACGTCGGCACGTCGGGCGTCATGGTGATCACCAAGTCCGAGCACGCCTACTCGATCCTGAAGAACGCGTTCCGCCATCGCGTGGTCGACAAGACCTACCACGCCCTGGTCCAGGGCCACCCCGACCCGTGGGAGGGCACCGTCGACGCGCCCATCGGGCGGCACCCGAAGGCCGACTACAAGTTCGCGGTGATGGCCGACGGCCGGCACAGCGTCACCCACTACGAGACGCTCGAGGCGCACCGGTTCGCCAGCCTGCTCGAGGTCCGTCTCGAGACCGGCCGGACCCACCAGATCCGGGTGCACATGGCCGCGCTCAAGCACCCGTGCGTGGGCGACCTCACCTACGGTGCCGACCCCACGCTGGCGAGCCGGCTGGGCCTCCAGCGGCAGTGGCTGCACGCCGTACGCCTCGGCTTCGAGCACCCCGACTCCGGTGAGTACGTCGAGTACGAGGCGAGCTACCCCGCCGACTTGGCCCACGCGCTCGAGGCGATCCGTGACTCCCAATGAGTCTGAGCCCGAGCTGGTGACCGTCCGGCAGGCCACAGTCGATGACTCGGACGCGATCGCGGACCTCTACACGCAGGCCCGGATCCACGCCGTACCGCAGATGCCGCCGGCGATGCACACCAACGCCGGGGACCGCGCGTACCTCGCCCGCAGGATGCGCGAGGACGACGTGACCATGTGGGTCGCCGAGCGGGGCGACGAGCTGCTCGGCTTCGCGGCGTGCACGCCGACCTGGCTGGACGGCCTCTACGTCCGCCCGGACCTCAAGGGAGAGGGAGTGGGCTCGCTGCTTCTCGACGTGGTCGAGGCGACCCACCCGGACGGCTACGAGCTGTGGGTGTTCGAGAGCAACACCGGGGCACGAAGGCTGTACGAACGCCGCGGCTTGGTCGAGGTGGAGCACACCGACGGCTCGGCCAACGAAGAACGAGCCCCCGACATCCGGATGGCGTGGGGCTGAGCGCCGACCCGCGAGCTGCCGGGTGTTTGGGGATCGCGCAATGCCGTCCCACCACGAGATTCCATCGAGTGCTGCCCAGCGTCACGCCGGCGTAGCTGAACGGGGTGAGGCCGGCTCGGGCACTTCGCCGTCCGCGGGAGCGAACCAGGACAGCGTGCCCTCGCCGTCGGGGTCCAGGTGCCTCGGACACTCGCCCGAGGCATCTTCGGGAGTCGTCGAGACGGTGAAGCCGCCGCACCACCCGGCTGGTCGCCGGACACCGACCGGTCCGGGGCACCACCGCGCCAAGACGAACCGGCCGGCCTCATCGCTCGGTCGTTCGCTTGACGTCCCAGTCGATGTGGCTGAAATGGTAGGCGTGCCCCGTTCCAAAGCTCTCCATCTCCAGGGGCAGCGGTGATGACAGCGCCCTGGTTGACCTGCGTAGTGGACCCCTCGATCGACGGCTCGTACGTGCCCTCGATTTCCTCACCGAGGCGGTGGACATCGTCGGAGTTGACGGCTGCCTGGTTCAGTTGAAGAGCGGCGAGCCTGGCTACTACCGAGCGCTCTCCCATCCTCCGGCAGAACCGGGCTCCGTCTCTTACTTGCCGGGGTGGCTGAACAGGTCTTACGTCGGGGCCGCACTCACCTGACGCGTTCCGATCGCTCATGCTGGCCCGAGGCCACGTTGTTCGGCGGGGTGTTGTGCTCACCACTGAGCCGGGTGGATGAACCCGCGCGCCGGCCGACCGAGCCACTGGGTGATCCGCATGACGAGGTCCATGTCCGCCAGGCGCGCAGTGCGCAGGTTCGTGAGTCGAGATGGGGTGCAGTCAAGATCTCGGGCAAGCTCCGGCCAGGTGAGCTTGCGCTGTCGACGTCGCTCGTTGAGCGCGGAGTGCAGCTGGTTCAGGTCCCATCGAAGCCGACGGTCGGGTCCCAGCTCCGGCAGAGTCACCTCGCCCACCTCGATGATCGGACCAGTCAGAAAGTCCTCGGGGGCCCGGTCGAGCCAGCGCAACATGAACAGCGCGTACTGACACGATGTCGCGCCACGCTGTTGCAGCCTCTGGACGGCCCCGCCGCAGAGCGGGTGGTCGTTGCGCTGCGCGTTGAGATCTGCAGACTGCTGCCACAGCAGGTCGGCCAGCTCGTACCACCCCAAGCCACGGTCCCGACGGTCCGCGTCGAGCGCGCTGAAGAGCGCGCCGCAGTCGAAGACCGGTAACTCGCCCATGCACGGCACCCTACGACGACGGCCAGCGTCGCGGCCGCTCCACCGATCGACCCGAGAGGCCGCGCCGTTTCGTTCGACGAGGTACCTGCCGGCACGTCAAGGATGAGTTTGTGCGAGGAGTACCCAGCCTTGGAGGCGGCTCCCCTGAGGGGTATCGGAGGGACCACCCGAGCCCGCCCTACCGTGAGGTCAGCGAGTGGTCTCGACTCCGCCCGGCCCCCGAGCGGGGTCCCGAGCGCCTCGCCCGGATCCTCGACGCGGTCATCACGCCTCCCTGAGGCGGCCTCCGAGCCCGGCTGAGCCCCTGTCGGTGCGTCCTGTCAGGATCGCTCCCGAGGTCACGTAGGCTGGCGTCCTTCCCCGCGAGTCCACCCCGTGACAGCATCCGCACGGCCCCCAGTCGGATGGTTTTGGCGGGCCCCAGACGACGGTTGGGAGAAGCAACACCGCGATGACGTCCTCCGACGGATTCGTCCACCTGCACGTGCACACCGAGTACTCCATGCTCGACGGCGCGGCCCGGCTCGGCGATCTCTTCTCGCGCACGGCCGAGCTCGGGATGGACGCCATCGCGATGACCGACCACGGCAACGTGTTCGGCGCCTACGAGTTCTACAGCAAGGCGCAGGCCGCCGGCGTGAAGCCGATCATCGGCATGGAGGCCTACTTCACCCCCAACACCAGCCGTTTCGAGAAGAAGCGGGTCCGCTGGAACGACGGCGGCGACGACGACGTCAGCGGGTCGGGCGCCTACACCCACATGACGCTGCTCGCCGAGACCACCGCCGGCATGCACAACCTGTTCCGGCTCAGCTCGCGCGCCAGCATGGAGGGCTTCTACTACCACCCGCGCGCCGACCGGGAGCTGCTCGCCGAGCACGCCCGGGGCCTGATCGGTACCACCGGCTGCCCCTCGGGCGAGGTGCAGACCTGGCTGCGCATCGGCGACTACGCCAAGGCCCGCCAAGCCGCCGCCGACTTCCAGGAGATCCTCGGCAGGGACAACTACTTCCTCGAGCTGATGGACCACGACCTCGGCATCGAGAAGCGGGTCCGCGACGGCCTGCTGCGGCTCAGCAAGGATCTCGGCATCCCGCCGATCGCCACCAATGACAGCCACTACGTCAACCGCGAGGACGCCGGCTCCCACGAGCACCTGCTGTGCGTGAGCAGCGGCAGCGTGATGTCTGACCCCAAGCGGTTCCGTCTCGACGGCGACGGCTACTACATCAAGTCGCCCGCCGAGATGCGGGCCATCTGGCAGGACAAGCACGGCCTGCGCGAGGCCTGCGACAACACCCTGCTGATCGCCGAGCGTTGCCAGGTCGACTTCACCGAGGGCAACGGCACCTACATGCCCAGGTTCCCCGTGCCCGAGGGTGAGACCGAGGAGTCCTGGCTCCAGAAGGAGACCGAGCGAGGCCTGGCCCGGCGCTACCCGGGCGGCCTCACCGACGCCGTACGCGAGCGGATGCGGTTCGAGATGGGTGTCATCCTCTCGATGGGCTTCCCGGGCTACTTCCTCGTTGTCGCTGACTTCATCAACTGGGCCAAGACCAACGGCATCCGGGTCGGCCCCGGACGCGGCTCGGGGGCGGGCTCGATCGTCGCCTACGCCCTGCGGATCACCGACCTCGACCCGCTCGAGCACGGCCTGCTGTTCGAGCGGTTCCTCAACCCCGAGCGCGTCTCGATGCCCGACTTCGACATCGACTTCGACGAGCGCCGGCGCGCGGAGGTGATCCGCTACGTCTCCGAGAAGTACGGCGACGACCGGGTCTCGCAGATCGTCACCTACGGCACCATCAAGGCCAAGCAGGCAGTCAAGGACTCCTCCCGCATCCTCGGCTACCCGTTCGCCATGGGCGACCGGATCACCAAGGCCATGCCGCAGGCGGTGATGGGCAAGGACATCCCGCTCAAGGACATCTTCGACTCCGAGCACAAGCGCTACGGCGAGGGCGGTGAGTTCCGCTCGCTCTACGAGAGTGACGGCGACGTCAAACAGGTCGTCGACACCGCCATCGGGATCGAGGGGCTCAAGCGCCAGTGGGGCGTCCACGCCGCCGGCGTGATCATGTCCAGCGAGCCGTTGATGGACGTCATCCCGCTGATGCGGCGCCCGCAGGACGGCGCGATCATCACCCAGTTCGACTACCCGACCTGCGAGAAGCTCGGCCTGATCAAGATGGACTTCCTGGGGTTGCGCAACCTCACGGTCCTCGACGACGCGGTGAACAACATCGAGGCCAACCGGGGCGAGACGCTGGTCCTGGAGGATCTCGCCCTCGACGACGCCGCGGCGTACACGATGCTCGGCACCGGCAACACGCTCGGCGTCTTCCAGCTCGACGGCGGCCAGATGCGTGCCCTGCTGCGGCTGATGCGGCCCGACAGCTTCGCCGACATCTCGGCGGTGCTCGCGCTCTACCGCCCCGGCCCGATGGGCGCCGACAGCCACACCAACTACGCGCTGCGCAAGAACGGCAAGCAGCCGATCGACGCGATCCACCCCGAGCTCGCCGAGCCGCTGGCCGAGATCCTCGGCCAGACCTACGGCCTGATCGTCTACCAGGAGCAGGTGCTGGCGATCGTGCAGAAGGTCGCGGGCTACTCCCTCGGCCAGGCCGACCTGCTGCGCAAGGCGATGGGCAAGAAGAAGCGCGAGATCCTCGACGCCGAGTTCGTGCCGTTCCAGGCCGGTATGCGCGCCAACGCTTACTCCGACCGGGCGATCCAGGCGCTGTGGGACATCCTGGTGCCGTTCTCCGACTACGCGTTCAACAAGGCCCACACCGCGGCGTACGGCCTGATCTCCTACTGGACCGCCTACCTCAAGGAGCACTACGCCGCCGAGTACATGGCCGCGCTCCTGACGTCCGTCAAGGACGACAAGGACAAGATGGCGATCTACCTCAACGAGTGTCGCCGGATGAAGATCCAGGTGCTGCCGCCCGACGTCAACGAGTCGCAGGCGACCTTCACCCCGGTCGGGCGCGACATCCGCTTCGGGCTCACCGCCATCCGCAACGTCGGGCACAACGTCGTGGACAGGGTCATCGAGGCGCGCCAGGAGGAGGGCCGCTTCGAGGACTTCAACGACTTCATGGCCAAGGTCCCCGCGCTCGTGTGCAACAAGCGGGTCCTCGAGTCGCTGATCAAGGCCGGTGCCTTCGACGACCTCAAGCACCGCCGCCGGGCACTGGTGGCGATCCACGAGCACGCCGTCGACCAGTACGTCGACGTCAAGCGCAACGAGGCCATCGGCCAGGACTCCCTGTTCGGCGGGCTCGACGACGAATCCGGGTTCGGCATCTCGGTGGCGATCCCCGACCTCGACGAGTGGGACAAGACGACCCTGTTGGGCCACGAGCGAGACATGCTCGGGCTCTATGTCTCCGACCATCCGTTGATGGGTCTCGAGCACGTGCTGGCCAACGCGAGCGACTGCACCATCGGCCAGCTGCTGCTCGACGAGGAGCGCGGCGACAACAGCCCCATCACGATCTCCGGGCTGATCACCTCGGTGCAGCGCAAGATCACCCGCAAGGGGGACACCTGGGCCGTGGTGACCCTCGAGGACCTCGACGGCGCGATCGACATCCTGCTGTTCCCCAGCTCCTACCAGCTGGCCGGTCCCCTGCTGGCCGAGGACGCCATCGTCACGGTCCGCGGCAAGCTCTCGCACTCCAAGGAGCAGCCGGAGATCCGGGCCGAGGAGATCTCGGTCCCGGACCTCCAGCAGGGGCCGGCCGGCCCGGTGCTGGTGAGTCTGCCGTCGACCCGGGTCACCGCGCACGTCGTCGACGCGCTCAAGGACGTGCTGGCCACCCACCCCGGCGTCACCGAGGTGCACCTGCGACTGCTGGGCCGCGGCTCGACCACCGTGATGCGTGTCGACGACCGGCTGCGGGTGACCCCGAGCCCGGCCCTGTTCGCCGACCTCAAGCAGCTCCTGGGGCCTGGATGTCTGAGCAGCTGAGGCCCGCGCGCGGGCCGCTGCTCCCGGCGGTGCTGCAGCTCGTCGTCGTCGTCGCATGCTTCGCCGCGGCCGGCGTCGTCGCCGGCGTGCTGTGGGAGCTCGCCTGGACGCCCCCCGAGCAGATCATCGACCGGCACCAGATCTTCTACGTCGACTACGCCTCGCTGCTGCGGGTCTTCTCCGGCACCGGGCTCTACGTCGCGATCGCGGTTGCCGTCTCCGCCCTGATCTCGGTGGCGGTCTGCCTGGTCGTCCGCCGCCACGAACTGGTGACCCTGGGGGCGGTGCTGGTCGGGTCGACGCTCGCGGCGTGGCTGATGAGACTGGTGGGGGTCGCCCTCGGCCCCGACAACCCCAAGACGGTCGAGGCGACGGCCCGCAACGGCACCCGCGCCGCGGCGTACCTCGTCGTCGACGGGCGCAGCCCCTACCTCATGTGGCCGGTCGCGGCGCTTCTCGTGCTCGCCGTCGTGTTCTTCGCCAAGCAGCGCCGACGCCACGTCGCCGGTCCCGGTGAACGGCCGGGTCACGGCTCGGAATCCTCATCTGACGAAACGGGATTGGTGAGCGACCCACACGGGTAGGCTGCCGCCACACAGACAGCACGCCGGGCTCCGTCCCGGCCCGTATCGGGGGTCTACATGTCCGGCGTCAATCCGCCCGAGGGTCCTGGTTCAGGCTCCGACTGGCCGGCCACCGGGGGCTCGCCCGAGTATCTCGACCAGAATGCCGGCGGCCCGCTCGCGACGACGGCGACGCCGCGCCGGAGTCGCAAGAAGCCGCTGCTGATCGCCGGCGGTGTGGTGATCGCGCTCGGTGCTGCCGGCGGGGCCTGGGCGTTGACGAGCTTCCTCAGCCAGGGTCCTCAGCCGGCCGTGGCGCTGCCGTCCGAGACGGTGGCCTACGCCAGCATCGACCTCGACCCGAGCGGTGGCCAGAAGATCGAGGCCCTGCGCACCCTCAACAAGTTCCCGAGCTTCAAGGACAAGGTCGGCCTGTCCACCTCCGACGACATCCGTCGCAAGATGGTCGATGAGTTCAACAAGCAGAGCGAGTGCAAGGTCGACTACGGCAAGGACGTCGAGCCCTGGCTCGGAGACCGCGCCGCCGTGGCGGCCGTCGACGTGGGCGAGCAGTGGCCCGCGGCCGTCGAGGTCGTCCAGGTCAAGGACGACGCGAAGGCCGAGGCCGGCATCAAGAAGCTCATCGGCTGCGCCGGTGCCGCCGCCAACGACGCGGTCGCCTACTCCGTCCACGACGGCTGGGCGGTGCTCGGCTCGAAGCAGGACCAGGTCGACAAGATCGTTGCCCTGACCAAGAGCGGCAACCTGGCCGACGATGCGGCGTACCAGAAGTGGACCTCGTCGGTCGGCGACCCCGGCATCGTCAACGTGTACGTCGCGCCGAGCGCTGGCGACTACCTCGCGAAGGGCCTGGACCGCCTCGGGGGCGCCTTCTCCGGTCTGGGGGACGGCGGACTGGTCACCCAGAGTGCCACCGCGGCTGCCGTGCCGTCGTCGTACGAGGGGAAGGCGGCTGCCGACTGCAGCGGCTCCGGTACCAACCCGCTGGGCCCCGCGGCCGACATGGTCCGCAGCTTCAACGGGATGGCACTCACGGTGCGGTTCCACGACGGCGCGCTCGAGGTGGAGAGCGCCGTCGACTCCGGGCAGTCGGCCACGGGCTCCGACCAGGGCGACGCCATGATCGGCACCCTTCCTGCGGACACCCCTGCCGCCCTCGGTCTGAGCATCGACCCCGAGTGGCTCAGCCACCTGGCCGACCAGATGGCCTCGATGGACGGCTGCTCGTCGGCCGACGACCTGGTCCAGCAGTGGTCGCAGGCGAGTGGGCTCGACCTGCCGGCCGACTTCAAGACCCTGGTTGGCAGCTCGGTGAGCGTCTCGCTCGGTAAGGACTTCGACCCGCAGACGGCCGAGGAGTCCAGCAACGGTGTCGGCGTGCCCGCCGCGGTGAAGATCAAGGGCGACCCGACGGCCATCCGCGGCGTCCTCGACAAGCTCTCGGCCAAGGGGCTCCCCGGGTCCGCGGCTACCGCGCTCCAGTCCGATGACCAGGGCGACGTGATCGTGGTCGGCCCGACCCCGGCGTACCGCCAGCAGCTGCTCGCCAACGGCGGTCTTGGCCAGTCGAGCACCTACCGCGACGTGATCTCGCACTCGGCCGGCAACAGCGCCGTGCTCTTCGTCAACCTCGACGACGTGCGCACCTGGGTGACCTCGGTCGAGCAGGACCCCGAGGTCGAGGCCAACATGAAGCCGCTTGCCGCCCTGGGCATCTCGGCGTGGATGGACGGCAAGGTCTCGCACGCGCTGTTCCGGGTCACCACCCACTGACGGTCAGGGACGCCGCGCGATCCGGGCGGTGCTCGCGTCGGTGATGCGCACCAGATCGACGGGGGCCAGCCCGAGGTCGAGGCCGCGGCGTCCCGCCGAGACGTAGACCGTGTCGTGGACGAGGGCCGACTCGTCCACGACGGTGGGGTGCCGGCGTTTCTGGCCGATTGGCGCGATGCCGCCCACGACGTACCCCGTGGCGCGCTCGGCGTCCGCCGGCTCCGCCATGGCTGCCTTGGCACCTCCGAGGGCGGCGGCGAGCGCCTTGAGGTCGAGCCGGCCGGTGACCGGCACGACCGCGACGACCAACCGGCCGTCGAGACGGGCCATCAGGGTCTTGAAGACCCGGTCGGGGCCCAGGCCGAGCACCTGCGCGGCCTCCTCGCCGTACGACGTGGCGCGCGGGTCGTGGTCGTAGGGGTGCAGGGTGAAGGCGATGCCCGCGTTGGTGAGCGCCACGGTGGCCGGGGTCCCGCCGGCTGCACGTCCGGCCACGGTCAGTTGGGCGACCAACGCGTGCGCGCCACCTCGGTGGCCGGCAACGACGCGATGACGTTGATGAACCGCAGCTCGTCGCGCAGGAGGTCGGTGACCATGATCAGGCGCTGGGTGGCGTCCTCGGCCTCGAGCAGCTCCTGGCGCTGCGGCATCGGCAGCGGGGCGACGGCGGCCATCGTCCAGGAGAGGTACGTCGGGTCCTGCGGGAGCGACCCGGAGTAGGGGTCGGCGCGAATGCCGGCCAGCACGGACCGGTACGCCGCGAACGTGGCCAGCGCCAGCTCCACGAGCTCGGGGGCCACCGGGGCGGGCGGCTCGGGCCGGTCGAGCACCTGGCCGACCGGGTAGTTGCCCGTCGTGTCGAGGTGCTGCAGCTCGATCCGCTCGAGCCCGACGGCGACCAGCTCGAAGGTGCCGTCGGCATGCGACTCGACCTCGGTCATCTGCACCTTGCAGCCCACCCTGAACAGCGACTGGGCGCCGTGCTCGCCCACCTCGTAGCCCTCCCGGATGCCCACGGAGCCGAACACCCGCTGGGCCGGGTCGTCGACGCGCAGCAGGTGGTGGACCAGGGCCCGGTAGCGGTCCTCGAAGACCATCAGGGGCACGCTGACACCGGGGAACAGGACCGCGTTGAGCGGGAACATGGGCAGCGTGTCGGCCACGACTCCGACACTAGCCGGTCCACGAGCCGTCGCCGGGAAGGAGCGGACGCGCCGCCGCACCTAGCTAGCGGCCAGAGCGAAAGGGTTTCGTGCGCTTCGCGCACTGATCGCCCGCGCATCGCTGCGTTACCGTCGCTCGATGATGGGCCACAGCGCCTTCGCTCCGGTGCCTTGCGCTCCACGCACGCTGAGCACGCCAACCGGATGAACACTTCCCGCTCGGGCCACTAGAATCGACCCATGATCCGCCGACTCGACCTGCGTAAGGACGACTCCGCCGACTATCGCGGCAGCCTGCCGCGTGCCGAGCTCGACGTCGCCCACGCCGTCGAGGTGGTCCGCCCGATCTGCGAGGCAGTCCGGACGCGCGGGGTCGAGGCGGTCGCAGAGCTCTCCGAGCGGTTCGACGGAGTCGCGCAGACCGAGATCGCCGTACCTCAGCAGGCCCTGGCCGACGCGCTGGAGGCACTCGACCCGGCCGTCCGGGCCGCGCTCGAGGAGTCGATCGCGCGGCTGCGGGTCACCTGTGAGGCCGAGCTCGAGCGCGACGTCACCACCTCCCTCGGCGGCGGCGCGACCGTCACCCACCGGATGGTGCCCGTACGACGCGTCGGCCTCTACGTCCCCGGCGGCATCGCCCCGCTGGTCTCCAGCGTCGTGATGAACGTCGTCCCTGCCCAGGTGGCCGGTGTGGGCTCGATCGCGCTGACCTCCTCGCCGCAGAAGGACCACGGCGGCCTCCCGCACCCCACCATCCTCGCCGCCTGCGCGCTGCTCGGCGTCGAGGAGGTGTACGCCGTCGGCGGGGCCCAGGCGATCGCGATGTTCGCCTACGGCGCCGGCCCCTGTCGGCCGGTCGACCTGGTCACCGGACCCGGCGCCATCCACACCGTGGCCGCGAAGCGGCTGGTCAAGGGCGTGGTCGGCATCGACTCCGAGGCCGGGCCGACCGAGATCGCGATCCTGGCCGACGACACGGCCGACGCGGCGTTCGTCGCCGCCGACCTGATCAGCCAGGCCGAGCACGACCCGATGGCCGCGAGCGTGCTGGTGACGCCGTCCGAGCGGCTGGCCGCGGACGTCGAGGCCGAGCTCGACAAGCAGGTGTACGCGACCCGCCACACCGGCCGCATCAGCGCCGCCCTCGGCGGGCGGCAGTCCGCGATCGTGCTCGTGCGTGACCTCGAGCAGGGCCTGGCCGTCGTCGACGACTACGCAGCCGAGCACCTCGAGATCCAGACCGAGGACGCCGCAGTCATCGCCGCGCGTGTGCGCAACGCCGGCGCGGTCTTCGTCGGCTCGTTCGCGCCGGTCTCGCTGGGCGACTACTGCGCCGGGTCCAACCACGTGCTCCCGACGGCCGGCTGCGCCTGCCACTCATCTGGCCTGTCGGTGCGCTCGTTCCTCAAGGCGATGCACGTGGTCGACTACACGCGCGGGGCGCTGGCCGAGGTGGCCGACCACGTGGTCGCGCTCGCCGAGGCCGAGGACCTGCCCGGTCACGGCGCCGCCGTCCGCGTCAGATTCGACCGGCGCTGAGATGTCCTGGCCACCGCTCCGCGAGGAGCTGCGCGGGATCGCGCCGTACGGCGCCCCGCAGCTCTCCCTCGAGGCCGCCCCGGTGCAGCTGAACGTGAACGAGAATCCCTACGGCCCCTCGGCCGCCCTCGCGGCCGATCTGGCGAAGGCGGTCGAGGGGGCCGCTCGCGACCTCAACCGCTACCCCGACCGTGAGTTCACCTCGCTGCGCGAGGCGCTGGCCGACTACCTCACGCGCGACGGGGGTGCGGCGATCGCGCCGGAGCAGGTGTGGGCCGCCAACGGGTCCAACGAGGTGATGCTGCACCTGCTGCAGGCCTTCGGCGGTCCGGGGCGTACGGCGCTCGGCTTCACGCCGACGTACTCGATGTATCCCGAGTACGCCCGCGACACCCACACCGCCTGGGTGGTCGGACAGCGCGCCGACGACTTCACCCTCGACCTCGACCAGGCCCGCGACCTGGTCGCCGAGCACCGGCCCTCGGTCGTGCTGCTGCCCTCGCCCAACAACCCGACCGGTACGACGCTCCCACCCGACGCGGTCGCCGTGCTGTGCGAGGCCGTCGGCGATCGGGGCCTGATGGTCATCGACGAGGCGTACGCCGAGTTCCGCCGCGCGGGCACCCCGAGCGCCCTGGCCCAGCTCGACCGGCACCGAAACCTCGTGGTCACCCGCACCATGAGTAAGGCGTTCGCCCTCGCCGGCGGGAGGCTCGGCTACCTGGCCGCGCGGCCGGAGATCTGCGACGCGCTGCGCGTCGTACGGCTGCCCTACCACCTGTCCACGGTGACCCAGGCCGTCGCGCTGACCGCCCTGCGGCACGCGCCGGAACTGCTGGCCCGCGTCGACGACCTGCGCCGCGAGCGCGACGCGCTGGTCGGCTGGCTGCGCGCCGAGGGGTACGACGTCGCCGACACCGACGCCAACTTCGTGCTGTTCGGAACTGTGCCTGATCGACACTCGGTCTGGCAGGCGCTGCTCGACCGCGGGGTGCTGATCCGCGAGGTCGGGCCCGACGGCTGGCTGCGGGTCTCGGTCGGCACGCCGCAGGAGATGGCAGCATTCAGGGACGCACTCACCGCGACGAAGGAGCAACGATGAGGTCACGCCAGAAGGGCCACCGCACCGCTACCGTCGACCGCGCGACCAAGGAGTCCCAGGTCCACGTCGCGGTCGACCTCGACGGCACCGGCACGGCCGACGTGTCCACCGGCGTCGGCTTCTTCGACCACATGCTCGGCTCGTTCGCCCGGCACGCGCTCGTCGACCTCGTGGCGCACACGTCCGGAGACGTGCACATCGACGCGCACCACACCGTCGAGGACACCGCGATCGTGCTCGGCGACGCGCTGCGGGAGGCGCTCGGCGACAAGTCCGGCAGCACCCGCTTCGGCGACGCCGTCGTGCCACTCGACGAGGCACTGGTGCAGTGCGCCGTCGACCTGTCCGGCCGGCCCTACTGCGTGCACACCGGCGAGCCCGAGGGGCAGCAGTACGCCCTGATCGCCGGCACCGGACCGGCGTACGCCGGCTCGCTGACGCGGCACGTCTTCGAGACGCTGGCCTTCCACGCGCAGATCGCCGTCCACGTGCGGGTGCTAGCGGGGCGCGACCCGCACCACCTGGTCGAGGCGCAGTTCAAGGCGTTCGCCCGGGCGTTCCGCCAGGCCGTCGCGCTCGACCCGCGCGAGACGGGTGTGCCGTCGACGAAGGGCACGCTGTGATCACCCCACGGCGTTCTCCGTCTCCCCTTCGCTCCTCCACCGGACAACGCCGTGGGGACCCCGATCTCGGTGGCTGACGTCGTGGTCCTCGACTACGGCTCGGGCAACCTGCGCTCCGCCGTACGGGCCCTCGAACGGGCCGGCGCATCGGTGACGTTGAGCGCCGACGGCGCGGCGGCGGAGGCGGCCGACGGGCTCGTCGTGCCGGGGGTGGGGGCGTACGCCGCCTGCATGGCCGGGCTCCGCGCGGTACAGGGACCGCGGATCATCGGCCGGCGCCTGGCGGGCGGGCGGCCGGTGCTCGGGATCTGCGTTGGCATGCAGGTGCTGTTCGCCCGTGGGGTCGAGCACGGCGTCGAGACCGAGGGCTGCGACGAGTGGCCGGGGGTCGTCACGCGCCTCGAGGCCGACGTCGTACCCCACATGGGGTGGAACACCGTCTCGGCACCGCCGGACACCGCGCTCTTCGCCGGTGTCGAGGGGGAGCGGTTCTACTTCGTGCACTCGTACGCCGCGCGGTCCTGGGACCTGGTCACCGACGGCCGCACCCGGGCGCCGCTGGTGACCTGGGCCGAGCACGGTGGCGACCGCTTCGTGGCCGCGGTCGAGAACGGACCTCTCACAGCGACCCAGTTCCACCCGGAGAAGTCCGGCGACGCGGGTGCGCGGCTGCTGCGCAACTGGGTCGAGAGCCTGTGAGCAAGGAGCGCGCCCACCGCCGCGCGGAGCGTGAACGGCTGGCCGCTCTGGGGGCCGAGAAGCGCGCCCGCGAGGACGACGTACGCCGGCGCCGCGAGGCCCGGCGTCGCTCGCTGGTCGACTGGGTCCCGCGGCCGCCTCGCCTGAGGCCCGGCATCGTGGCCGCGCGCCGCCGCCGGGAGGTGGCCCTCACCGTCGCGATCCTGGTGGCGCTCAATCTGGTCGTGTGGCTGGCCGACCCGCGCTGGTCGACGCGGATCGGTGCCCTGGTCGTCACCCTGCTGGTGGCGCCCGTCGTCCACGTCATGGTGGTCCGACGTTGAGCCTGATCGTCGTGACGGGCGTCCCCGGCTCCGGCAAGTCCACGCTCGCCGGCGCGTTGGCCGAGCGTCTCGGCACCCTCCCGGTGTCGCTCGACGCGATCAAGGAAGAGCTCGCCGCTGACGCCCCCGACGCTCCGCGCGACTGGCTGCGGTGGGACGCCGAGCAGGAGGTCGTACGCCGGCTCGAGTCCGTGGCGGGGGAGGCGGTCCTCGACATCTGGGTCGCGCCGCGCCGTGACGTCGAGCGGGTCAGCCAGCTGCTCCGGCCCTGGTGGGACCGGCTGGTGGAGGTGCGCTGTCAGGTGCCGGCCGCCGTCGCGGTCGAGCGTTACGTCGCGCGGGAGCGGGACTGGCCGCACCTGCCCCCCGACACCGAGACGCTCGACCGGATCCGAGACGCGGCCGAGCACCCCGAGCCCCTTGGCGCACCACGGACCGTCGTGGTCGACACATCGCGACCTGTCGCGCTCGGTGACGTCGTGTCCGCCGTACGCCGCGAGACGGGCGCCGAGCGACCGGTCCGCCGCGACTAGGGTTCTCGTCGTGTCCGATCGCCTCGAGCTGCTGCCCGCCGTCGACATCGCCGGAGGCCAGGCGGTCCAGCTGGTGCAGGGGGTCGCCGGCTCCGAGAAGCGGTTCGGCGACCCGGTCGAGGCGGCCCTGCGCTGGCAGCGGGCCGGCGCGGAGTGGATCCACCTCGTCGACCTCGACGCCGCCTTCGGCCGGGGTCATAACCGGGAGCTCCAGGCCGAGATCGTGGGCCGCCTCGACATCGATGTCGAGATGAGCGGCGGTATCCGCGACGACGAGTCCCTCTCCGAGGCGATGGCGGCCGGCTGCCGCCGGGTCAACATCGGCACCGCCGCGCTCGAGCAGCCGGAGTGGTGCGCCGCCGCGATCGCGCAGTGGGGTGACCGGGTGGCGGTCGGGCTCGACGTACGCGGGCGGACGCTGGCAGCGCGCGGCTGGACCCGCGACGGCGGCGACCTGTACGACGTCCTCGCGCGGCTCGACCGTGAGGGCTGCGCCCGCTACGTGGTCACCGACGTCGCCAAGGACGGCATGCTCCAGGGCCCCAACCTCGACCTGCTGCGCGACGTCTGCGCCGCCACCTCGCGGCCAGTGGTCGCCTCCGGCGGGATCACGTCGCTCGACGACCTGCGGGCGCTGCTCGGCCTGGTCGACGGCGGCGTCGAGGGCGCCATCATCGGCACGGCACTCTACGAGGGGCGCTTCGACCTGGCCGAGGCGCTGGAGCTGACCAGGTGAGCCTCGCCGTACGCGTCATCCCCTGCCTCGACGTCGACGCCGGACGCGTGGTCAAGGGCGTGAACTTCGAGGGACTGCGCGACGCCGGCGACCCCGTCGAGCTCGCCCGGAGGTACGACGCCGAGGGCGCCGACGAGCTCACGTTTCTCGACATCTCGGCCTCGCACGAGGGGCGGGCGACGACGATGGAGATCGTCTCGCGCACGGCCGAGGAGGTCTTCATCCCGCTGTGCGTCGGCGGGGGCGTCTCTTCGGTCCACGACGTCGACCGGCTGCTGCGGGCCGGCGCCGACAAGGTCGCGGTCAACACCGCGGCGATCCAGCGGCCCGAGCTGGTCGCCGAGATCGCCGACCGGTTCGGCAACCAGGTGCTGGTGCTCTCACTCGACGCGCGCCGTTTTTCCGACACCGCCTCGGGTTGGACGCCCGACTCCGGGTTCGAGGTGACCACCCACGGCGGCCGCAAGTCCGCTGGCCTCGACGCCCTCGAGTGGGTGTCCCGCGCTGCTTCGTTGGGCGCCGGCGAGATCCTCCTCAACGCGATGGACGCCGACGGCACTCGCGGCGGCTTCGACCTCGAGCTGATCGAGCTCGTACGCCGGGAGGTCAGCGTCCCGGTCATCGCCTCGGGCGGCGCCGGCGCCGCTTCACACTTCCCGCCGGCCGTGGCCGCCGGTGCCGACGCCGTGCTCGCCGCGTCGGTCTTCCACTTCGGCACCGTCTCGATCGGTGAGGTCAAGACCGCGCTCGCCGGCGCTGGCTACCCCGTGCGCCTCGCCGGAGACGCGGGGTGACCCGCTCCCACGTCATCCTGATCGGCGGCCGGTCGGGCGTCGGCAAGTCCTCGGTCGCGGCCGAGCTCCACCATCAGCTCATCGCCCTGGACGTGAGGCACGCCTGGATCGAGGGCGACAACCTCGACATGGCACACCCGATGCCGTGGCGCGCCGGCCACCGCGTCGCCGAGCACAGCCTGGCGGCCATGTGGGCCAACTACCGTGCCCTCGGGTACGCCCGACTCATCTACACCAACACCGCCAGCGTGCACCCGGAGCAGGTGGCGAGCCTGACCCGCGCGCTCGGAGACGACCCCGTCGTGACCGCCGCACTCCTGACGGCCACGGATGAGACGGCCGATGCCCGCCTGTGCCGACGCGAGATCGGTTCGGAGTTCGCCGCCTCGTCCGAGCGCAGCCGCGTCGCCGCGCGGGAACTGGAGCTCGAAGCCGGCAGTGACGTCGTCCGCGTCCCTACCGATCAGCGAACCGTCGAGGACATCGCTCTCCAGATCATCGAGTTGGCCGGCTGGCAACTCTCCGCTTCCTGACCTCATCCGGCCTGAGCGTCGGCGCGTAGCAGAGAGAATGCCCGGATGGTGCAGCTCGCCACGTGCATCAGCCAAGAGCTTCCTCCCAACACGCGCCTTTTGCCCCGCCGGGGTTCATCGGGCGGGGTGTGGGGCGGGGTGGTCAGACCTCGGGTGGGCGTGGGTCGCCGACGGGTTCGTCGAGCGACACGGTGCCGGTGTGGTCGCGTAGGAAGCGCAGTCCGTGGGGGCTGGTCCAGACGAAGGTGGTCGGGCCGAGTCGTCGGTAGCGCCAGCGGGCGTGGGTCTTGAGCCGGTGATGACCTCGGCACAGGGGGGCGAGGTTGTCGGTCGAGGTCGCTCCGCCGGGGTCTTGGGGGTCGTAGGGCACGACGTGGTCGAGGTCGCAGCGGCGGGCCTGACGGGCACACCAGGGGAAGACGCAGGTCGGGTTGGTCAGGACCACGCGTTCGCGGACCGACTCGGGGATCTCGTAGTGGTCGACCCCGACCGAGTCGGCCAGGTCGATGACCGGGCGCACGGTGATCGTGGTGTGGGGGTTGGTGCACCATTCGCGGACCTGGTCGGTGGTGACCAGGCGCAGACCGCCGAGGTTCTCCACCCGAGCCGTCCCGCCGGACGCACCGGTCAGCGCTGCGGCCGAGAGGTGGACGTGGAGCACGATCCGCCGCGTCTTGGTCGGTGCATCGGGAGTGTCGGCGGAGTCGGGGGAGTCGGCGGAGTCGGG
>JBPCQY010000178.1:0-11089 GCA_050997635.1 Nocardioides sp.
CGTGCCGATCATCGCCAAGGACAAGAACACCCCGGCGGTGACCAAGATCCTCGACGACATCCAGGGCAAGCTCACCACCGACGGCCTCAGCGCGATGCTCGACAAGGCGTACAACGACAAGACCGACTCCGACGTCCTGGCCAAGCAGTGGCTCTCCGACAACGGGCTCGACAGCCCGGGCAGCGAGGCGAAGGGCGTCAGTCTGACCGTCGGCTCGGCGAACTTCCCGGAGAACGAGATCCTCGCCGACATCTACGGGGACGCGCTGGCCAACCACGGGGCGTCGATCACGAAGAAGCTCGGCATCGGCAGCCGGGAGAAGTACCTCCCGGCGCTCAAGTCGGGCTCGCTCTCGCTGTTCCCGGAGTACAACGGCACGCTGTTGACCTTCCTCGACACGAGCGCGACGGCGACGACGACCGCCGACGTGGACGCGGCTCTCAAGAAGGCGCTGCCGGCCAACCTCGAGTCGCTCGACTCGGCCGAGGCCCAGGACAGTGACGCGATCGTGGTCACCAAGGAGACCGCCGACAAGTACTCCCTGACCTCCATCGGGGACCTCGCCGGCACCCCCTGATCCGCGCTCTGGTGTTGTCGAGGGAATGAACCGGACCGATCCCGGGGGCGGTTCGCGGCCGAGCTGCGCGCGCCTCGGGGCGTCGTACGGGCCGCGACAGAGCCGAGGTGTCCTGCTTCGTGAGCCAGTTGTGCGCTTTGTGGGGGAAATTTCCTGCACGAAGCGACCATTTCCCCGCCCGGGGAAACCGTCAGCCGATCAGGGCCGGTGAGCGCAGCATCGGCCGTCGATCTGGTCGTCGGCCTGGCCGTGGGGTGCCGCCGTCTCGGTCGCCATGGCGAAAACTGCCGGTCCGGCCGCCGTCCGGGGGGAGGAGGCGGCCGGACCGTGCTCAGGGGCGCGCGTAGAAGTTCGGCGCGATCCAGGAGTACATCGAGGCCTCGGCGACGTTCTCGCCGGTGCGCGGGGCCTGCACGATCATGCCGTTGCCGGAGTAGATGGCCTCGTGGTAGATCGACGACGGGCTGCTGGAAGAGCCCCAGAAGACCAGGTCGCCGGGACGAAGGGCACCCGCCGAGATGGGGGTCGACTGGTCGTATTGAGCGGCCGAGTAGTGCGGAAGGTACTTTCCTCCGGCTCGCCAGGCGCCCATGGTCAGGCCCGAGCAGTCCCAGGCGTCGGGGCCGGCGGCGCCCCACTGGTACGGCTCGCCGATCTGGGCCCGGGCGAAGGAGATCGCGGCGGCGGCGCCACCGGACGGGGCCGGCGGACTCGGCGGCTGCGGGGCCGGCGGGTCGCTGGGTGGTGGGGTCGGCGTGGGGTCGCTCGGCGGTGGGGTCGGCGTGGGGTCGCTCGGCGGTGGGGTCGGCGTGGGCGGGCCGCTCGGCTGGTCGGTCGAGGTTGCGCCGCCCGAGGTTCCATCGCTCGGGCCGGAGCCGGACCCGTTGCTCGTCGCGTCGTGGTGCTGGTGCTGGGCCGCTTCCTGGGCCGCTTCCTGGGCCTGCTGCTGGGCGGCCGCCTCTGCGGCGGCCTGGGCGGCGGCAGCCGCAGCCGCTGCCTCGAGCCCCGACTGCCGACGTTGGGCGACGGCCACGCTCACGTGCTGCAGGTGGGCGAGCTCTCGGACCAGCCGGGTCTTCTCCGCGGCGATCGAGGTGGCCTCGGCCAGCGCCGCATCGGCGGCAGACTTCGCCGCATCGCGGGCGGTGCGCGCCTGCTGGGCGAGGGTGGCCGCCTCCGCCTGGGCGTCCGCGGCCTGCTGGTCCGCGACGCCGGCGAGCGTCGCGGAGGCCTGGTACGAGTCGTACTCCGAGCTCAGGATGTCCTGGGCGTTGTGGACGGTCGTCACCTTGTGCACCACCGACCTGATGCCGGTGCTGTGAGTGATCGCCGAGAGGGCCGAGAGCGAGGGCGCCAGCTGGTAGGACGCCACGACCGAGTCGGCGTACGTCTGGCGCTGTCGGGCCACGTCCTGACGGGCGATCGCCGCATGCCGGTCGGCCAGACGGGCTGCTCGACGAGCCTGCTGGAGGTGGTAGCGCGCGCCGTTGAACGCCTCGGCCGCCTGGTCGGCACGCACCGCGGAGTCCTGCAGGCGCTGGTTGGCCAGCACCAGCTGCGCCCGGACGCCGGCCACGTCGGTGGCCTTACCGAAGACCGCCTCATGTGCGTGACGTACGTCGGCCTTGCTGGGCACGGTGCCGCCCGGATCGGCTGCGGCCAGGCCGCCGACTCCTGCGACCAGGGTCAGCGTGAGGGTGGCAACGGCGAGCCTGCGCACGAACGTTCTCCTTGTGAGGCGGCAACGAGTGCCTCGGACTGCTCTCAATCCGAGGCAACTCGCAGCACGCTAGTGCTCACGAGTCACAAAGGGAACAATTTTCACATCTTTTTCCGAATGGCACGGCGTGTCGGCTTGACGAACTACACGGTTGTAACCTCGCGTGGCCGTTCCTCAGCCGCTTCCTCCCGGTGCCGGGAGAAGTCCTGGTTGGACACCAGACCCCCCACGTAGAACGAGACGAGGGCGATGGCGATCCCGGCGATGTCGTCGACCAGGTAGTGCCAGCCGAAGTAGATGGTGGCCACCAGGGTGAGCCCGAAGTTGACCCAGAAGAAGATCCGCAGCGCACGGGAGCGCACGGTGTACTGGATCATCAGCGCGAACAACAGGGTGATCGCCGCGTGCAGGCTGGCGAAGCCGGCGACCGACTGGATCGACCCCGTCAGGGAGCCGTTCAACAGGAAGACCCGGCCGTCTGCCAGGGAGCCCATCAGTTTCGCGGCGTTGGTGTCGTCGACGGTCTTGTAGATCCAGGCGTACTGGATGCCGGGCCCGAGGGTCGGCAACGCGTAGTAGGACAGCGTGCCGAGCGACCACGCCAGGCACTGCGAGGTCGCGAACCAGTAGCCGCGGGCCAGGTTGCGCGACCAGATCAGCCAGATGGTGAGCGCGATCGGCACCAGCGGCAGGAACCAGAGGTAGACGAACGAGAGCACCTCGGCGCTGATCCCGCTGCCGAGCAGGTCGTGCAGCACCACCCCCGGGTCGTGACCGAGGAACAGCGCGTGGTCGACCCGGTGCAGCTCGAAGTCGTACCCGTACTGGGGGCCGACGATGAACGGCAGGTACGACTTGAGATTCCGGTAGCTCACGTAGGTCAGGTAGAAGCCCAGCAGCCCGGTGAGCACCAGCACCCGACGGTCGTGGGTCCAGTGACTGCCCCAGCGGTCGACGGCCACGGCCTGCATCCGGCTGGGGCGGCCACGGCTGACCCAGAGGGTGCGCGGCACGATGTCGACGAACAGCGCGAGGGCCACCAGCAGTGGCAGCCGCAGCCACGACGGGCCTAGGAAGCCATCGGGGTCGACCGGGGGCTTGTGCAGCGAGATCGACGCGACCAGCGCCAGCAGCACCATCAGCCCCGCGATCGAGACGATGAGGAGCTGGGCGCGGCGGTACACGGCTGTCATTCTAGGCTGCGCCGCCCGAGCCGATCACCGCCAAGCGGGAGGCGTCGACCGCCAGCGTCACGCGGTCGCCCGGCACGACCCGCGATCCGAGTGCTGCGACCCCGTCCAACTCGCCGCAGGCGTCGGTCTCGACCACCAGCCGCAGCTGTTCCGGAGTGGCGCGCACCTCGGTCACGACGCCGGGCAGCAGCCCGCCGTCGGAGACCACCAGCGCCGAACGTCGTACGGCGAGCGCGGGCGCCGGTGCGAGGCCGGCGGCAGCGCAGAGCGCGGTCGCCGCGTCGCCCTCCAGCACCCGCGAGTAGCCGAGGAACAGGGCGGTCCAGGCGTCGGCGGGCGCGGCCCACACCTCGGCGATCGGGCCGTGCTGGACGATCCGGCCCTCGCGCAGCACCGCCAGCGCGTCGGCTACGGCAAAGGCCTCCTCGTGGTCGTGGGTGACCATCACAGCCGTCGTCGCTCTCTCGGTGAGGATCCGCCGCAGGTCACCCGCGAGCCGCTCGCGCAGCCCCGCGTCGAGCGCCGAGAGCGGCTCGTCGAGCAGCAGCAGCCGGGGGTCGGCGGCCAGCGCCCGGGCCAGGGCTACCCGCTGCCGCTCGCCGCCCGACAGGGTGCCGGGGAGCCGGTCGACGTACCCCGCGAGCCCGACGAGGTCGAGCAGTTCGGCCACCCGCTGCGCGGTGCCGGGGGTACGACGCAGCCGCGGCGCGTAGCCGACGTTGGCGGCGACGCTGAGGTGGGAGAACAGCTGACCGTCCTGGAAGAGCAGCGCGAACCCGCGCTTGTGGGTAGGAGTGCGGGCCAGGTCGCCGCCGTCCCAGCAGATCCGGCCGGTGGCCGGTTCGAGGCCGGCGATCGCGCGCAGCAGGCTGGACTTGCCGCAGCCCGACGGGCCGAGCACCGCGAGCACCTGCCCGTCGGGCACCTCGAGGGTGGCGTCGACGACGGCGGGCACCCCGTCGTACCCGACCCCGACGTGCTCCAGCGACAGCATCAGAAGGCCCCCACGCCGCGCACCCGGAGCCGGTCGACGACGGCCATCACGACGGCGACGCTCGCGGCCAGCACCACCGAGGCGGCGAGCGCGCGGCCGTAGTCGGCGGCGCCCGGGTGGCTGAGCAGCCGGTAGATCACGACCGGCAGGGTCGGGTGGGCGTCGCGGGCGAGGAACGACGTCGCGCCGAACTCCCCCAACGAGACGGCGAACGCGAAGCCCGTGGCGGCCAGCAGCGGGCGCCAGAGGGCCGGCAGGTCGACGGTGAGTACGGCGCGCAGCGGGCCGGCGCCGAGGCTCGCTGCCGCCTCGCGCAGCCGCGGGTCGACGCCGGCCAGCACCGGCGCAATCGTGCGGACGACGAGGGGCAGCGCCACCAGCGCCTGGGCGACAGGCACGAGCAGGGGGGACTCGCGCAGGTCCAGCGGCGGCCGCCCGAGCGCGATCAGGAACCCGAACCCGAGCGTGACCGCCGAGACGCCGAGCGGCAGCATAAAGAACCCGTCGAGCACGGTGCGGGCCCGGCGTTCGGCCCGCGACCTCGAGCGCCGGGTGACCAGGAACGAGACGCTGAGGCCGAGCAGCAGCGACATCCAGGTGGCGTCGACGGCGGTGCGCAGGCTGGTGACGAGCGCGTCGACGACCGAGGCGGTCAGGGTGTCCCCTGCCCGGCCGAGACCCCGGTAGTTGGCCAGGGTCCAGCGGCCGTCGGCGTGCAGCGAGCCGTTGACGAGGGTCAACAGCGGGGTCGCGACGAAGACGACGAGCAGGCCGGTGAGCGCCACCGCCGGAAGGTCTTCCCGCCGCGGGCGGTGGCGTCGGGAGACGTCGCGGGCGACCACGGCGTCCGGCGTACGACGGGCCCGTCCGGCGACCAGCAGCAGCCCCAGCACCACGACCAGCTGCAGGATCGACAACGCCGCCGCGCCCTGCAGGTCGAGCAGGTTGGTGGTGAGCAGGTAGATCTCGGTCTCCACGCTGGCGTAGCGCAGGCCGCCGAGGGTGAGCACGACGCCGAACGCGGTGGCGCAGAAGAGGAACACCACGCTGGCCGCCGACACGATGGCCGGGCGCAGGGCCGGCAGGGTCACGGTCCGCAGCACCTGCATCGGCGAGGCGCCGAGCCCGGCGGCCGCCTGCGCTGCGCGCGGGTCGAGCGCCGCCCAGGCGGACCCGACGATGCGCACCACGACGGAGACGTTGAAGAACACCAGCCCGGCGACGATCGCCACCGGGCTGCCGTCGAGGCCGAGACCCGCGAGCAGCCCGCCCCCACCGATCAGCTCGCGGAACGCGACGCCGACGACCACGGTCGGCAGCACGAACGGGACGACGACCAGCGCCCGCAGCAGGTCGCGGCCCCAGAAGTCGAGGCGGTAGAGCACGTGCGCGGCGGGCAGACCGAGGGCCAGCGAGAGCGCCGTACCGGCCGAGGCGGACCAGAGCGTGAACCAGAGCACCCGGTGGATCCGTGGCCGGCCGAGGACCGCGGCCACCGCACCCGGGTCGAAGGAGCCGCCGTCGAAGAAGCCGCGCGAGATCATCGCCACGACCGGCAGCACGAAGAAGACGCCGAGCACCAGGAGCGGCACCAGGGCCGCTCCTGCGAGGGCCAGGAGCCGTCTCACTGGGTGACGAGGTCGTCCCACTGGGTCAGCCACTGGTCGCGGTGCGAGCTGATGTCGGCCGGGGACACGTCGTACGGGTGGGTCGGCTGGACGGCGAACTTCGCCCACTCGCTCGGCAGCTTGGTGGCCTTGCGCACCGGGAAGACGTACATGCTGTCGGGCAGCGCGCGCTGCACCTCGTCGGTGAGCATGAAGTCGACCAGCGCCCGGGCACCGGCGGTGTTCTTGGCACCGTCGAGCACGCCGACGTACTCCACCTGGCGAAAGCAGGTGTCGAGCAGCGCCTTGGTCGTCGAGGAGCCGTGGTGCACCGTGAAGGCCGGCGACGAGTCGTAGGAGACCACGATCGGCCGGGTGCCGTGCCGGCCGCCCTGGGTGAAGTCGACCTCGTAGGCCTGCTCCCACCCGTCGGTGATCTGGGCGCCGTTGAGCAGCAGCGACTTCCAGTAGCTGGTCCAGTGGTCGCCGAACGCCCCGATCGTGCCGAGCAGGAACGCCAGCCCGGTCGAGCTCGTCGTCGCGCCGGGCACCGCGAGCAGGTCGCGGTAGGCCGGCTTGGTCAGATCGGTGAGCGAGCTCGGCGGCTGCTGGTGGTGCGCCTTGAACCAGGTGGTGTCGACGTTGACGCAGACGTTGCCGTTGTCGACCGGTGTCAGCGCGTGGGCGTCGTCGCCGGGCAGGCGGTACGCCGCGGCGCCCGCCGGGAGCTTCGCGTCGTACGGCGCGAAGACGCCGGCGTCGAGGGCCCGGCTCGCGAACGTGTTGTCGACGCCGAACGCGACATCGCCGGCCGGGTCGCCCTGGGTCAGCACCAGCTTGTTGGTCAGCGCCCCGCCGTCGCCCATCGCGCGCACGACGAGGTGGTAGCCCGACGTCCGGTCGAAGTCGGCGATCACCTTCTTGGGCAGGGCGAAGGAGTCGTGGGTGAGCAGTACGACGTCCTTGCCGGAGGCGTGGTCGCTGCCGCCGCCGTCACCACCGACGACCGAGCAGGCCGCCAGGGGGATCGTGAGGACGGCCGCGGTCAGCGCATGGACTAATGCACGCATTGCAATGGACTCCCTTCGCCGGTGCTAGCCGGAGCAGGTTCGGAGGGTCTGCGGTGGTCCCGCACTCTCAGCCCCGAGGGGCTCCCCTGTCTTGAGCCTCCACTGTACGACGCGGCGCCCACCGGTGGTCGAGGAGGCCCGGCTGTCGGCGCCGACATCGGAGGATCGCCCGCACCACGTGCCGAGGATCCTCCGATGTCGCAGTTGCGAAGTCGTGGTGCCATCCACCGACCACCGCCGATCTGTGACAGCGTGGGCGCGTGCCGAGCCGACGCCACGACCTCCTCGCCTGGGCGATCCCCCGGCTCCGCAAGTCCCGCGAGCTCGACAACGAGCCCGCCGAGCGCGCCCGCGTGGAGCGCTGGCACGCGGAGCTCGACCGGTCACTCCCGACCCGGCTGGTGCCGCGGTTCGGACGGCGGTGGTCGGTGATCACCGAGGAGCTGCCCGGCTTCGCGTCGTACGTCGTGACGCGGCGTGGGAGCGCACCGGAACGCACCCTGCTGCACCTGCACGGAGGGGGCTTCATGGCGCCGATCGACCCCGGCCACGTGCGCTACGCCACCCGGCTCGCGAGCGCGCTCGACGCCCGGCTGCTGCTGCCCGACTACCCGCTCGCACCCGAGCACACCTGGGCCGACTCGCACGACGCACTCGTCGACCTGGCCGCGCGCTGGGCCGGCGACTCGCGCGAGCTGATCATCGCCGGCGACTCGGCAGGCGGTGGCCTGGCCCTGGCCGTCGCGCAGTCGCTGCGCGACCGGGGCGGACCGCAGCCGTCGAAGCTGCTGCTGATCTCACCGTGGGTCGACCTGTCCACGTCGACGCCCGAGACCGCCGGCCTCGACCCGATCGACCCGTGGCTGTTCCTCGGCAAGGTCAAGGCCTACGCCCGCTGGTGGGCCGGCTCGGACGCCGACCTGACCCGCACCGAGGTCTCACCCGCGCTCGGCGACCTGTCCGGACTGCCGCCCGCGTTGATGTTCTCCGGCACCCGCGACCTGCTGGTGCCCGGCTGTCGGCTGCTGGTCCGGCGGGCTGCCGAGGCCGGGTGGGACCTGACCTACGTCGAGCGCGAGGGGCTGCTCCACGTCTACCCCCTGCTGCCGTTCATCCCCGAGGCGCGCGAGGCCCGGCATCAGACGGTGGCGTTCCTGCGGCCGTAGGCGCGTAGACGGCCGTCGGGCCGCCGAACGTGCGGGTCAGCCGGCCGCGCGCGACGAGCAGGTCCAGATGGGCCTTGGTCTCGAGCGAGGCCAGAGCGGCGTTGAAGGTGTCCAGGTCGGCGAGGGCGTGGGCGTGCCGGGTCCAGGGCAGCGCCCCCGCGACGTCGTACGCCGTGCTTCCGGACGCCGCCACTGCCACCAGGCACGCCGCCAGCCGGTCGTCGTGGTGCGCGAGCAAGGCGTCGATCCGGGCGTGGGACGACGGTGCGACCGGGCCGTGTGCCGGCAGCAGCGTGTAGTCGGGCAGCCCGCGCACCTTGGTCAGGGACGCCAGGAAGTCACCCAGCGCATGGTCGACGGGCACCGGCTCGAACCCGATGGAGGGGGTGATCGTGGGCAGCACGTGGTCGCCCGCGAACAGCACCCCGGCCGCCCGCTCGGCGAAGACGTAGTGCCCCTGGGTGTGGCCCGGCGTCGCGACGGCGTCGAGGGTCCGCGTGCCGACCTCGACCGTGTGGTCGCCGTCGAGCCAGGCATCGGGGTAGCTCCACAGCGAGAGGTCGGGCACCTGTCCGTCGGTGAACGCCTTCCACCCGCGGGCGATGTCGTGAGCCCCCGCGGCCTCCAGCGAGCGCAGCGTGGGGTCGCTGGTGGTGCCGCTGTGCACCAGGTCGAGGGTCGGCTTGTCGCCGAGGCCGAGGCTGACATGGGCACCGACCTCGCGGCGTACGGTCACCGCCTGGGTGTAGTGGTCGCGGTGCACGTGGGTGACCAGGAAGCGCCGGATGTCGGGCAACGCGTAGCCGGCCAGCGCCAACGACGACTCCAGCGCCGCGCGGCCGGCCTCAACCGCCCACCCACCGTCGATCAGGGTCAGGCCGTCGTCGGTCTCGAGCACGTAGACGTTGACCGCGCGCAGCCCGTCCATCGGCAGTGGCAGCGGGATCCGGAGCACCCCGTCGACCGGCCGCCAGGCACCGGGCTCGGTCCAGTGCCCACCCGAGTCGGGCGAGATCGCGGCATGGGTCGGCGTGCTCACCGGCCCCACCCTAGGGTGGCCAACCCGAGCAGGAGCGTCCGTCGACGGTGCCCGCGCCGTTGAAGGCGGTCGGGGTCGACAGGCGTTGGGTCCAGCGGTTCGATCGCGCCAGGTGGGCGGCCTCGGCGAGTACGTCGGACGGGTTGGTGCCGGAATCGATGTCGAAACGCCGCGTGAGCGAAGCGGGCACCGGCTTGCCGAGGCTCGAGCCCTCCGCGGACAAGTGCACACATCGAAACCCGTTCTTAAGGCTCCCGTCCATAGCCCATGCGGGCTACGGGTGCCGCCACCGGTGTGCTCAGCCCTCCGCGAGGACGTACGGCGTGCGGCCGACCAGGCGGGTCACCACGATCGCGGTGACCGTCATCCCGAGCGCGATCCCGGCCAGCACCACCAGCTGGAACTGAGCCGCCACGGTGGGGCTCGCACCTCCGAACAGGGCGCCCACGAACGCGCCGGGCAGGGTGACCAGGCCAGTCGCGCGGGTCTGGTCCAGGGTCGGCAGCAGCGACTCACGCACCGCCTCCCGGCCGATCTCGGCGTGCGCCTGGCTGGGGCTCGCGCCGAGCGCGAGCCAGCCCTCGATCTGGTCGCGCTGGGCCCGCGAGGCCCGCAGGAAGTTGCGCCCCGCCAGCGTCGCCGCAGTCATCATGTTGCCGATCACGATGCCGGACACGGCCACGACGTACCGCACGTCGAGGTCGACCATCCTCAGCCCGAAGACCAGCACCAGCACCACGATGGCTCCGGCCGTGACTCCCGCGACGGCCGCCCGGCGGCCACGCCAGAGCTCTCGCAGGCGTCCCGACGAGGTCCACGACGCCGTGGAGAGCATCAGCAGCACGAACACGGCGACCGTCCACGGCACCGCCAGGATGCCGCGCAGCAGGAGCGCGATGACGCTCAGCTGCAGCGACGCGCGGACGACGGCCACGACCGGCACCCAGCCCAGCCGCAGCCCGGCCCAGCGCGCCAGCACCGTCGTCGTACCCGTGAGCACGGCGAGCCCGCCCGCGAACAGGGCATAGTGCGTCGCGTCGCTCACGTGCGGCATTGTGCCCCGTGCTGCCACCCCGGGTGAGGTGGTGGGTGTCGGAGGGCGTCAGCCCGAGGTGCGGTCGAGGTGCTGCAGCAGCTCGTGGGCGGCGAGCTCGACCTCCTTGTGCCGCCACTCGGCGGCGCGGTAGACGCAGGCGATCAGTCCGGTGCGGTGCACCCGCCTCAGGTCGCCGTAGCCGAATGCATGGCGGGCCTTGGTCTCCTCGTTCGCGCCCTCGGTCAGCCCGAGGTGCCACGCGGCGTACTCCTGCCACGAGTGCCGCTCGAGATAGGCGTTCTGTGCCTCGGCGTCCGGCTGCATCTCGCCCCAGTCGCTGTCGAGGACATACTGCTTCGCGTCGATCAGCCGGCGCGCGTGGGCGACGGCCGCCGGGTTCACGTCGTACTTCGCCACGTTCCACACGCTACGGGCAGGATGGGGCCCATGCCCACCCTCCGTTTCGGTGGCGCGATCGCGGGCCTCGGGTCGGAGTCCGGGGTGCGCATCGTCATCGGCAGCTGGCACACCACGCCGTACGGCGCCTTCAACGACGTGATGCTGTGTGAGCCCGACGGCCGCCGCGTGCTCCTCGCCCCCGACGCTCAGGTGGCCGACTTCATCACCAGCACCTATCTCTTCGACCGGCTCGAGACCCTGCCGGTCGAGTGCGAGGCGACCGACACG
>JBPCQY010000192.1:0-2941 GCA_050997635.1 Nocardioides sp.
TGTCCGCGTACGACCTCACGTGTCGGTCGGGGTACGACCTGATGTGTAGGTAGGTCTTCGGCGAGTCGAGTCTCTCCTCGCCCGAGTTGCGGGTCACCCTCCGGTTCGTCCACCGCCAAGTAGACGAGCCCGAAGGGTGACCCCTCTCATGATCCTGGATTCGGAGTCCTGGATGAACATCCGTCGTTTCCGTGTGTTGCACGAGGCCGGCGCGTCCTATGCCGAGATCGCACTCGAGTGCGATGTCGACTGGCGCACCGTGCGCAAGTACCTGTCCGAGGACGGCCTGGTCGGGCCACCTGCCGCGCCGCCTCGCGCGGGAACGCAGCCGCAGGTGATCACGCCGTTCGTCGCGTTGATCGAGGCGTGGTTACGGACCGACATCATGCTGCGCGCAAGCGTGATCTACGAGCGCCTGGTGGCTGATCATGGCTTCACCGGTCACTACCAGCGGGTCAAGATGCACCTGGCGAGGGTCCGGCCGCTGATCGCCGACGAGCTCGCGGGCGACGGCCAGGACAGCGGGTTGCGGGGCTTGCACCGGCGCTTCGAGGTGATCGCCGGGGCGCAGGCGCAGGTCGACTGGGGCGAGGAGGGCGACGTGCTCGCCGCGGTCGGGATCGCCAAGACCTACTCCTTCCACATGGTGCTGTCGTTCTCCCGCGACCCGTTCACCTGCTTCACCTGCTCGATGGACCTGGCGACGTTCTGGGACTGTCACCGCCGGGCGTTCGCGCACTTCGGCGGCGTTCCGGGCTCGATCGTCTACGACCGGACCAAGACCGTCATCAAGCGACACGTCGCGCCAGGGCAGGCCGTTCCGTTGCACCCTGAGGCGGCGGCGTTCGCCGGGCACTACGGCTTCACGATCGACCCGCTGGCGGCCTACCGCCCGACCGGCAAGGGCCGGGTCGAACGTCAGGTGCTGATCGTGCGTGAGCACGTGCTGGCCGGGCGCAGCTTCGCCTCCCTGGCCGAGCTCGACGACACCTTCACCGGCTGGCTGCCGATCCGGCGCGCGCAGGTCCACCGCACCCACGGGCAGGTCATCGCGGTGCGGGCCGAGGCCGACCGGGCCGCGCTCACGCCGCTGCCCGGGCTGCCCTACCTGGTCACCGACCGGCACCTGCGCCGGGTCGGCAAGGACTGCCTGATCTCCTTCGAGGCCTCGCTCTACTCCGTCCCGGCCCGCCGGGTCCGGGCCGGGCAGAGCGTCGAGGTCCGGGCCAGCCCCGACACCATCACCGTGCACGCCCTACCCGGCACCGCCGGCACGTCCGGGCCTGCTGGCGCGGCAGGCAGCAGCCTGGCGCACGGCGCCACCTCGACGGTGCTGGCCGTCCACACCCGCTCGGCCGTGCGCGGCGCCTGGGTGGTCGACCCCGACCACTGGGACGGGCTGCCCGACGGTCACACCCGCTCCACCGTGCTCGACCCACCCCGCCACCGCAGCGACCACGATCCGGTGCTGGTGACCGGCGACACGCCGAACCCGCTGCAGGCCCTGCTGAACCGCAGCAACGCCGCAGCCACCCCGGTCGCCCGCCGAGCCCTGTCCAGCTACGACACCGCCGTCGGCCTACCACCCACCGCACCCACACCCCCACCGACGTCCACACCCACACCTGGAGCCACACGATGAGCACACTGGTCACCACCCGCATCCGCGAGCACGCCACCCGCCTGGGCATGACCCATCTGTGCGAGACGGTCAGCGAGACTGTCGCCCGCGCCGAAACCGACCAGATGGGCTACCTGGACTTCCTCGACCTGCTCCTCGGCGAGGAACTCGGAGTCCGTGAGGGACGCCGCTTCCGCAACGCCCTGAAACTGTCCGGGCTGCCACACCACAAAAGCCTGGAAGAGTTCGACTTCACCTTCCAACCCGACCTCGACCCGCGCAAGGTCCGCGACCTGGCGACGCTGGAGTTCATCGAACGCCACGGCAACGTCGTGCTCCTCGGCCCACCCGGGGTCGGCAAGACCCACCTGGCCTCAGCCCTGGCCGTCGCGGCCTGCCAAGCCGGGTTCTCGGTCTACTTCACCAGCCTGGACGACCTGGTCGGCAAGCTCAAGCTCGCCGAGGCGACCGGCCGGTTCAACCGCCAGCTCAGCAGCTACCTGCGCCCCGCCGTCCTGGTCGTCGACGAAGTCGGCTACCTCCCGCTGGACCGCGCCGAAGCCAACATGGTCTTCCAGCTCGTCTCCCGCCGCTACGAACGCGGCAGCATGATCATCACGAGTAACAAGAGCTTCGCCGAATGGGGCCAGGTCCTGGGCGACGACGTGCTGGCCACCGCCATCCTGGACCGGCTGCTGCACCACTGCGACGTGCTGGCGATCAACGGACCCAGCTACCGGCTCAAGGACCGGCTCGGGCTGCTCCCCAACACCGAGCCCGCGACCAAGAGCACGACCAAGGCGGGCAGCGACGCCACCAGCACAAACGCCACGTCCGACCGGTCCGTGACGTGACGATGCGCGTGACGACAAGCCCCGTAGCGACCGCGCCCGGCGAGCGGCTCCTGACCTGCGCCCACTGCCAGCAAACGATCCTCGCACGAGGACGACAGCGCTACTGCTCAGCGGCCTGCAAACAAGCCGCCTACCGACACCGGCACCCCCCGCAACCCCCGCAACCAGCCCCGCTGCCGCCCCGCGCCCGCAAGGCCCAGACGATCTACCAATGTCCCGAGTGCGAAGCCCGCTACCTCGACGAGCAACGCTGCCCGGACTGCCAGCTGTTCTGCCGACGCCTCGGCCCCGGCGGGCACAGCCCCTGCTGCGACGAGCTCATCACCGTGCAAGAACTCATACCCGACATCGGCAACACGCCCCGCCCCAAACAGACAAACCCCGGCGCCGCCATGCCATGATCCCCACGTCGAAGACCGACACGTGAGGTCGTACGCGCACCGACACGTGAGCTAGTACGCCGACA
>JBPCQY010000042.1:0-5218 GCA_050997635.1 Nocardioides sp.
GATCTTCCCCGAGCAGGGGTCCGCCGAGGTTGCGGCGGTGATCTTCGGGCCCGACCTCCAGCGCACCACGGCGGCGACCGAGGCCGTCGTACGGCTGGGGGAGTACGTCTTCGAGGAGCTCGGCTACAGCCGCTAGGAGTGGAAGTGCGACAGCCTCAACGAGCTTTCGCGCCGCGCGGCGCCCCGGTTGGGCTTCACCTACGAGGGCCGGTTCCGCAACGCGATGGTCTACCGGGGCCGCAACCGCGACACCGACTGGTACTCGATCACCGACACCGAGTGGGCCGCCCTCCGCACGGCGTACGACGCGTGGCTGGACCCGGCCAACCACGAGGCCGGAACCCAGCGCCGATCGCTCGCGGACCTGCTTCCCCAGCACCACACGTGACGTGAGGGGTTTCCGCTGTTTGGCCGCTCCGCGGCCGGGAAGGCTGCGCTCATCGACCACTCGGGAGGAGGACGGCCCGCCGACCCGAGCGAGATCGCGGCGGCCGAACACATGCTTGATGACCTTCTCGCGGCCCTGGCAGGACACTGATGGCGACGACCGAACAACGTTTCATCCAGCGACTGGTGGCTGCAGATCCGGTTCTGCAGCCCCTCCTCGACGAGCACCTCGACGACATGGAGGGCGACCTGTCGCCCCACCTGGTGATGCCCACCATCGGCACCTGGGTGGAGCAGCGGGAGCCCGACAATCCCGAGGCGCAGCACGTCGTCGTCGACGTCGACCGCGAGCTCGGTGACGCGCTCGCCGCGGGGGACGAGGACGTCGAGAACGTGATCGCGGTGTCCTTCCTCGAGTTCTGGCCGACGTCGCCGCAGCCGGGCGGCGAGTGGCGGGGGCGCTTCCCCGAGCGGCTGGCCGCACTCCTGCAGGACATGGACCATGACAAGCCCGGCCGGTGATGGCCGGGCTCGCGGAGTCGGCCGCGCTTGACGACTCCGGCAGGCTGGACGCATGACTCCCGCTGACCCCAAGCAGACGCTGACCTTCCAGCAGGTGCAGGACGCCGGACTCGACGACTGGCGGATGCTGTTCTCCGCGCTGCACGCCCGCTTCCGCACCGGCGACTTCGCCACCGGCCTCGAGCTGGTCAACCGGATCGGGCGCGACGCCGAGGAGCTGAACCACCACCCCGACCTCGACCTGCGCTACCCCCACCTCAACGTCCGGCTCACCAGCCACGACGTCGGCGGGGTGAGCAGCCGCGACCTCGAGCTCGCTCGGCGGACCAGCGCCTACGCCACCGACCTGGGTGCGAGCGCCGACCCCTCGGCGGTGTCGGTGCTCGAGATCGGGCTCGACACCGCCGATGCCGACGCCATCCGGCCGTTCTGGCGGGCCGTGCTCGGCCTCACCGACAGCACGCTGGCGGACGGCGAGCTGGGCGACGGCGATGGCGCCCTGCCCACGCTGTGGTTCCAGCAGACACAGCCGCACGACGAGCCTCGCCAGCGCTTCCACCTCGACGTGAGGGTGCCGGCGGAGGAGGCGGCCGGACGCATCGCAGCGGCCCTTGCGGCCGGCGGTGTGCTGGTCTCCGACGAGCGCGCACCTCGGTGCACCGTGCTCGCCGACGCCCAGGGCAACAAGGCGTGCGTCACCACGGGGCTCGGCCGCGACTGACGTCCGTCATGTGGGATCGACGTACCAAATAGTGGGACGGCGGTCACAGGTGCTTGACGGTCGCGCGGCGCGACGGGGAGCCTGGAGCCATGCGCATGACGCTTCTTGTACGTACCCGACGCGTGGGGTGAGCCCGGCTCACCTTCGCGTCACCCCTCGCCGTCGTCCGGCCGAGGGGTTTTTTGTTGGCCAGAACTTGTCGAGACCCGACCCCGAGGACACCACGATGGCAGAGCAGACCGGCACGATGACGGGGGCGCAGAGCCTGATCACGTCGTTGGAGACGGCCGGCGTCGAGCACATCTTCGGCATCCCCGGCGGCGCCATCCTGCCGGCGTACGACCCGCTCATGGACTCCTCGATCCGGCACATCCTGGTCCGGCACGAGCAGGGCGCCGGCCACGCCGCGCAGGGGTACGCCGCGGCGACCGGCCGCGTCGGCGTGTGCATGGCGACCTCCGGTCCCGGTGCCACCAACCTGGTCACGGCGCTCGCCGACGCCTACATGGACTCGGTGCCGCTGGTGGCCGTCACCGGCCAGGTCGGTGCGGCCGCGATCGGCACGGACGCCTTCCAAGAGGCCGACATCCGCGGCATCACGATGCCGATCACCAAGCACAACTTCCTGGTCACCGATCCCGCCGACATTCCGCGGACCATCGCCGAGGCCTTCCACATCGCCTCGACCGGCCGGCCCGGTCCGGTGCTGGTCGACATCGCGAAGTCGGCCCTGCAGGCGACGACGTCGTTCGCTTGGCCCGAGTCGCTGCACCTGCCGGGCTACCGGCCCGTCACCAAGCCGCACGCGAAGCAGATCCGCGAGGCGACCCGGCTGCTGCTCGAGGCCAAGCGGCCGGTGCTCTACGTCGGCGGCGGCACCATCCGCGCCAACGCCTCGCGTGAGCTGACCGAGCTCGCCGCCCTCACCGGCATCCCGGTCGTGACCACGCTGATGGCGCGTGGTGCGTTCCCCGACAGCAACCCACAGCACCTCGGCATGCCCGGCATGCACGGCACCGTGGCGGCGGTTGCGGGGCTGCAGCGCAGCGACCTGATCGTCAGCCTCGGGGCCCGCTTCGACGACCGGGTCACCGGCAACCTCGATTCCTTCGCCCCCGGAGCCAAGATCATCCACGCCGACATCGACCCGGCCGAGATCGGCAAGAACCGCGCGGTCGACGTACCCATCGTCGGCGACTGCCGCGAGGTCATCGCCGACCTCACGGCCTCCTTGCGCAGCGAGTCCGAGGCGGGCAACACCGGCGACTACGAGGCCTGGGTCGACTTCCTGGCCTCGCTCAAGAAGCGCTATCCCCTGGCGTACGACGCCCCGGCCGACGGCAGCCTCGCGCCGCAGCTGGTCATGGAGCGGCTCGGCGCCCTGGTCGGGCCCGAGGCGATCTACTGCGCCGGCGTGGGCCAGCACCAGATGTGGGCTGCCCACTTCGTCGGCTACGAGCACCCGCGCACCTGGATCAACTCCGGCGGCCTCGGCACGATGGGCTTCTCGGTGCCGGCGGCGATGGGCGCCAAGGTCGGCCGGCCGGACGCGACCGTGTGGTCGATCGACGGCGACGGCTGCTTCCAGATGACCAACCAGGAGCTGGCCACCTGCGCGATCAACGACATCCCCATCAAGGTCGCGGTGATCAACAACGAGTCGCTCGGCATGGTGCGTCAGTGGCAGACGCTGTTCTACAACTCGCGTTACTCGAACACGGACTTGGAGTCGAAGCGTATCCCCGACTTCGTCAAGCTCGCCGAGGCCTACGGTTGCGTCGGCCTCGCGTGCGACAACCCGGCCGACGTGGACGCGACGATCGAGAAGGCGATGGCGATCGATGACCGCCCCGTCGTGGTCGATTTCCGGGTGCACCGTGACGCGATGGTGTGGCCGATGGTCGCCTCCGGCACCAGCAACGACGAGATCCAGTACGCCCGGGATCTCGCGCCGAAGTTCGACGAGGATGACCTCTCATGACCACTCACACGCTCTCGGTGCTCGTGGAGAACAAGCCCGGTGTGCTGGCGCGCATTGCAGGATTGTTCTCCCGGCGCGGCTACAACATCGACTCGCTCGCGGTCGGGCCGACCGAGCACGAAGAGATCTCGCGGATGACGATCGTGGTCAGCCTCGACGACTCGCCCCTCGAGCAGGTCACCAAGCAGCTCAACAAGCTGATCGAGGTGATCAAGGTCGTCGAGCTCGACGGGCCCGCGTCGGTCAACCGCGAGCTGCTGCTGGTCAAGGTGCGAGCCGACGCGCACACCCGCGGCGAGGTGCTCGACGTGGTGCAGCTGTTCCGCGCCAAGGTCGTCGACGTGGCCCCCGACGCCGTCACCATCGAGGTGACCGGCAACGGCGACAAGCTGGCCGACTTCCTCCGGGTGCTCGAGCCGTTCGGCGTGCGCGAGCTCGTGCAGTCCGGGATGGTCGCGATCGGCCGCGGGTCGCGCTCGATCAGCGAACGCCACGCCCGGCCGGTCGCGGTGCCGGCGCCCCGAGCTGTCGGATTCCCCGCCTAGGCGGGGAAATGGGCGCTCTGTGCAGGAAACTTCCCCCACAAAGCGTAGGAAACGCCCACGAAGTATGTCCGTCCAAACCGAAGAAGGAGAGCCCCCGTGGCCCAGATGTTCTACGACGACGACGCCGACCTGTCCCTGATCCAGGGCAAGAACGTGGCGGTGCTCGGCTATGGCTCCCAGGGCCACGCCCACGCGCTGTCGTTGCGCGACTCCGGAGTCGACGTACGCGTCGGCCTGCCCGAGGGCTCGAAGTCGCGCGCCAAGGCGGAGGCCGAGGGACTGCGGGTGCTCACGCCCGGCGAGGCGGTGGAGGAGTCCGACGTGATCGTGATCCTCGCCCCCGACCACGTGCAGCGCACGCTGTACGCCGAGTCGATCGAGCCCAACATCACGCCTGGCGACACCCTGGTCTTCGGCCACGGCTTCAACATCCGCTTCGGCTACATCACCCCGCCCGCGGGTGTCGACGTCGTGATGATCGCGCCGAAGGGCCCGGGCCACCTGGTCCGCCGTGAGTACGTCGACGGGCGCGGCGTACCCGTCCTCGTCGCCGTCGAGGCAGACGCCTCGGGCAAGGCCTGGGACCTCGCGCTCGCCTACGCCAAGGCGATCGGCGGCCTGCGCGCCGGCGGCATCCGCACGACGTTCACCGAGGAGACCGAGACCGACCTGTTCGGTGAGCAGGCCGTGCTGTGCGGCGGCGCCTCCCAGCTCGTGCAGTACGGCTTCGAGGTGCTCACCGAGGCCGGCTACCAGCCGGAGGTCGCCTACTTCGAGTGCCTGCACGAGCTCAAGTTGATCGTCGACCTGATGTACGAGGGCGGCATCGCCAAGCAGCGCTGGTCGGTCTCCGACACGGCGGAGTACGGCGACTACGTCTCGGGCCCGTTGGTGATCGATGAGAAGGTGAAGGAGAACATGGTGGGCGTCCTGGAGAGGATCAAGGACGGCTCGTTCGCCCAGCGCTTCATCGACGACCAGGACGCCGGCGCCCCGGAGTTCAAGGCCCTGCGTGCCAAGGGCGAGCAGCACCCCATCGAGGGCACCGGGCGCGAGCTGCGC
>JBPCQY010000071.1:0-13188 GCA_050997635.1 Nocardioides sp.
CGTGCGACGTGGGCGTAGTAGGGGTAGGCCAGGTGTGGCATCGCGAAGATGAAGAAGCCGATGATCGCCATCGGCACCATCACGGTGAACAGCGACACCAGGCGCACCCAGTGCCGCACGTGACGGGTCCCGGCGATGGGTGCGAGCAGGGGGTAGAAGAAGAGCAGGCCGCTGGCGAGGTAGAGCGGGTGCTCGACGTAGTCGTGCAGCACCGGGTGGCGCAGGAAGGCGTCGTACACCGCGGGCAGGTGGGTCAGACCCATCACAGCCACGAAGCTCACCCACCCGGTGACGGGGTGGGTCAACGCGTGCACGACGCGGCTGCGCAGCACGGGCACCACGAGGCGACGCCGGGTGTCGTGGCTGCTGACCCGCAGGACCAGCAGCACCGGGTCGCCGAGCACCAGCAGGGGGGCCGAGACCATGGTGAGCACGATGTGCTGGGTCATGTGGGCGTAGAAGAACACGTCGTCCCAGGCGCCCGGTGGCCCGACCAGTGCGACCAGCGTGACCGCCAGGCCACCGAGGAAGCAGGCGGTCCGCCAGGCCGGCCAGGGGTGGCCGGGCGTGCGCCCGGTGACCGCGCGAGCGGCGACCAGGTAGAGCGCGGCGGTGACCACCAGGGCCAACCACGGCAGCGGCGCGGCGTCCCAGCTCCGCAGCAATCTCATCGCGTCGGCCACAGTTCACGACGTTACGCCGGTTCGGCGACGGGGGGAACGATCCGCACGGCGGTCGTGACAGCGGCACTGCTGATCGTGGCCACCGCGTGTGGGGCACACCAGGATGCGGCTGCCGTGGCGGGGCCCGACGACCCCACCGCGCCGTCGTTCGGGACGGCGCTCGACGGGCCGGTGCCGCCGGACGTGCTCGGGGCCCGCCTGGTCGACGGCCACGGCCGGGTCACCAGTCTGGGCGCGCTGCGCGGCAAGGTCGTGGTGCTCTCCGACGTGCTGACCCAGTGCCAGGAGAGCTGCCCGGTCGGTACGGCGAGCATCCTGCAGGCCGCCCGGGCGATCAACCGTACGTCGCTCGGGTCGCAGGTGGAGTTCGTCAGCCTGACCATCGACCCCCGCCGCGACGACGCGCGACACCTACGCGCCTACGAGAGCACCTTCGGCACCCTGCCCAACTGGGAGGTGCTGAGCGGGGATCCGGCGACGCTCGACCGGCTCTGGACCAGGCTGGGCATCTGGCGCCACCGCACCCAGAACTCACCGCCGTACCCCCGGGACTGGGTCACCGGCCAGGCATTGCACTACGACCTCAGCCACACCGACGAGCTGATCTTCATCGACGCCCGCCAACACTTCCGCTACGAGGCAGACGGGTTCGGCTCCCTGCGATCTGGCCGGGCGATCCCGCCGCGCATCTACCGGTTCATGGACGCCCTGGGCCACCGCAACCTCAAGCAGCAGTCTCCGGACAACTGGTCGCCCGGCCAGGTCGTCGACGTGGTGCGATGGCTGACCGGTGGTTCCTCATGACCGTGCCCGTGACCGCCGCCGTGCCCCGCGTCGTACGCCTGCTCGACACCGTCCAGCTGTACGTCGCGCTGACCAAGCCCCGCATCATCGAGCTGTTGCTGTTGACGACGCTGCCGGTGATGTTCCTCGCCAGCGACGGGGTCCCGCGGCTCGGGCTGGTGTTGTTCACCCTCGTCGGGGGCACCCTGTCCGCGGGCAGTGCCAACGCGCTCAACTGCGTGGTCGACGCCGACATCGACGCCCGGATGCGCCGCACCCGACGCCGCCCGCTCGCGCGTGACGCGGTCACGCGGGAGGCGGCCCTGGTGTTCGGCCTGACCCTCGGGGTGGTCTCGACACTGCTGCTCGGCGTCTTCGTCAACTGGTGGTCGGCCCTGCTGGCCGTGGCCGCGAACGCCTTCTACGTCCTCGGCTACACGATGTGGCTCAAGCCCCGCACCAGCCAGAATATCGTCTGGGGTGGCGCGGCGGGGTGCGTGCCGACCCTGATCGGCTGGACAGCGGTGCGCGACGACCTCGCCTGGGCGCCGGTGGTGCTGTTCCTCGTGGTGTTCTTCTGGACCCCGCCGCACTTCTGGGCGCTGGCCATCCGCTACCGCGAGGACTATGCGGCAGCCGAGGTGCCGATGCTGCCGGCGGTGGCGCCGGTCCAGCTGGTCGCGCGCCAGATCGTGGCCTACGCCGTGGCCACCGTGGCGACGTCGCTGGTGCTGTGGCCGGTCGCCCACACCGGGCCGGTGTTCCCGGTCCTGGCGCTGGTGCTCGGGGCCGTCTTCGTCGGTGAGGCGGTGGGCCTTCGTCGCCGAGCCGCTGGCTCCGATGAGCTGTCGGAGCTGAGGCCGATGCGACTGTTCCACCTGTCGAACGCCTATCTCACGCTGCTCTTCCTGGCCGTGGCGCTGGTGCCCTTCGTGCGGTGAGCCCCGCGCCGCCCTGTCACAGCGTGAGCTGGAACCACGCGATGTCGATCCACCGGTCGAACTTGCGGCCGACCTCGCGCATGGTGCCGGCCAGCTCGAAGCCGGCCGCCTCGTGCAGCCGCACGCTGGCGTCGTTGGGCAGCGCGATCAGGGCCAGTGCCACGTGCACGCCGTCGGCACGCAGGCGCGGGAGCAGGTCGTCGTACAGCGCGCGGCCGAGCCCGCGACCGCGCGCGGCCTCGGTGAGGTAGACCGACGTCTCGCGGGTGAGTCGGTAGCCGGGTCGCGGTCGGTACGTCGAGGCGTGGGCGAAGCCGACCACCTCGCCGTCGCCGTCGGCGACCAGGAAGTGGTGGCCGGGCTCGGCGCTGCCGATGCGCGCGGCCCAGTGCTCGGGCGGTGGTGGCGCCAGGTCGAACGTGGAGATCCCGGTGGCGACCTCGTGGTCGTAGATCGCCGCGATGGCGTCGATGTCGGCGGCGGTGGCGGTCCGGACGGTTGTCACGCGAGCATGCCGTGGGCGCGGAACATCCGCCCGTAGATCGCCCGCACGACCGGCTCCTTGACGCGGTTGTAGTCCATGCCGGTGCCGCCGCCCTCGCGGCCGTTGATCTCGGCGGCGGCCGTCCGCTTGGCCTCGGCGTACGTCGCGAGCTCGTCGGGGTGGTCGAGCAGCCACTGCCGGAACATCGCGTGGCGGATCACCTCGGGACAGTCTGGCCCGAAGACGTGCAGGTTGGTGTGGGGGTCGTCGTACTTCAGCAGCCGGTGCTCGTGCCACCACGGCTCGCGGATCGCGTGCCGGAAGCCGGCGCCCACCAGCGCGGGGAGGTACGCCGCCTCGTCGGCCGGGTCCGAGACGACCAGGTCGACGTCGATGATCGGCTTCGCGGGGAGGCCCGGCACCGAGGTCGAGCCGACGTGGTGGATCTCGAGCATCCGCGCTCCGAGGGCGTCTCGGACGGCCGACGCGACGCGTTCGAACGCCGCCGGCCAGGCGTCGTCGTACTCCTCGACACGGATGGCGTAGGGGCGGTCGACGTACCCCTCGACCCAGGGATCGACGCCCGGCGGCTCGTCGTGGTGGCGGGTGATCTCGGCGTGGGAGGGAAGCACCACGCCAAGGCTAGCCACTGTGTGAGAGTGACCGCTCCGGCCAAGGGCTCGCGCTACACCGTCGCCCTGACGATCGGAGGCGACGGCTTCGGCGGTGGCGGCGAGTTCCACGCGCGCGACATCGGTCGCTGCTGACTATCTGGTGCCGTCGCGCAGGCGGACGGCGCAGGCCGGGTAGTTCGTGGTGATCATCCAGACCCGGTGGTCGCGCAGCAGCCGCCGCTGCAGGCGCGGGTTGTCGACGGTCCACACCAGCAGGGGTACGCCGATCCGGGTGGTCCAGCGGGTCAGCCGGAACATCGCCAGGGCGTAGTGGGCGGCGATCGCGTCGGCCTCGGAGTCCTCGAATCGCGCCCGCGGCGCCAACTGGCCCCAGATGCTGCGCGCCATCTCGCGCCAGCCGAGCCCTGCCAGACTCGCCCCGACACTCATCCCGACCAGCACCGGCGCGCCGTGGTCGTCGATCCACCGGCGCATCGCCCGCGTGGCGTTGCGGCGACCGGTCGTCAGCACGATCCGGGCCGGGTCGACGTGAGCGACGAGCAGGTCGAGCAGGTCGCCCTCCCAGGACTCGCCGGCCTCCCGGGCCCGGCCGGCGGTCTCGAACTTCACGTCCACATGGGCGCCGAGACCGTGCTCGCTCAGGGCCTCGAGCAGGTCGGCCAGCAGCAGCACGCCCGGCGCCCGCTCGTGCACCTCGAGCCAGCTCAGTCGCCGGATGGCGACCGGCTCCGCGCCGACGTCGGGGTCGTGGGCGGCGACGAAGGTGCCGTCCGCGCAGCGTCGGACGTCGAACTCGCAGTAGTCCGCACCCGCCGTGGCCGCCAGGTCGAGGGCCGCCAGGGTGTTCTCCAGGCCACGGTCCGGGCCCAGCTCGGCGTACCCGCACCGGTGCGCGGAGACCAGAACCCGATGGCGCGCCATGGGCGCTCACGTTAGCGTCGCTATCTGTGATCCCCGTCGCGGCCCTCGCTGCTCTGGACGAGCTGGTCGCCCGTGACGACCCTTCGATCCTCGGCCTGGTGCTCAGCGGATCGGCGGCGCGGGGGATGGCCACCGAGCGTTCCGACGTCGACGTGTACGTCGTCCGGGCCGACAACGGCGGACGAGAGACGTCTCGCAGCCCGGCGATCGATGAGATCCCGACCACCCTGACCGAGCTGGAGGAGGTGTCTCCCTACGGCAGCGAGGGGTGGTTCTATCGCTGGTCCTGCGCCTACGCCGAGGTGCTCCGCGACGACACCGGCGGCCGGATCACCGCCGCCGTACGACGCCTGGCGGTGCTCGATGATGACGAGCAGCGCGCGATGCTGATCGACCACGACCGGCTCGACGGCTGGGTCAACTTCGCCTACCGCGCCCTCAAGAGCCACCGCGACGGCCGGGTGCCGGAGTCGCGGCTCGACGCTGCCGAGTCGCTGCCCTGGCTGCTCGATGTCGTGTTCACCCTCGCCGGCCGGGTCCGGCCCTACAACAAGTACCTTCCCTGGGAGCTCCGCGAGCATCCGCTCGACGTGCCCGAGTGGTCGGCCGAGGCGTTCCTGCCCGAGCTCGAGCTGATGCTGGCGGGCGACCCGGCGGCGCTCCGTCGTACGTTCGCGGTCGTCGACCGTGAGGTCCGCGCCTGGGACGCCGCCCACGGCAGCACGGTCTGCGGCGACCTGATCGACGACTGGCGCGACGAGCTCGCGATCTTCGGCTGAGCCAAGGTCACGTCGCGTGCGCTCACGCGGGGGGACCAGTGTTGTAGCGGAAGAGCTTGAACCGGTATCCGTCCGGATCGGCGACCACGAAGCCGTAGGGCCCCATCGCCGAGCGATGCCGTTCCCGCATGTCGTCGACCACCTGGACCGACTCTTGGAGCCTGTCGAACCAGCCGTCGACCTCGGCGCGCGAAGACAGCTGGATGCCCACAAAGCGCACACCCGCGCCCAGCGGGCGACCCGTCGCATCTGGCACGGGCTCGTAGCGCAGCACGAAACCGTCGGCCAGCTCAAAGGTCAGCAGCGACCCCGATCGATAGGTGCAGACCTTCACAGCCCGACGATGTCGGTCCAGAAGGCGTGGGTGGCTGCCAGGTCGCTGGAGTAGAGGCAGATGTGCTGGCACTGCGGGGTCGACACGGCTCAGCTCCCCCCGTAGCCCCGATGGACGTCGAACTGCTGCGCCGGTGAGACTGGCGAGGGCGACGAGGGTGTGGCGGGGCTCACGTCCCAAACCTACGCCGCTGGCCGGAACAACTCGGCGTACACCTGCGTTGGACCGCATGAACGAAGTTGAGTGAAGTCGACTCAACCAGTTTGCTTCTCCGGGACGCAATGTCCAGGATGGAGCGACCCAGACAACCCGCATCCCGGCCGGACAGCCCGGCCGGAAGACTCCCGGAGGTAACCCACATGGCTCGTGCCGTCGGCATCGACCTCGGTACGACGAACAGCGTCGTCGCCGTCCTCGAAGGTGGAGAACCCACCGTCATCGCCAACGCAGAAGGCGCCCGCACCACCCCCTCGGTGGTCGCGTTCGCGAAGTCCGGCGAGGTGCTCGTCGGCGAGGTCGCCAAGCGCCAGGCCGTCACCAACGTCGACCGCACCATCCGGTCCGTCAAGCGCCACATGGGCACCGACTGGACCCAGCAGATCGACGACAAGACGTTCACCCCCCAGCAGATCAGCGCGTTCGTGCTGCAGAAGCTCAAGCGCGACGCCGAGGCCTACCTCGGTGAGCCGGTCACCGACGCGGTGATCACCGTGCCGGCCTACTTCTCCGACGCGCAGCGCCAGGCGACCAAGGAGGCCGGCGAGATCGCGGGCCTCACCGTGAGCCGGATCGTCAACGAGCCGACCGCGGCCGCCCTGGCCTACGGCCTCGACAAGGGCGAGGACCAGACGATCCTGGTCTTCGACCTCGGCGGCGGCACGTTCGACGTGTCCCTGCTCGAGATCGGCGAGGGTGTCGTCGAGGTCAAGGCGACCTCCGGCGACAACCACCTCGGTGGCGACGACTGGGACTCGCGGGTCGTCGACTGGATGGTCAACAAGTTCAAGATGGGCAACGGCGTCGACCTGGCTGCCGACAAGATCGCCAAGCAGCGACTCCAGGAGGCCGCCGAGAAGGCGAAGATCGAGCTTTCGAGCTCCAGCGAGACCACGATCCACCTGCCCTACATCACCCACGGCGAGTCCGGCCCGCTCCACTTCGAGGAGAAGCTGACCCGCGCGGAGTTCCAGAAGATGACCTCCGACCTGCTCGACCGCACCAAGGCGCCGTTCCGCTCGGTGCTCAAGGACGGCGGCGTCGAGGTGTCGAAGATCCACCACGTGGTCCTCGTGGGCGGCTCGACCCGGATGCCCGCCGTGACCGACCTGGTCAAGGAGCTGCTCGGCGGCAAGGAGCCCAACAAGGGCGTCAACCCCGACGAGGTCGTCGCGATCGGCGCCGCCCTCCAGGCCGGCGTCCTCAAGGGCGAGGTCAAGGACGTGCTGCTCCTCGACGTCACCCCGCTCTCCCTCGGCATCGAGACCAAGGGCGGCGTGATGACCAACCTGATCGAGCGCAACACCACGATCCCCACCAAGCGGTCGGAGATCTTCACCACCGCCGACGACAACCAGCCGTCGGTGGAGATCAAGGTGGCCCAGGGTGAGCGCCAGATGTGGGGGCAGAACCAGCCCCTCGGCAACTTCGAGCTGACCGGCCTGCCGCCCGCACCGCGCGGCGTACCCAAGATCGAGGTCACCTTCGACATCGACGCCAACGGCATCGTGCACGTCTCCGCCAAGGACCAGGCGTCCGGTCGCGAGCAGTCGATGACGATCTCCGGCGGGTCCGCGCTCGGCAAGGACGACATCGACCGGATGATCAAGGAGGCCGAGCAGTACGCCGAGGAGGACGCCAAGCGTCGCGAGTCCGTCGAGACCCGCAACCAGGCCGACTCACTGGTCTACTCGACCGAGAAGTTCCTGGCCGACAACGCCGAGAAGATCCCCGACGACGTGAAGACCGAGGTCCAGGCCGACGTCGACACCTTGAAGGCCACCCTCGAGAACGCCGAGGCGAGCCCCGAGGAGATCCAGGCCGGCGTCACCAAGCTCGGTGAGTCCAGCCAGAAGATGGGTGCCGCGATGTACGCCGCCGCTGAGGCCGACCAGGCCGCGGCCGGTGGGTCCGACGGCTCGACGGGTGAGGCCGACGACGACGTCGTCGACGCCGAGATCGTCGACGAGCCGGCCGACGGCACCGACGCGACCGGCCCCGAGGGCGAGCCCAAGTGACCCAGGACCAGCCACGTCCGGAAGGGGGGCCCTTCGAGACGGGCGCGGGGCGCCCTCCTCAGGAACCACCGCAGGAGACTGCGGCCCCCTCGACGGGGCCTGCCGGCGACGAGGTGTCCGACATCAGCGGCGTCGACAACTGGCTCGAGGAGGGCGCTCCGCTGGAGCCGTCAGACCTGGCTCAGGAACCACCGTCCGATCTGGCCGACTCCGATCTGGCCGACTCCGACGAGCTGACCACCACCCAGATGGCCCTGGCCGAGCGCACGGCCGACCTCCAGCGGCTGCAGGCGGAGTTCGTCAACTACAAGCGCCGCGTCGACCGCGACCGCGAACTGCTGCGTCAGAACGCGACATACCTCGCGCTCGCGCCGATCGTCGACGTGCTCGACAACATCGACCGGGCCCGCGAGCACGGAGCTCTCGACGAGGGCTTCGCTACCGTCGCCGACCAGCTCGAGCGCGTGGTCGCCAAGGCCGGTCTCCTGAAGTACGGCGCCGTGGGCGACGCGTTCGACCCGACGGTGCACGAGGCGCTCTCGCACATCGGGCAGGACCCCGACGTCACCGTGACCACGTGCAAGGTGATCGCCAAGGCGGGCTACCGGATCGGCGAGCGCGTCGTACGCGCGGCGCAGGTGCTGGTGGTCGACCCAGCAGCAGACTGACGTGGTCTCGACTTCGCTCGACCACCGAAGGACAGAGGAGGTGAACAGGTGAGCACGACCGACGGCGTCCGCACCGACTGGGCGACCAAGGACTTCTACGGCGAGCTCGGCGTGGCCAAGACGGCCACCCAGGACGAGATCAAGAAGGCCTACCGCAAGCTTGCGCGCGCCAACCACCCCGACTCCAACCCCGGTGACAGTGCCAAGCACGACAGGTTCAAGTCCGTCGCCGAGGCGTACGACGTGGTGGGCGACCCCGAGAAGCGCACCAAGTACGACGAGATGCGCGAGCTGTACGGCTCCGGTGGCTTCGGCGGTGGCTTCGGTGGTGGTGGCCAGGGCGGCTTCGACCTCGACGACCTGCTGCGCGACCGCGCTGCCGGAGGCGGCCTCGGCGACATGTTCGGCGACCTCTTCGGGGGCGGCCGCGCACGTCAGCAGGCCCGGCCACGGCCGACCAAGGGCGCCGACGCCGAGACCAGCGCGACCATCGGGTTCACCGACGCGGTGGACGGCGTCACGCTGAGCCTGCGGCTGACCAGTGACGCGCCGTGTCCGACCTGTCAGGGCACCGGCGGCAAGCCCGGCACCCGTCCGCACATCTGCCCCGAGTGCGAAGGGGCCGGCTTCATCGTCAACTCGATGGGCGGCTTCTCCGTGCAGGAGACCTGCCCGGCGTGCGGCGGTCGCCAGCTCGTGTACGACGACCCGTGCCCGACCTGCCACGGCAGCGGCCGTGGCACCTCGGCGCGCACCATCGCGGCCCGCATCCCCGCGGGCGTCAAGGACGGCCAGCGGATCCGGCTGCGCGGCAAGGGTGCTGCCGGTGAGAACGGCGGCCCGGCCGGTGACCTCTACGTCTCGGTCAAGGTCTCACCGCACCGCATCTTCGGCCGCACCGGCGACAACCTCACGCTCGACGTACCCGTCTCGTTCGACGAGGCGGCCCTCGGTGCCGAGATCAGGATCCCGACGCTCGGCGGCAGCCCCGTGACGCTCAAGGTCCCGGCTGGCACCCCCAACGGCCGCACCTTCCGGGTCCGCGGTCGCGGGGCGCAGAAGAAGGACGGCACCAAGGGCGACCTGCTGGCGACCGTCCAGGTGCAGGTGCCCGCCGTACTCCCCGATGCGGCGCGTGAGGCGGTCGAGCGCTACCGGGCCGCGATGGCCGGCAAGCCGCTGCGTGCCAACCTGTTCGAGTCGTCATGAGCGCCTTCGGCGCCGACCCCGACTCCGCGGTCCAGTGCACCCCACGGCGTTCTCCGTCTCCCCCGCAACGCTTCACCCAGCGAGAGCCTGGCTTCCTCCGCTGCGCTCCCCCAGCGCACGCTCCCGCCGGGGCCCGAAGACGCTCCTGCGCCGGACAACGCCGCGGGGACCCCGCATGACGAGCAGTCAGCTGCCATCGAGCTTGCGTCCGGACGCGGCCGTGTACGTGATCAGCGTGGCCGCCGAGCTCACCGGCCTGCACCCGCAGACCCTGCGCGCCTACGAGCGGATGGGCCTGATCACGCCCGGGCGTACCGGCGGCGGCGGCCGCCGGTACTCCCACCGCGACCTCGAGGCGCTGCGCACCATCGCCGACCTGACCTCGTCGGGCATCGGCATCGAGGGCGTCCGCCGGATCATCGCGCTCGAGCACCAGATCGACGCGCTCCGCGCTCGCAACGAGGAGCTCGTCGCGGAGCTGCAGGCCACCCGCGACGCCCTGCGGCAGGCGCTCGACGGCGCGCCCGCCCAGCCGGGCCGGCTGCCGGTGCTCCGCGCTCCCGACCCGGGATCGTCGGTCGTGGTCTGGCGGCGCAACCCCGGTCCGCTGTCACCGTGACCGCACCGTTCCCGCCCCGCCTCGCCGCGGCCGGCGTCCTGATCACCGGACCGGGCGGGTGCCACCTGCTCGTGCGCACCCACAACCGCACCGGTCTCGTCCTTCCCGGGGGCATGGTCGAGCCCGATGAGCCGCCGGCGGCCGCGGCCGAGCGTGAGGTGCGTGAGGAGGTGGGCCTCGACGTACGAGTGACGCGGCTGCTCACCGTGCAGCACCGCACCGCCGAGCGGGGGTTCCCCGAACGGCTGATGTTCGTCTTCGACTGCCCGTCGTACTCCGAGCGACCGGCCCTCACCCTGCAGGCCGAGGAGATCGCCGAGGTGCACTGGCTGACCACCGAGGAGGCGGTGGCCCGCCACGTCGAGGGCGGGCGCAGCCGGATCGGCGCGGCGTTCGAGGCCCGCCGATCCGGCACCTGCGTGTACGTCGACGCCGAGCGCTCGCTACCTGCTCAGACGGACGACGGCCCCAGCAGCAGTCGCGGCTGAGGGCCCGCCACCCGGATAGTCCCCGACGTTTGGGTTGGGTCCCGTGGACGAAAACCAACCCCAACGTCGGGGACTCTCGGGCCAGGCCGGGCCGGGTCGGGCCGGGTCGGGTCGGGCCGGGTCGGGTCGGGTCGGGCCGGGCCTAGCGGTAGTCGCCGCTGAGCGGGTAGGGCAGCACGACCTGCACCGAGCCCTTCTTGGCGACCCGGTGCAGGTGGGCCACGATGCTGCGCGGCGAGACGCCCTTGACGATGAACGCGTTGGCGCCGGCCTGCATGGCCGCCTCGGTCATGTACGTCGCGGCGATCCCCGACACGACGACCACCCGGACGCCGGGGGTGTCCTCCTTGAAGAACGGCAGGATCTCCAGGCCGTTGACCTCGGGCATGTGCAGGTCGAGCAGCAGCAGATGGGGCTGCCGCGCCAGGTTGATCCTGAGCGCCTCCTCCGGGTCGTCGGTCGCCCCGACGACGTCGAAACCGGCCCGCTCCAGGGTCATCACCATCAGCTCGCGGATGTCCTCGTCGTCGTCGAGGATCAGCACCTTGATCTCGGAGGCGTCCACCTCGGCGTACTCGCCGAGATCCAGCTCGTCGGCCGGCTCGTCCTCGGGCGCGTCCGGCTCGGGTCCGGGCCGGTCCTTGTGGAAGAGCTTCGAGATCCCTTTCACCCTGTCTCCCCGCGTTGATGCGACGCCCGCATCGTAACCGCGAGCGCGGTACGTCGAGGTCGAACGACCGACTCAGGGTTGAGGGGAATCGACTCAACTTCTGGCGCGTTGTACCGAAAGCAGACCATCGTGGTCTCGACGAGACCGCGCAGCGAGCCCATGGCGGGCATCAGGAAGCAGGAGACACTTGAGCCAGTTCGGAGCCGAGAAGTTCACCACCCGCAGTCGCGAGGCCATCGAGACCGCCCAGCTCGCGGCCACCACGGCCGGCAACACCACCACCGAGCCGGTCCACCTGCTCGTCGCCCTGCTCCGCGACGCGGAGGGTACGGCGCGCACGCTGGTCACCCGGTCCGGCGCGGACGCCACGTTGCTCACCAGCCGGACCGAGGCCGCGCTCGCCGGGCTGCCCCGCGCCTCGGGCGCGACCGTGCAGAGCCCGGCCGCCTCCGCCGCGCTCACCCGGGTACTGGCCGGTGCCCTCGACCTGGCCTCCTCGATGAAGGACGACTACGTCGCCACCGAGCACCTGCTCGTCTCGCTCGCCACCGTCGAGTCCGGCGCCCAGAAGCTGCTGGCCGACGCCGGTCTGAGCGCCGACGGGCTGCGCGAGTCGCTCACTGCGGTCCGCGGCAACCGCCGGGTCACCAGCCAGGACGCGGAGGCGACGTACGAGAGCCTGGAGAAGTACTCCGTCGACCTCACCCAGGCGGCCGAGGACGGCCGGCTCGACCCGGTCATCGGCCGCGACGCCGAGATCCGCCGCGTCGTGCAGGTGCTGAGCCGGCGTACGAAGAACAACCCGGTGCTGATCGGCGAGCCCGGCGTCGGCAAGACCGCCGTCGTCGAGGGCCTGGCCCAGCGCATCACGAACGCCGACGTGCCGGAGCTGCTCAAGAACAAGCAGATCTACACGCTCGACCTGGCGGCCCTGGTCGCCGGCTCGAATTACCGCGGCGAGTTCGAGGAGCGCCTGAAGAAGGTGATGAAGGAGATCACCCAGCGCGGCGACATCATTCTCTTCATCGACGAGCTGCACAACCTCGTCGGCGCGGGGGCCGCGGAGGGGGCGATCGACGCCGCCTCGATCCCCAAGCCCGCACTCGCCCGCGACAAGCTGCAAACCATTGGCGCAACGACGCTCGACGAGTACCGCAAGTACCTCGAGCGCGACTCGGCGCTCGAGCGCCGCTTCCAGCAAATCCGGGTGGATCAGCCGTCGATCGACGAGACCGAGCAGATCCTCAAAGGCCTGCGCGAGCGCTACGAGCAGCACCACCGCGTGGACATCTCCGACGACGCGCTGCACGCCGCCGCCGAGCTCGCCGACCGCTACATCTCGGACCGTTTCCTGCCCGACAAGGCGATCGACCTCATGGACGAGGCCGCCTCACGCAAGCGGATCAAGTCGATGACGGCCCCGCCCGTCTACCGCGAGCTCGAGGACGACATCGAGACCACGCGACGCGACAAGGAGGCCGCGATCGAGGCGCAGGAGTTCGAGAAGGCCGCCAACCTGCGCGACAAGGAGCGCCAGCTCACCCAGAAGAAGCGCCAGCTCGAGGAGCAGTGGCGCTCCGGCGAGACCGGCGAGCGGCCGTCGATCGGCGAGGAGGAGATCGCCGACATCGTGTCGATGTGGACCGGCATCCCTGTCTTCAAGCTGACCGAGGCCGAGACGCAGAAGCTGATCCGCATGGAGGACGAGCTCCACAAGCGGGTGATCGGCCAGCAGCCGGC
>JBPCQY010000126.1:0-2665 GCA_050997635.1 Nocardioides sp.
GCCAGGTCGAAGCGGCCGCCGCCGACGAGCGGCAGGTCGAGCGCGGGGGCGGGCTGGCGGGGCAGCGGCGCGGGCATGGGCTCTCCTCGGGACGGCCGGGCACGACCTGTCCGGTATCGCCGGTGCGCCAGCGGGTGAAACGCCCGGCAGCAGCACTGTGACCAGCAGCCGGGTGCCGCGTCGCTGCACGCCCTCCACCGTGCCGACGCCGGGCCCAGCCGTCGCCGCCGGCACCAGCCCCACCACCTCCTGCCGGACGAGGAGCACGGCGGGTCCGTCGGCCCTCTCGACCGGCACCTCCCCCAGCGCCGAGCGGTGCCGCCCGTCGACGACCTCGCCGGGGGCCCCGTTGAGGCCGCCGAGCACGCGGGCGACAAGCAGGTCGGCGGGGCGGTGGTAGACGCGCGTGCTAGCGCACGAGCCCGTCGTGCAGCACGGCCACCGTGTCGGTGAGCACCCCGGCCTCGAGCACGTCGTGCGTGACCAGCGCCAGGGCCGGCTCCAGGGCGGCCCGCAGCGCCAGCAGCAGGTCGTGCATGTCGCCGCGCAGTTCGCTGTCGAGCGCTGAACGGCTCGTCGAGCAGCAGCACGCCCGGCTCGCCGACGGGGGCCCGCGCGAGCGCGACCCGCTGCGCCTGGCCGCCGGAGAGCTCGTGCACCCGCCGACGGCCGTGCCCCGGCAGCTGTGCCAGCTCGAGGTGCTGCCCGGCCCGCTCGCGGGCGCTTCGGCGACCGACACCCGCGACCCGCAGCGGGAAGGCGACGTTGTCGCCGACGGACAGGTGCGGAAACAGCAGCGGGCGCTGGGTGAGCATGGCGATGCCGCGCCGCTCCAGCGCAACGCCGGCCAGGTCGCGCCCGTCGCGGTGCACCGTGCCGGCGTCGGGCTGCTCGAGCCCGGCCAGCAGGCGCAGCACGCTGCTCTTGCCGGAGCCCGAGCGGCCGAGCAGCGCCACGCAGCCCCCGGCGGGCACGTCGAGGTCGACGCCGCCGACCGCCGCGCGGTCGTGCCCGGGGTAGGTCAGGTGCAGGCCGCGCACCGACAGCTCGCTGCTCACGCCACTCCCCGGCGCAACCGGCGCAGCACCAGCAGCAGCACGAGCGGCGGCAGTAGGGCGGTGAGGGACAGGGCCGCCACCTCGGGCTCGTTGCCCACCGCCGCCGCGGTCGAGGCCACCAGGAGCGGCACCGTTACCAGGCGGCCTCCCCCGACGAGCAGGGTCACGATGTAGTCGCTCCAGGCGACGAGGAAGGCGGCGCCGGACAGCGCAGGGGCGAGCAGCGGCACCTGCACGCGCAGCAGCTGCCGGGGGGTCGCGCCGAGCGTGCGGGCCTCGTGCTCGTAGCCGAGGTCGTACGCGCCGTACGCGACCCGCATGACGACAGCGCGCTGCTCGCAACTAGCGCCGGCGTGGCCAGCGGGAGCGTGACCCGCCACAGCCGCTGCCCCCGCCCGGCCCCCAGCAGGGCTGCGGTCTCCAGCAGCGCCGGCCCGCGGACCGCCAGGGTCCCGGTCACGACCAGGGCGATGAAGGCCGACTCCTTCCAGGCCAGCTCGGCGCCGACGGCGACCCAGCCGGGGTTGGCGACCCACTGCGGCCAGCCGCCGGCGGTGGTGCCGGTCAGCCGGGCGAGCAGCCCGGAGTCGGCGAGCAGCAGCCCGGTGGCCGCCGCGGCCACCAGGTGCGGCAGCGGCACGGTGAGCGTCGACAGCGTGGCGACGAGGTGGCCGCGCCGGCCTCCGGCCACGACGACGAGCGCGGTGAGCAGGCCGACCAGCGCGGCGCAGGCGGTGGCCCCGGCCGCCACCGCCAGCGAGATCAGCACGGCGGCGCCGAGGTCGCCACCGGGCACGGCGTACGCCGACAGCCCGGGGTCGGGGAGCCCGACGGCGGGCAGCAGGCCGGTGCTCTGCAGCAGGGCGGCGCCGAGCGCGACCGCCAGCACGAGCACGGTCGGGACGAGGGCCGGCAGCACCAGCAGCGTGCTGCGCCCGCGGCCCGGACTCACCCGGCCGATCCCCCGGTCACGAGCCGGCCGCGACCTTCGTGCGCCAGCCGTCGTCGAGCACCGGCACCCACGCCGACGACAGCTCGGCGTGCGCGCCCCGCGACAGCACGTCGTAGGTCGGGACGACCGGGCTTGCGGGCAGGGCGGCGAAGCCGGCGCGGTCGGCCGGGGTGAGGCGGGCCTGGTCGAGCACGGTGGACTGCCCCCAGACCGAGGGCTTCGCCTTCTCGAGCTGCTGGGCGGCGCTGAGCGCCAGGTCGGCGACGACCATCGCGCCCGCGTGGTGCCCGGAGGTCGACGGGATCGCCAGGAAGCTGGCGTTGCCCACGGTGCCGTCGGTCAGCGTTAGCACCTTCGTGGTCTTCGGGAAGGTGCCGTCGGCGACCAGCTTGGTCAGCGTCGCCGGCCCGTACGTCATGGTCATGTCGACCTGGCCGGCGGCGTAGAGCGCGTCGAGCGCCGCGGAGTCGCGCGGGTAGGTCGAACGCCCCGCCACAGCGCCGGAGCGAGGTTCTTGAGCCGGGCCCAAAGCGCCGGCGTGAGCTTGTCGGCGGCCCGCGCCGAGTAGAGCAGGGGCACCTCGCCGAGGCCCTGCGTGGCGGCGACGGAGCGCAGCACCTCGCGGACGAACATCGAGCCGGTGAAGTCCGGGGGC
>JBPCQY010000129.1:0-8350 GCA_050997635.1 Nocardioides sp.
GACGAGCTCCACGCTCGCCTGCCCCTCGTCGCTGCGCCGTCTGACCATGCCGGCACGTTCGCGGCAGCTGCCGTCACAGCGCTACCCCGGGGCCGTCACGACTTCGTGCCGGCATCCCGGCGCGCGACCGGCAAAGTGCCGGCTCGGTGTGCACGGCTGGCAGTTCGCTGACAACATGCGCACCGACTTGGTCTTGGACGCCCTGAAGATGGCGCTGGCCACACGGCCACACCGGCGCCGACCTACAACTGGTGCATCACTCCGACCGGGGTTCGCAGTACACCAGCCACGACTTCAACCAAGTTCTGGACGATCACGACGTGCTCGCCTCGCTGGGGTCGACCGGCGACGCCTACGACACTCAACACACGTTCCCACTCGCGGACGCCGGAGGCCCATTCGGAGGCGGCGACACCCCCAGCGGCGGTAGTTCCTCGGGCTCGGGATCCGGCGACGACTCAAGCAGCGGTGGGACTGGCACAAGCACCGGTGGGTCCGGTGGAAGTAGCGGTGGGTCCGGCACGAGCAGCGGCGGTCCGGGCGCGCAATTCACCGCACTCGGAACGCCCGCCGGTCCGCGCGGATACCAGTTCGCCGTCACCGGCCCAGACTGCGTGGCGAGCCCCGGTGAGCGCGCCCAGGTGGCTTGGGATTCTGGGACGGGTTCCAGCGGCTATTCAACGACATCTTCGGGCTCGGGAGGCAGTCGCGTGAGTGACTGGAGGGCCTATCCGGGGATCACCATCGACTCTGGCAGCGGGACCACCGTGGTCTTGTGCCAAGGCTTGAACCAGCAGACCGGCAAGCTCAGGGATATTTCCCAGGCTTCGATCCCGTACACCTCTACCGGTCCGTCGAGGACCACCAAGATCGCGTCGTCCTCAGGGTCGTGGAGGACGGTGACGTTCACCAGCGGCGCAACACGGGGATCCGACCCGTGCCCGACCATCACCAACATGGTGGCAAAGGGCGCCTCTTTCCTCCCGGGCTACCCGGACAGGAACGAGTCCTTCAGCTCAGGGGAACCGAGTGATCCGCTCCCCACTCCGGGTTCGACGGTGAGCAAACCGCTGCCGTCGTACTTCACCGCCGCCGACACGAAGGCTCGGGGTGCGAGCGTCACGTGCTACTACGTCCGCCCTGACGCCACGGACTTCGATGACACCGCCATCTTCAGGTTCCAGGACACCTCCTACGTGCTCGGCCCTTGACGCGGGCCCCAGACCAGTAGCGCTCCGTAGGGCCCCACATCCAACGATCACGGCCCGGGTGCTTCGTGATCTGGGGTGACCCTCGCTAATGGCGGGGACGGCCTGAGCGACATCGCGACGCTTGGTGATCGGGATGCACGGTTCGGACGGGTAGCGTCGCGGGCGACGGTGGTCCGGATGATCGACATGGTCGCCCGGGGCCCGGAACGCTTGGCGGCTGCCGGCAGGCGCACCGTGCGGCTTCGACGCCGACTGGTCACGGATCGTCCACGAGCACGCGTTCGCTGACCGGATCCCGGCTTCTCGAGCCACCGCGGCTGCGGACGGAACCGGGCCGCCGGCCACGAGTGGCCGGAATCAGGCGCTGATGGTCAGACGCTCGTAGGCGGCGCGGAGGACCATCTCGTTGACGCGGTCGCGCGCAGGTCGGTGTCGTCCAAGTACTCGCGCATGAACACGTCGTTGATGTTCTTGACGTCCAGGGCCGCGTCCAGGACGTCGGCGTCCTTGCCGCGGCGGAAGTCGTCGTACTCGTTCTGCCGGGCCTGCTGGGCGCTGCCCTCGGTCGCGGCGACGCGGTCGACGATGTGCTGGGTCGGCCGGATCAGGTCCTGCTCGCTGAGCTGGGCGCCGTAGCGTGCGTTGAACAGGTCCACCAGCTCGATCAGCAGGCTCATCGGCACCTCGCCGGGGGCGCGCGGGGTACCGGTCCCGTCGCCGCGGATCGCCACCCCGGGCTCCACCCCGTCGGAGGTGAGGGGCAGGTCCTGGGTGCCCGTCGACTCCAAGCGGTAGTGCGTCAGGTCGACGGTCCCCGCCAGGCTCATGCCGCCGGCGGGGCTCTCGCCGCGCAACCGGTCCTCCAGGAAGCGGCAGAAGACGTGCAGTTGCTCGGTCTGCGGCGGCACGAACGGCAGGATCTGGGCCAGGAACCCGTACAGGCGCCGCAGCCGGTTCAGCGCGTCCCGGAACGCGGCCAGGGTGTCCTCGTCCAGGGCGCGGGCCGTGTCAAAGGCCGTGTCGGTCAGTCCGGTCAGGCGGCCATGGGCGGCGGCACGCTCCTCAGCGGTCCGGCAGCCGAAGTACAGCTCGGAGAACGCGACCACGTCCGCGTCGTCGATCACGCCGAAGTCGCGGATCGCGGCGGCCGCGTCAAAGAGGACGTTCGGGTCCGTCGGCGTCGCCTCGGTGCTGCCGTAGAACGGCTTGAACTCCTCCAGGACGCGCTCGGCGTCGTTGACGAAGTCGATGACGAACGTGCGGTCCTTGCCCGGGTGCATCCGGTTCAGGCGCGACAGGGTCTGCACCGCGTTGACCCCGGTCAGCGTCTTGTCGACGTACATCGCGCACAGCCTGGGCTGATCGAAGCCGGTCTGGTACTTCTCGGCGACGACGAGCACCCCGTACTCGTCCTTGGCGAACTCCGCCGGCAGCTGGGACTCAGGCAGAGACCGGCCCGCCGTCTGCGCGTTCAGCGCCGGCTCGGTGTAGGACTCGCCGCTGTCGCCGGCCTCCGGGTCGGTGATCGTCACCTCCCCCGAGAACGCCACGAGCGCCCGCACGTCGGTGTGCCCGCCGCGGGCGATGACCTGGTCCAGCGCCTGTTTGTACCGCACCGCGTCGTGGCGGCTGGCGGTGACGACCATCGCCTTCGCGGTCCCTGAGAGCATCGGGCGGACCTGCTGCTCGTAGTGGTCGACGATGACCTGTGCCTTCTGGTCCAGCGCGTACGGGTGGATCTCCGCATACCGGGCCAGGCGGCTGCCGGCCTGCCCGGCCGGCACCTCGATCTGCTCCCGCGCCTTGGTCTCCAGGCGGTACAGCTGCTCGTAGGTCGTGTAGTTCTGAAGCACGTCGAGGATGAAGCCCTCGTCGATCGCCTGGCGCATCGAGTAGGTGTGAAACGCCTGGAAGGCCCCGTCCGGCCCCCGGCGGCCGAACAGCTCCAGCGTCTTGGGCTTCGGGGTCGCGGTGAACGCGAAGAACGACAGGTTCGGCTGGCGCCCGCGCGCCGCCAGCTGGGCCAGCAGCGCCGGCGGGACCCCGTCGACCTCGTCCTCGTCCAGCTGCAGGTCCGCGGCCGTCCGGCCGCCCAGGACGGCCTTCAGGTCGCTGGCCGACCCGCCGGTCTGCGAGGAGTGCGCCTCGTCGACGATCACCGCATACGTGCGGCCCTTCAGGCGCTCGTGATCGTGCAGCTGGTCCAGGACGAACGGGAACTTCTGCAGGGTGGTGACGATGATCCGCGCCTGCCCGCCCTCCAGCGCCTCGCGCAGCTGGCTTGAGTGCTGGTCGATCGACGCGACCGTCCCGCGCGTCTGCTCGAACGCCCGCACCTGCTGCTGCAGCTGGGCGTCCAGGACGCGCCGGTCGGTGATGACCACCACCTTGTCGAAGACCTTGTCGTCAGCGTCGGAGTGCAGGACCGACAGCTCGTGCGCCAGCCAGGCGATCTCCTTCGTCTTTCCCGACCCGGCCGAGTGCTGGATCAGGTAGTTGTGCCCCGCCCCGTGCACCCGCGCGTGCGCCGAGCAGCCGGCCACGACGTCCCACTGGTGGTAGCGCGGGAAGATGACCTTCGCCTCCGCGGGCTTGTGGCCGCGCTTGGGCTTGGGCGGCTCCTCGGCGAACACGTAGTGCTGGATCAGCTCAAGCCACCGGTCCGCGTCCCACACCTGCTGCCACACGTAGCTCGTGCGATGCCCACCGTCCGGATCCGGCGGGTTGCCCTTGCCCCCAGGTTGGCCGGGACCGCCGGCCCCCTGGTTGAACGGCAGGAAGTGATCGCGCCCCAGCTCGAGGCGCGTGGTCATGTACGCCAGGTCCCCGTCCAGCGCGAAGTGCACGAACGCCCGCCGCCCACTGAACAGCGGCAGCCGCGGATCGCGGGTGTGCACGTACTGCTTGATCGCGTCCGCGTAGTCCTGGCCGGTGTAGCGGTTCTTCAGCTCCGCCGTCGCCGTCGGGACCCCGTTGACGAACAGCACCAGATCGACCGACTCGCCCGACGTCGGATCAAACCGCACCTGGCGCACGACGCGCAGCACGTTCGCCTCGTACAGCTCCAGCGCCGTGGCATCCGCGCCGTGTGCCGGCCGGAAGTAGCAGGCTCGAAAGGCCTTGCCGCGATCCTCGAAGCCGCCGCGCAGCACCCCGACCGCGGTGCGCCGATCCAGCTCCTTGGCCACCCGCCGCGCCAACCCCTGCGCCGCCTGATCGGGCGTGGCGTACATCGACGCGAGCTGGCCCCACCGCCGTCCCTGCGTGGCCTGCACGAACGCGACGAGGTCCTCGGTGTACAGGCCCAGCTCTGCGTCGTAGCCGCGCGGGTCACCTGAGATCCACGGCCGCTCGCTTGCGGGGTCGGTCAACGCCGCCTCGATCAACGACTCCAACGCCCGCTCAGAATGGTCCACCCGGGTCACGACGCCACCGCCCCCTCCAGCGCGGCGTGCGCGCGCTCGTCCATCCGGGCGTCGGACATCTTCGTCACGTCGAGCTGACCGGTGACCGCCTCGGTGATCAGGGCATCGCGGTACTCGGCAAGGCGCGCGGCCAACTCGGTCGTGGCACCCAGCAGCGACGTGCAGCGCGCCTGGGCGATTGCGAACTCATCCACTGCGACCGCCTGATCGGCGACCGCCGGCATCGGGACCCGGAGGTCGCCAATCTCCGAGACGTTGAGGTGGGCGGCGGTGGTCGACCGAGCGCGCAGCCGGACCTCATCCTGCACCGTGCTCCCGTAGAGCGCCATCACGAGATACGCGGGCATAAGCTCCTGAGCCTTTGGCACGAGCAGGACGGACCGCTGTCCGAGGCACCAGGATCCGCTGCTGGGGATGACCGCGGCTTCGCCGGCCGGTGCTTCTCGGGTCAACACGACGTCACCGGGCCGGGGCCGGCGTCGCTGCGTCCACGCCGCGAATCCCGGGTCGTCGGTTCGGTAGCACCCGGCCAGCCTGATGCAACCATCCCTGACTCCGGCAGTCCGAATCACCCAGTGCCCACCGTCGGGAACCTCCGGACAGGTCGCGTGCGACGTGTCCACGAGGGCAGAGATCCCGTACTTGAGGCGCGTGGTCTCGCCCCCACGAAGCAGAATGCGCTCCCGACGCGACTCGAGCGCCGCGAGTTCCGCGACCCGAAGCGCAGCGACGCGGTCCTGTAGCAAGCGAACCCGATCGCACTCGCGGTCGAGGAAGCTCGCGACGGCAGTCTGGGTTGCCGCGCAGGGTGCCGGGGTTCGCACATCTCTAGCCACGTTCCACCGAAAATCCGTTGAACGCTCACGGATGCCGCGCGACAAGCATTGAACGTAGCCCGCGCTCGATGCGTGCCGAAGCGCGTAGACAGTGAACCGCCCATCGAAGTTGCGCCGAGGGGTCAGCACTTGACACACCGGAGAACATTTTCCGGTGCTATCGGAGACGCCAATCGCGCCAGCGAACGCATCCATCGCGTGGATCACCACGTCGCCCTCGATGACGCGCTGGTACCCGGCCTCGACGAGTGCGTTGGTGAAGCCATCCTCTCGCCGGTTACTCCGTAGCGTGACCTGTCCGTCGCGAAATGCGGTCACGATCGCATCGGTCGAATGAGGCGCCTCTTGGCGTAGGCGTAGCTGATGCCTGAGCCGAAGCATCGGGAACCTGGAAACAGGGAAGGCGGTCACACAAGTACCTCGTCCAACAGCCGGCGGATCTCGCCCTCTAGCTCGCGCAGCTCAGCTTTGATCTCGGCGCTCGGCCTGGGCGGCGTGTACTCGTAGAACACGCGGGTGATCGGGATCTCGTAGCCGACGCGGCCGTCGGGGTCCGCACACCAGGCGCCGGACACGTGCGGGTAGACCTCGCGGTCCAGGTACTCCTCGACGTCCTCGGTGAGCGGGACGTTCTCGGTGTCGCGCAGGTCGGGGTCAGCGACGGTCTGCCCCTTCTTGTCGACCACAGGCTCGGCGTCCGGGTCGCGGACGAGGGTGCGGGCGACGAGCGCCTTCAACAGCGGGGCAGGGACCTTGGGCAGCGTGGTCAGCAGGCGCTGCTTGATCGCCGCGGTCGCGTCCGCTTCGGTGGCGAACGTCGCCGGCTCCATGGTGGTCAGGACGTCGACGACGACGGGCGGGTCGCTCTCGGAGGCCAGGCGGCCCATCGCCTTCTCGCCCTCCACCCCGTCCCACGTGCCCGGTCCGATCTGCCAGCGGGCGCGCAGCGGCTGCTCGACGGTGATCGTCCGGTACCCGAGGTCCTCGTTGGCCAGGATCCGCACGCGCTTGTCGGTGTCGTCGAAGGCGCCGTGCAGCCGGGTGACGTCCGCGATCTGCTCGGCGCTGATCTCGCGGCGCTTGTCCCCCAGGCTCTTGCGCATCTTCACGAACTGCTTCGTGGCGTCGATGAGCTGCACCTTCCCGCGCCGCTGCTCGCTCTTGCGGTTGGTCACCAGCCACACGTACGTGGCGATCCCGGTGTTGTAGAAGAGCTGCTCGGGCAGCGCGACGATCGCCTCCAGCATGTCGTGCTCGATGATGTGCCGGCGGATCTCGCTCTCCCCCGACCCCGCCGCCCCCGTGAACAGCGGCGACCCGTTCAGCACGATCGCCACGCGGCCGCCCCCGTCCCGCGGCGCGCGCATCTTGCTAATCAGATGCAGCAGGAACAGCAGCTGGCCGTCGGACTTGCGCGGCAGCCCCGGGCCGAAGCGGCCACGGTCACCAAGGTCCCGGTGCTCGTCTCTGACCTCGTCCTCGACCTTTGTCCAGTCCACCCCGAACGGCGGGTTGGCGATCCCGTAGTGAAAGGACTCATGGCGGTGGCCGTCCTGGGACAGCGAGTTGCCGTGCACCACGTGCGAGGCATCCTGGCCCTTGACGAGCATGTCGGCCAGGCAGATCGCGTAGGACTCCTCGTTGAGCTCCTGCCCGTACAGATGCACCACCGCCTGCTCGTTGAGGCGGCGGATCTGCGCGTCGGCCTCGGTCAGCATGCCGCCCGTCCCGCACGCGCAGTCGAACACCGTCCGGATGACCCCGGGCTGCGTCAGCGCGTCGGCGTCCCCGTCCAGCAGCAGGTTGACCATGAGCGTCACGACCTCTCGCGGCGTGAAGTGATGGCCGGCCGTCTCGTTGGACTGCTCGGAGAAGCGCCGGATCAGCTCCTCGAACGTGTAGCCCATCTCCAGGTTCGACACGCGATCCGGATGCAGATCGACCTCGCAGATCCGCGACACCACCCGGTACAGCAGCCCGTTCTTCTCCAGGCGCTCGATCTTGCGATCCAGCTCGAACTTCTCGAACACCTCCCGCGCCAGCGACGAGTACCCATCCACGTAGGAGCGCAGGAACGTCGCCACGTTCGCCGTGTCCGCGGTGACCGCCTTCACGCCCGCGACGTCACGGACCTCGTCGTCGGTGGCCAGCGCCAGCTGCGAGCGGTTGAAGAACGACTGGCCGGCCGTGCGCAACAGCGGCAGCTCGACGTTCTCGATCCCCGCCGCCTCAAGCTCCAGCCCACGCGCCAGCACCGCCGCCTTGGTCGGCATCAGCACCTGGTCCAGACGCCGCATCACCACCAGCGGCAGGATCACCCCGCCGTACTCCGACTGCCGGTAGTCGCCGCGCAGCAGTTCGGCGATCCCCCAGATCAGGTTCGCGTGGTTGCGGACCTCGGCTTCACGGACATCCATGCGCTGTGCCTGCTCCTTGGATCGGCGGTTCCCGGACGATCCCCGGAACCTACCGGCGAGTCGGGGTCCGCCATCGAGGTTCTGACGGCTCGCGGTCGTTGTGCGCCATCTGGCGACCGCGGTATCGGACGCCAACTGGGAAGCTCGGTCGCGAACGCCGACATCCGTGCTCCGCTGCCGCAGGCTCTGACCCGCGCGGCGCACGCCTACAGTTCAAGTTCGGCTTGGTCCTGCTCGTTGCGACCGCGTTCGGCCTGATCGCGGGCGGCACGATCGGCTGCGTGTTCGCGGTCCGCGGCGGTGACCGGGCCGGTGGGCCGGGCCAGATGGCGGCGCAGCAACTCGGCGTGAACCTCCTCGCGCGATGTGGCGACCTCTTTGAGCCCGATCGCCCAGCCTCCCGCGGTCGGACGAGCCAGCCCGCCGCGCTGGAGGAACTCCAGGCCGATGTTGACCGCGTT
>JBPCQY010000188.1:0-8132 GCA_050997635.1 Nocardioides sp.
AGCCACCGCTCCCGCTGCTCGTCGGAGCCGCACAGCTGGACCGAGCCCATCGCCAGCCCGCCGTGCACGCCCATGAAGGTGCCGATCGACGGATCCACGCGGGCCAGCTCCATGGCGACCAGCCCGTCGACCAGGGCGCCGCGCGCCGGGCAGCCCGGACCGTCGTACGCCAGGCCGGCGATGCCGAGCTCGGCGATCTGCGGGATCAGCTCGTGGGGGAACTCGGCACGGGTCCAGTAGTCGTTGATGATCGGCTCGACCTCGCGATTCATGAACGCGCGCACCGAGCTGAGCAGCTCGCGGTCGGGCTCCTCGAGCAGCAGCTCGAAGCCGAGGAAGTCGGAGAAGGGCGAGTCGCCGAGGTCCAGCTCATCGGTCATGGGGGTCGCTCTCGTCCAGGAACTCCTCCACCAGAGGGGCGAGCTCGTCGGCCTCGGTCAGGATGCCGAGGTGGCCGCCGTGGAAGACGTGCAGCCGGGCGTGTGCGATCAGCCGGGACTGCAGGCGGGGGTTGGCCACCGGGATGATCGGGTCGTCGTCGCCGCCGAGCACCAGGGTCGGCTGCCGGATCAGGCCGAGGAAGGGCAGGCTCGTCCAGCCGGTCATGGCGGCGAGCTGGTAGTAGTAGCCGCGCTTGAGCCCCGAGCGGGTGGCCGCGTGCAGCAGCTCGGCACCGCGCTCGGGGTCGGTGCGCATGGTGCCGCCGTAGATGTCCCCGGCGATCCGGGCGGCGTACGCCGGATCACGGTGCCGGCGGGGGGTGCTCATCCGGGCCAGCACCCGCGGGCTGGCCGGCACCATCAGGCTGCCGGTGCCGGTGGAGACCAGCACCACACGGCGTACCCGACGACGCGACTGTACGGCGAGCTGCTGGGCCAGCCCACCGCCCCACGACAGTCCGAGCACGTCGAAGCGGCGGTGACCGAGGAGCGCCATCAGCGACGTCACCCACGACGACAGGGCGGCGATCGGGTAGGGGAATGGGGGCAGCTGGCTGCCGCCGACGCCGGGCACGTCGAAGCGCACCACCCCGCGCTCGGGGGAGAGATGGTCGACGAACGGCTGCAGGGCCTCCAGACTGGCGCCGATCCCGTTGCAGAGCAGCAGCGGCGGGCGCCCGGACAGCAGTCCGCTCGCGGGCCGTTCCGAGATCCGCGCCTGCAGCCGACGCACGCTGACCGTCCGTATGACGTCGGGCCGGCCGGGCTGGGGCCCGACGTCAGCGGTCATGGACATAGGTGCCGGGGGCGTCGCAGATCGGCTCGTACGCCGCGGAGCCGAGCCGCCGCGGTTTGTTGCGCTCCTTGCCCGAGCGCGAGGCGAGCCAGTCGACGTAGTCCTCCCACCAGCTGCCCCTGACCTTGGTGGCGGAGTCCAGCCACTCCTGCGGGTCGCTGGGGTTGTCGGCCGCGGTCTGGAAGCTGGCCTTCTCGTTGCCGGGCGGGTTCACCATCGCAGCGATGTGCCCGCTGGTCGACAGCACGAACTTCGACTGGCCGCCGAGCAGCTGGGTGGTCTGGTAGCACGACTCCCACTTGCACAGGTGGTCGGCGATGCCGGCCACGACGTAGCTGTCGACGTCGACCTTGCCGAGGTCGACGTCCGAACCGAGCATGCTGGCCGCACCGGGCTCGACCAGGCTGTTGTGGATGGCGAGGTCCATGAAGTCGCGGTGCAGACCGGCGGTCATCCGCACCGGATCGGCGTTCCAGTAGAGGATGTCGAAGGCCTTGGGCGGATGGCCGAGCAGGTAGTTGTTGACCCAGTAGTTCCAGATCAGGTCGTTGGGCCTCAGCCAGGCGAACACCTCGGCCAGGGTGCGACCGTCGAGGTAGCCCTTCCCGGCCGACGCCCGGGTCGAGGCCGCGGCCGCCTTGTGCGAGAGCAACGCGCTCGGCAGCCCCGCGTGGTGCTGGTCGAGCACGGTCACCGCCAGGCTGAACGCCGCGACCCGGCCGAGCTCGCCGGTGGTCGCCAGGTGGGCGAGGACCATCGAGGCGAGCATGCCGCCGGAGCAGATGCCGAGCAGGGAGACCTGCCCCTGACGGGAGATCTTCTGGGCGACGTCCATCGCCTCGAGGATCGCCTGGCCGTAGCTGTCGACGCCCCATTCGGCGTGCCGGGCGTCGGGGTTGCGCCAGGAGATGCAGTAGACCTGCTGGCCGTTCGCCACCAGGTGCTCGACCAGGCTGCGCTGCTCGGCCAGGTCGATCACGTAGTACTTGTTGATCGTCGGCGGGACGATCAGCAGCGGGACGGAGCGGACCTTCGGGGTCTGCGGGGCGTACTGGATCAGCTCGAAGGCGTCGGTGCGGAACACCACCGCCCCCGGGGTGACGGCGATGTCCACACCGACCTCGAACGCGTCCGGCTCGACCATCGACGGCACCCGCGGCGCGGTGGCGAAGTCGCGGACCAGCCGGCGGGTGCCTTCCACCAGGTTGCCGCCGCCGGTGTCGATGACCCGCTTGAGCACCTTGGGGTTCAGGACCGGGTTGTTGCTGGGGGAGGAGGCCTCGACCACGTTGTCGACGATGAACCCGATCCGCTGGCCGTCGCCCCAGTCGAGCTCGGCGTCGGTGACCAGGCCGCGGGCGCTCTCGCCGGCGGCGAGATAGCCCTGGAGGGTACGCCGCAGGAAGGGGTTCTCGGCCCACGCGTCGTCGGCGAAGCGACGGTCCTTCTCGTGCGGGGCGAGCTCGGACCGGCCGAGTCCCACGCGGACCAGCTCGGAGGCCAGGCCGCGGGCCCGGCCCGCGACGGCGCGGGGGCGACGTACGAGGGAGGAGGCGAAGCGGACGCCGGACATCCCCGGGATGAAGCGGCGCAGCGGGCTGCTGGTCGCCTCGGCGAGCAGCAGGTCCAGGGGCGCGGCAGCCTCGGTGCGGTCGTCGTCGGCGTCCCGAATCCGCTCGTTCGCCTTCGTGGCTGCCGGAGTGGTCATGCGTCGACGTCCTCGGGGGCATCGACCTCGCGGCGCAGGATCTTGCCGGTGGGGCCCTTGGGCAGCTCGCCCACGATCCAGACGTGGCGGGGGTACTTGTAGGCGGCGAGCCGCTCCTTGGCGAACTCCCGGAGCTCCTTCTCGTCGGCCTTCTGCCCGGACTTCAGCGCGACGGCGGCGCCGACCTCCTCTCCGAGGTCGTCGTGGGGGATGCCGATCACGGCGACCTCGGCGACGGCGGCGTGCTCGTAGAGCGCCTCCTCGACCTCGCGCGGGTAGACGTTGTAGCCGCCCCGGATGATCAGGTCCTTCTTGCGGTCCACGATGTAGAAGTAGCCGTCGTCGTCGACCTTGGCGATGTCACCGCTGCGGAACCAGCCGTCGACGATGGCCTCCTCGGTGTCCTCGTCGCGCTGCCAGTAGCCCTTCATGACGTTCTCGCCCTTGATCGCGATCTCGCCGACGTGGTCGTCGCCGGTGCCCTCGACGTCCTTGCCGTCGTCGTCGATCAGCTTCATCTCCACCCCGCGCACGGGTACGCCTATCGAGCCGGGCTTGCGCTCCATGTCGGGCTGGTTGAACGACGCGACCGGCGAGGTCTCGGAAAGGCCGTACCCCTCGAGCACGATGCAGTCGAAGGTGTCCTCGAACTCCTTCATCACCTCGACCGGCATCGCCGACCCGCCGGAGATGCACGTACGCAGGCTCGACATGTCGGCGTCCTTCGCGCCGTCGGCGTTCAGCATCCCGGCGTACATCGTCGGCACGCCCTCGAAGACGGTGACCTGGTCGCGGCCGACGACCTCGAGCGCCTTGCCGGCGTCGAAGCGGGGGATCAGGGTCAGGCAGGCGCCCTTGACCACGGCGGCGTTGAGCCCGCAGGTCAGGCCGAAGCAGTGGAACAGCGGCAGACAGCCCATCACGACGTCCTCCTCGCTGAGCTCGACGAGGGTCTCGGCGCTGGTGAGGGCGTTGCTCATCATGTTGGCGTGGGTCAGCTCGGCGCCCTTGGGCGCTCCGGTGGTGCCGGAGGTGTAGAGCAGCACGACGGTGTCCTGGTCGTCGCGGTCGACGACCTCGTCGTCGGGCTCGTGCCCGGCGAGGACCTCGAGGAAGCCGGCGGCCTCGACCGGGACGCACTCGATGCCGACGGCCTTGGCCCCCTTGGTGGCCTCCTCGGCCATGTCCTGCCACGCGAAGACGATCCTCGCGCCCGAGTCGTCGAGGTAGTACTGCACCTCGCGGCCCTTGAGCAAGGGGTTCATCGGTACGACGACCGCGCCCGCGGCGAGGGCGCCATAGAAGATCACGGGGAAGTGCGGCACGTTGGGCAGTACCAGGCCGACCCGGTCGCCCGGCTCGATGCCCTTGTTCTTGAGCAGCGCGGTGACGCGTCGGGCACCGTCGAGCAGCTGGGTGTAGCTGAGCACGGTGTCGTCGAGCTTGAGGGCCGGCCGGTCGGGGTGCTGCTCCGCGGTTTTGGTCAGGTTGGTGGCGAGGTTCGTCAAGGCAAGACCTTTCCCGGTGCGCGGCACGTGCGGTCGATCCTTCGAGCCTGCCACACCCGCCGTGACGGGCGTCACCTCCGATCGGAGGGGCAGACCGCAGGTCCGCTGGTTGAGGAGGGTCAACATGCGTCCGGCGGTCCGCTGGTTGAGGAGGTCGCTCTGCGACCGTCTCGAAACCACGTCACGTCGCGATTCGTGACCCGTCGCGTCGCTCTCTAGACTCAACGCCCGTGGCTCTCACCATCGGCATCGTCGGTCTCCCCAACGCAGGCAAGTCGACGCTCTTCAACGCGTTGACCAAGAACGACGTGCTCGCGGCGAACTACCCGTTCGCCACGATCGAGCCCAACGTCGGTGTCGTGGGCGTGCCCGACGAGCGCCTGCAGCCGCTCGCCCAGCTCTTCGACTCCGCCAGGGTGATCCCGGCGACCGTCGAGTTCGTCGACATCGCCGGCATCGTCAAGGGCGCCTCCGAGGGCGAGGGGCTGGGCAACAAGTTCCTCTCCCACATCCGGGAGTCCGCAGCGATCTGCCAGGTGACGCGGGTCTTCCGCGACGAGGACGTCACCCACGTCGACGGCGCCGTCAACCCGGAGTCCGACCTCGGCACCATCTCGACCGAGCTGATCCTGGCCGACCTGCAGACCGTCGAGAAGGCGATCCCGCGGCTGGAGAAGGAGGCTCGCGGCAACAAGGCACTGGCCGCCAATCTAGACGCCGCCCGCGAGGCCCTCGCCGCACTGGAGGCCGGTACGCCGATCATCGCGCTCATCGAGTCAGGGGCGATCGACCGGTCCCTGATCCGCGAGTTGTCCCTGCTTACCGCCAAGCCGTTCATCTTCGTCTTCAACTGCGACGCCGACGAGCTGGCCGACGAAGACCTCAAGCAGAAGATGCAGGCGCTCGTCGCCCCCGCCGAGGCGATCTTCCTCGACGCGAAGTTCGAGTCCGAGCTCGTCGAGCTCGACTCCGACGAGGAGGCCCGCGAGATGCTGGCCGAGATGGGCGTGGACGAGCCCGGCCTCGACGTACTCGCCCGCGTCGGCTTCGACACACTCGGCCTGCAGACCTACCTGACCGCCGGCCCCAAGGAGACCCGGGCCTGGACGATCCGCAAGAGCACCACCGCCCCCGAGGCCGCCGGTGTGATCCATACCGACTTCCAGCGAGGCTTCATCAAGGCCGAGATCGTGTCGTACGACGACCTGGTCGCCGCCGGCTCGATGCTCAAGGCCAAGGAGGCCGGCAGGGTGCGCATGGAGGGCAAGGACTACGTGATGGCCGACGGCGACGTCGTCGAGTTCCGTCATGGGGCGACATCTGGGACCAAGAAGTGACTCCTCCAGCCTGAGGGGTCTCGCGCAGGGTCGGAGGAGGGCCACCCTGCCTGTCGCGCACGAGCCGGGGCCAATGTCGCACCAGGTGCTACAGTCGAGGTATAACCGAGCAGATCAGCCAGCGGGAACTGCGCAACGACAGCGGTCGCATCATGCGTGGCTTGGACGAGGGTCACACCTACATCGTGACCAGGCGCTCCGAGCCGGTCGGCGAGTTGCGTCCGCTGCGCCGTCGACGGTTTGTCGACGCCCGTGCGGTCATCGAAGTCTTCCAAGGCGCACCGGCGATCGATCGGAGTCGGTTCCGCGATGACCTCGACGCTGGCGTCGATCAGCGCACCGATCCGCGTGCCTGACCGTCTGGCCGTGGGCTTGCTCGATACCTCCGTCGTGATTGACCTGCAATGCCTGGGGCCAGAGCAACTCCCGGAGCAGGTGGCGGTTTCCGCAGTGACCATGGCCGAGTTGGCCGCGGGGCCGAGTGCGACCAACGATGCCGACGAACGCGCGCGGCGGCAGGACCGTCTGCAGCGGGCCGAAGCCGCGTTTGACCCCCTACCGTTCGGGGTGCAGGCGGCCCGGGCGTACGGCCGGGTCCATGCAGCGGTGCTGCAGGCGGGGCGCGAGCCTCGTGCACGGTTCGCCGACCTGCTCATAGCGGCGGTCGCGTTGGCGGAAGGGCTGCCTTTGCTCACGCGGAACCCCGTCGACTTCGTCGGCCTCGAGAGCCTCATCAATGTCGTCGAGGTGTGAGGCGCGCAAAACACGGCCGTTGCACCACTGTCATTGCGGACCCCGATGCAGGTCACCGGACAATTCTGCCCGGTGAACCCGTCGCGAGCGGTGGGGTTCGAATGCAACGGGGTGGCACCGAGCTCGCCGATCGGCGTCTTGGCGAGAATGCGTGGGACCACATCACGACGCTGCTGCAGTAGGCGATCGGTCACACGAGCAGAGCCGCGAGCTGCTCCCCTGGCCGATCCTGCCAATCCCTGTGTCGGCGCCAGCCGCTCCCGGACCACGTCGGCCAGCTGATCCGCCATCCGGCGGGCCTCCTCGCCGGTGGTGGCCTCGCCGAGAGGGTGGATCGCCAGGCTTCGCTCCGGTTCGACGCTAGTCCCCTGAGCGACTGGCGAGCATGTTTGCTTGACTGCCCGCATGCAGGTGCTCGGTGACGTGCAGGCGACCTATCGCAAGTTCGCGGTCTATGCCGCGGGCAGCTCGGCCTGCTTCGAGCAGTGGGCGCTCGGCGTCGCCGAGGATGCCGAGTTGCAGCACTGGCTGGCCGGGCTGCCGAAGCCGAAGCGGCAGCCGAACCTGGTCTTCGCAGCCGCGCGCTGGCACGGACTCACCGCCCCGGCGCCGTACGTTGCCCTGCGCTCGGCCCTGTTGCGTGACGACGGCCGGGTCCGCGAGACGATCCTGGAGCGGGCGACGCAGACCAACGAGGTCGGTCGGCTGGCCACGCTCGCCCCGGCGTTCGCGAGCCTGGCGGCCGATCGCCCCGTCGGGCTGCTCGAGGCCGGCGCGAGCGCGGGGTTGTGCCTGTTCCCCGACCGTTGGTCCTATCGCTGGGACACCGACGCGGGGCCGGTCGCCCTCACCGCAGCGGGACCAACGCTGGCTGCCGACGTCTCCGGTCCGGCGCCGCTGCCGGATCGGCTCCCCGAGGTGGCCTGGCGCGGCGGCATCGACCTCAACCCGCTGGACGTGACCGATCCCGACACCTGCCGATGGCTACTGACACTGGTGTGGCCCGAGCACGACGACCGTCGGGAGAGACTCGAGCAAGCCCTCGAGATCGCCCGCCGCGATCCACCGGCGATCCGGCGTGGCGACCTCCTCCAGGGGCTGCCCGGACTGGTTGCCGAGGCGCTGGCGAAACTCCCCGAGGGCGGCGTCCTCGTGGTGTTCCACTCCGCAGTGATCGCGTACCTGGACGATCCCCGACGCGAGCTCTTCGCCGCCCTGATGCGCGACCTGCTGACCGATCCGCGCGTCCACTGGGTGAGCAACGATCGCCCCGGCGCACTCCCCGCGGTGACCGGGACCGGACCCGAGCCGCCGCCGGGACGCTACGTCCTGGCGATAGACGGGCAGGCGGTCGGCCACACGCAGCAGCATGGCCGCAGCCTGCACTGGTGGTCCTAGCACTGCGGTACCGAGCCAGCGCAAGGCCTTCGCGGAGTCGTTGACCGTCGATATAGTGGGGGATAACCGGCTCTCCTGACGCTTCCGTGGGTGGTTTCGAGAGCCGCTGAGGTGCGACACGCCGTTCTCGCTTAGGTTCTGAGCTGTCAAAGGTCCAGAACCAGGTGAAGCGGAGAACGGCGTGCGCGATGT
>JBPCQY010000206.1:0-18622 GCA_050997635.1 Nocardioides sp.
GCGGCCGCGGCCGCGAGCGCGGCGTCGATGCGGGCCTGGGCGCCGCCGCGCCAGATGTGGGTGATGGCCAGCGCCAGCGCGTCGGCGGCGTCGGCCGGCTTGGGCGGGGCGTCGAGCCGGAGGATCCGGGTCACCATGGCACCGACCTGCGCCTTGCTGGCCCGACCGCTGCCCGAGACGGCGGCCTTGACCTCGCTCGGCGTGTGCAGGGCGATCGGCAGCCCGCGCCGGGCGGCGCACACCAGGGCGATGCCGCTGGCCTGCGCCGTGCCCATGATGGTGCTGGAGTCGGAGCGGGCGAAGACCCGCTCGACCGCCACGGCGTCGGGCCGGTGCTCGTCGAGCCAGGCGTTGATGCCCTTCTCGATGGTCACCAATCGCTCGGCCACGGGCAACCCGGCCGAGGTGCGCACCACGTTGACGTCGACCAGCGTCAGCGGACGACCGGTCTGGCCCTCGACCACGCCCAACCCGCACCGGGTCAGGCCCGGGTCGATTCCCAGCACCCGCATGTCGCACCTCCTCGTCCGAACACCTGTTCGCAAGGCTCACGCTAACCGCGGCCACCCACGCCGCCGCGCGCGACACGCCCTGATGTCTGATCAGGCCTCGAGGTCGGACGCCGTCGCGCGTACGACGGGCAGCTGCGCCAGGCCGTTGACCGCCACGGAGAAGACCAGCAGCGCGATCGCCGGGCCCGGATGGCCGGCCGCCCAGAGCCCGGCCGTGGCGGCGCCGAAGACCAGCGCCTTGACGACCGGGCGCGCCACCGGCCCGCCGTACGTCGCCTTCGGGGAGGCGAAGAGGGCCCACATCACGACCGCCGCCACGGACGCCACGGCGGCCAGGACCCAGCCCAGCGCACCGTCGTGGGCGGCGCCCCAGTAGCCCAGCGCGACCACGGCGAGGAGCTCGTCGAGAAACACGAGTGCCAGCACGACGGGCGAGAAGATCACGCGTCGAGCTCGGCCAGCACGTCGTCGGGGATGTCGACGTTGGTGAAGACGTTCTGCACGTCGTCGAGGTCCTCGAGTGCGTCGACGAGGCGGAAGACCTTGGCGGCAGCGTCGGCGTCGACCGGGATGTCCATGCTCGCGACGAACTGGACCTCGGCCGAGTCGTAGTCGATCGACGCGTCCTGCAGCGCCGTGCGCACGGAGACGACGTCGGTCGCCTCCGACACGATCTCGAGGGCCTCGTCGAGGTCGTTGACGTCCTCGACGCCGGCGTCGAGCGCCGCCTCGAGCACGTCGTCCTCGGACACCGCGCGCGCCTCCTGCCCCTTCGGCACGACCACGACGCCCTTGCGGTTGAACAGCCGCGAGACGGAGCCGGGGTCGGCCATCGTGCCGCCGTTGCGCGACACGACCGTGCGGACCTCCATGGCGGCCCGGTTCCTGTTGTCGGTGAGGCACTCGACGAGGAACGCGACGCCCTGCGGTCCGTAGACCTCGTACATGATCGTGGTGTAGTCGGCGCCGCCGGCCTCGGCGCCCGAGCCACGCTTGACGGCGCGGTCGATGTTGTCGTTGGGGACCGAGGACTTCTTGGCCTTCTGGATGGCGTCGTAGAGCGTCGGGTTGCCGTTGATGTCGCCGCCGCCTATCCGGGCCGCGACCTCGATGTTCTTGATCAGCTTGGCGAACATCTTGCCGCGGCGGCTGTCGATGACGGCCTTCTTGTGCTTGGTGGTCGCCCATTTGGAGTGGCCGGACATGCGCTCTCTTTCCTAGGTCTGCAGCACGAGGTCCACGAACAGGCGGTGCACCCGTGGGTCGCCGCCCACCTCGGGATGGAACGACGTGGCGAGCAGCAGGCCCTGGCGGACCGCAACGATCCTACCGGCGGCGGGCCCCTCCCCCACCCGCGCGAGCACCTCGACCCCGTCGCCGACCGACTCCACCCACGGGGCGCGGATGAAGATCGCGTGCACCGGCTCGTCGAGCCCGGTGAACTCGACGTCGCCCTCGAAGGAGTCGACCTGGCGGCCGAACGCGTTGCGGCGCGCGGTGATGTCGAGGCCACCGAAGGTCTCCTGGTCGGTCGTTCCGTCCTCGATCCGGTCGGCGAGCAGGATCATTCCGGCGCAGGTCCCCAACGTGGGCAGGCCGTCCTTGACCCGCTTCCGCACCGGCTCGAAGAGGTCGAACGTGCGGGCCAGCTTGGCCATCGTGGTCGACTCCCCGCCGGGGATGACCAGCCCGTCGCAGGCGTCGAGCTCGCGTTCGCGGCGTACGGCGAGCGGGTGCGCGCCCGCGGCGGCGAGCACGGCCAGATGCTCGCGCACGTCGCCCTGGAGCGCGAGGACGCCGATGGTCGGGGCGGTCACCAACCGCGCTCGGCCAGGCGGTGCGGCTGGGGGATCTCGTCGACGTTGATGCCGACCATCGCCTCGCCGAGCCCGCGGCTGACCTTGGCGACCACGTCGGGGTCGTCGAAGAACGTGGTCGCCTTCACGATCGCCTCGGCCCGCTGGGACGGGTTGCCGGACTTGAAGATGCCGGAGCCGACGAAGACGCCCTCGGCACCGAGCTGCATCATCATGGCGGCGTCGGCCGGCGTCGCGATGCCGCCGGCGGTGAACAGCACGACGGGCAGCTTGCCGGCCTCGGCGACCTCCTTGACGAGGTCGTAGGGCGCCAGCAGCTCCTTCGCCGCGACGTACAACTCGTCCTCGGAGAGGCCGTGCAGGCGGCGCAGCTCGGCCCGGATGGTGCGCATGTGGGTCACGGCGTTGGAGACGTCGCCGGTGCCGGCCTCGCCCTTGGAGCGGATCATCGCCGCACCCTCGGTGATCCGGCGCAGCGCCTCACCGAGGTTGGTCGCGCCGCACACGAACGGCACGGTGAACTGCCACTTGTCGATGTGGTTGGCGTAGTCGGCCGGCGTGAGCACCTCGGACTCGTCGACGTAGTCCACGCCGAGGCTCTGGAGCACCTGCGCCTCCGCGAAGTGGCCGATCCGGGCCTTGGCCATCACCGGGATCGAGACGGTCTCGATGATCGCGTCGATCATGTCGGGGTCGCTCATCCGGGAGACGCCACCCTGGGCGCGGATGTCGGCCGGCACCCGCTCGAGCGCCATCACCGCGACGGCCCCGGCGTCCTCGGCGATCTTCGCCTGCTCGGGGGTCACCACGTCCATGATCACGCCGCCCTTGAGCATCTCGGCCATGCCGCGCTTGACCCGCGTCGTACCGGTGCTTCGGGGGGTCTCGGGGGTCTGCTCAGCCATGCCCCCATCGTACGGCGCCGGGCCGGTTCGGCCCTACTCGGGGACGACTCCCCCGGCCAGCGCCTGGCGTCGTACGACCAGCACCCGCTGGACGACCGTGACGGTGCTCGCCAGCGCCAGGATCCACATGCCGAAGGGGATCAACCACATCACCCGGTCGTCGACGCCGAGGATCCGCAGCAGGTCGGAGACCCCGGTCACGAACAGGATCAGCACCAGCCGGTCGGCGCGCTCGGCGATGCCGACCTTGGCCTGCATCCCGAGCGACTCGGCCTTGGCCCGCGCATAGGAGGTCACCGAGCCCATCGAGAGGCAGTAGATCGCGAGCGCCGCCCACCAGCGGTTGTCGCCGGGGCCGACGTAGTACATCGCCAGGCCGCCGAAGATCGCGGCGTCGCCGATCCGGTCCAGCGTGGAGTCGAGGAACGCGCCGAACACGCTGACCCGCCCGGTCGAGCGAGCCATGTAGCCGTCGATCAGGTCGCTGAACACGAAGGCCGTGATCACCAGCACCCCGACGAGCAGCAGCCCCTGGGGGATGAAGATCAGAGCACCGGCGACCACACCGAGGGTGCCGACCAGGGTCACGGCGTCGGGGCTCACCCCGCGTCGTACCAGGAAGTCGGCGATCGGCTTGAAGAAGTTGGTCCAGAAGGCGCGGAAACGTTCGAGCATCGTGGCAGCAGGGTAGCCGCGGCCACCCGGCGCCTGCGCCACGGGCGTACCGTGGCGCCGTGGAGCCATTCAGTCTCCCGGCTAGGGGTTCGCCATGAGCGACAAGTCACCACGGCAAGGCATGTCCAAGAAGTCCGGCAAGTCGATCAAGGAGAAGCGCGCCGAGAAGCGCGACAAAGCGCATCCGGAGACGTTGTCGGAGCAGATCCACCCGACGAAGAAGCGGTGAGCCTGCTTCGACTGGGGGTGATCGGCCGGTCGGCCAAGGAGAACGAGCACCGGGTGCCGTTGCATCCCGACCACTTCTCGCGCCTCGACCCGGACGTGGCCGCGCAGATCACGCTGGAGCACGGGTACGGCGGGAAGTTCGGCCGCTCCGACGCCGACCTCGCGCCGTACGTCGGGGGCGTGGCCTCCCGCCAGGAGATCCTCGAGCAGTCCGACGTGGTCCTGCTGCTCAAGCCGCAGCTGGAGGACGTAGCAGCGATGAGCCAGGGGCAGACGCTGTGGGGCTGGCCGCACTGCGTCCAAGACCAGAAGCTCACCCAGGTGGCGATCGACCGGGACCTGACCCTGATCGCCTTCGAGGCGATGAACCACTGGACGCGTGACCAGGCGGTCGGCCTGCACGTGTTCCACAAGAACAACGAGCTCGCCGGGTACTGCTCGGTGTTCCACGCCCTGCAGCTGACCGGTTCGACCGGTGACTACGGTCGGCGGCTGACCGCGGTCGTGATCGGCTTCGGAGCCACCGCGCGCGGAGCCGTGACCGCCCTGAGCGCGCAGGGCATCCATGAGGTGTCGGTGTTGACGACCCGTGGGGTCGCCGCCGTGGCCTCGCCCATCCACTCGGTCCGGATCGTGCAGTTCGACCACGACCCGGAGGGCGGCCCGAGCTATGCGATCACCAACCAGGGCCGCGTCCCGCTGGCTCCGTTCCTCGCGTCACGGGACGTGGTGGTGAACTGCACCCTCCAGGATCCCGCCGCCCCGCTGGTCTACGTGCACACGGACGAGCTCGACGCCTTCCGGCCGGGAACGCTGATCGTGGATGTCTCCTGCGACGAGGGCATGGGCTTCGAGTGGGCGCGGCCCACCACCTTCGACGAGCCGATGTTCGACGTCGGCGACCAGGTGCACTACTACGGCGTCGACCACACGCCGTCGTACCTCTGGAACTCCGCGACGTGGGACATCAGCGAGGCGATCATGCCGTTCCTGCGCCCGGTGCTCGAGGGCCCCGACGCCTGGGAGGCCGACGAGACCCTCAGCCGCGCCGTCGAGATCCGCAGCGGTCGGATCCGCAACCCGGCCATCCTCGCCTTCCAGCACCGCAGCGAGGAGCACCCCTACCCGGTGGGCTGATCGACCTCAGCTCCAGGCGTCGGCGAGCAGCTGCCGGGTGTCCTGGAGCAGTTGGGGCAGGGTCTTGGTGCCGCCGATGATCGGCATGAAGTTCTGGTCGCCTACCCAGCGGGGTACGACGTGCTGGTGCAGGTGGGCGCGGATGCCGGCGCCGCCGGCCGAGCCCTGGTTCATGCCGATGTTGAAGCCCTCGGCGTGCGAGACCTCGCCCAGCGCGCGCAACCCCGCCTTCGTGAGGTCGGCCATCTCGCCGGCCTCCTCGTCGGTGGTATCGGTGTAGTCGGCGACGTGCCGGTAGGGGCAGACCATCAGGTGACCGGCCGCATAGGGGTAGAGGTTGAGCACGACGTAGGCGAGCTCACCACGACGCACGACGAGGCCGGAGTCGTCATCGAGCGTCGGGATCCGACAGAACGGGCAGGCGTCTGCAGACGAGTCGGACGGCTTGGACTCACCGCGGATGTAGACCATCCGGTACGGCGTCCAGAGCCGCTCGAGCCCGTCGGGGGCACCGATCCCGTCCTGCCGCTCGGGCTGCTCGACCATGGGCTGATCCTAGGCAGCCCTAGGCTCGGCCCGTGTCCTCCCCCACCCTGCGCCCCGCAACCCCCGGTGACGTCGACGCCGTCACCGCGATCTTCCACGAGGGCTGGCACGACGTGCATCCGGGCCGGGTGCCCGACGGGCTGACCGAACGCCGGACGCCGGAGGCGTTCCACGACCGGGTCGCCCAGCGCATCGCCGAGACGGACGAGACGACCGTGGCCGAGGTCGACGGCACGGTCGCCGGGTTCATCATGGTCTGCGACGACGAGGCCGAGCAGGTCTACGTCGACCGACGGTTCCGGGGTACGACGGTCGCCACCCTCCTGCTGACCGAGGCCGAGCGCCAGATCGCCGCCGCCGGGCACGACGAGGCGTTCCTCGTGGTGGTCCGGGGCAACGACCGCGCGCAGGCGTTCTACGCCCGTCAGGGCTGGTCGGACCAGGGCGACATCGACTACCCGGTGACCGCCTTGGGCGAGCACTTCCTCTCGCCGTGCCGGAAGTTCACCAAGCGCCTGGCCTGAGCGCGGTCAGCAGTGCCCGACGGCCCGGGTGCGCTGCAAGTACGCCGCCCCGTCGTTCGTGTACCTCGCCACGAACTCGGCCGCGGCGCGATAGCGCGCCTTGCCGACGGTGTCGAGGTAGGACCGCGTCCGCAAGGTCGCCTCGGGGGACTGGTACGTGTGCGGTCCCTCGGCGTACTCGACGCGGTACCAGTGGTGGCGCGTGCAGCTGTAACGACGCAGCTTGACCCACTGCACGTCGACGAACGGGGCGTCGGGGCCATCCGCACGCACGGTGGCCTTCGCCCAGCGACGGTCGCCGGAGCGCAGCACCCGCACGCAGTAATGGTGGTCGTCGTGGGTGGAGCAGTCCTTGGCCAGGGTCACCACGGAAGCCCGAGGGCTGGGTGCGGCCTCCGACCCAGGCCCCCACGCGAGCAGGAGCGGGGCGAGGAGCAGCGTGGCGAGGAGCCCGAGAAGGGCACGGCGGTGCAGGGCGCGTGTCGTCATGGCACGCACTTCATCACACGACGGGCGCCGCGCACGACCTCTTCGGGAGATTCGGGCCCGTCAGACCTGCTCGCGTGAGTCCACGGCCGCGGCCACCCGCTCGATCGCCTCCTCGACGGGGACGCCGTTGTCCTGGCGGCCGTCGCGGTATCTGAAGGAGACTGCACGAGACTCGACGTCGCGGTCGCCCGCGATCACCATGAACGGCACCTTCTGCAGCTGCGCGTTGCGAATCTTCTTCTGCATCCGGTCGTCGGAGTCGTCGACCTCCACCCGTAGGCCGCGCGCCTTCAGCTGCCGCGCCACGTCGTACAGATAGTCGGCGTGGCGCTCGGCGATCGGGATGCCCTGCACCTGCACCGGCGAGAGCCACGGGGGGAACGCGCCGGAGTAGTGCTCCACGAGTACGCCGATGAACCGCTCGATGGACCCGAACTTCGCGGAGTGGATCATCACCGGCTGTTGGTGGGAGCCGTCGGGGGCGGTGTACTCCAGCCCGAAGCCGGCCGGCTGCCCGAAGTCGTACTGCACCGTCGACAACTGCCAGGTGCGGCCGATCGCGTCCTTGGCCTGGATGGAGATCTTGGGGCCGTAGAACGCCGCGCCACCGGGGTCGGGAGTGAGGTCGAGCCCGGACTCGTCGCCGACCTGCTGGAGGATCGCGGTCGCGGTCGCCCAGTCCTCGTCGGAGCCCTGGAACTTGTCCTTGTTCTTGTCATCGCGCGTCGACAGCTCGAGGTAGAAGTCGTCGAGCCCGAAGTCGCGGAAGAGCCCGAGACAGAAGTTCAGCAGGTGCTTGACCTCGTCGGCCGCCTGCTCGGGGGTGACGTAGGAGTGCGAGTCGTCCTGGGTCATCCCGCGCACCCGGGTCAGGCCGCCCACGACACCGGACTTCTCGTAGCGGTAGACACCACCGAACTCGAAGAGCCGCAGCGGCAGCTCGCGGTAGGAACGCCCGCGGGACTGGTAGATCAGGTTGTGCATAGGGCAGCTCATGGCCTTGAGCTGATACTTCGCGCCCTCGAGCTCGATCGGGGGGTACATGGTGTCCGCGAAGTACGGCAGGTGCCCGGAGGTGTGGAACAACCCCTCCTTGCTGATGTGCGGCGAGCTGACGTAGGAGAAGCCCTCCTCGATGTGGCGCTGGCGGACGTAGTCCTCCATCACCCGCCGGATCACGCCACCCTTGGGATGGAAGACGACCAGGCCGGGGCCGAGCTCCTCGGGGAACGAGTAGAGGTCGAGCTCGCGACCGAGCTTGCGATGGTCGCGCTTCTCGGCCTCCTCGAGCCGGTCGAGGTGCTCCTGCAGCGCCTCCTTGCTCTCCCAGGCGGTGCCGTAGATGCGCTGCAGCATCTTGTTCCTCTCGTCACCGCGCCAGTACGCCGCTGCGGTGCGCATCAGCTTGAACGCCGGGATCCGCTTGGTGGTGGGCAGGTGCGGTCCTCGGCACAGGTCGCCCCACGCCACCTCGCCGTCGCGGCGTACGTTGTCGTAGATGGTCAGCTCGCCAGCGCCCACCTCGACGGAGGCGCCCTCGGCGGCTTCGGCGACGTCGGCGTGACCGCCCTTGAGCCCGATCAGCTCCACCTTGTAGGGCTCGTCCTGGAGCTCGACCAACGCATCGGCGTCGGAGACCGCTCGGCGGGAGAACCGCTGGCCCTCCTTGATGATCTTGCGCATCGCGGTCTCGATCTTGGCGAGGTCCTCCGGCACGAACGGGGTCGCCACGTCGAAGTCGTAGTAGAAGCCGTTCTCCACCGGCGGGCCGATCCCCAGCCGGGCCTCGGGCCAGATCTGCTGGACGGCCTGGGCCATCACGTGGGCGGTCGAGTGGCGCAGGATCTCGTGTCCGTCGGCGCTGTCGATAGCCACCGGCGCGACCTCGTCGCCGTCGGCGAGCTGGACGGCGAGGTCCCTGAGGTCGCCGCCGACCCGCGCCGCGATGACCGCGGTGTCGTCGGAGAACAGCTCCCAGGCCTTGGTGCCCGTCGTGACCGTCCGCTCCTCACGCGCGTCGGCGTGGACGAGGACGACCGTGATGTCGGGCACGAAAAACTCCTGGGTTGGTAGGCGGCTGGACCCCGAGATCGTAGCGGTGGTCACGCCGCCGGTTCGCGTCGAATAACGCCCACCATGTTTACTCTCTGGGTGCCTGCCTCTTCGAGCCCCGAGTCCGCGACGTCCTCGGAGGCCACCACCTCGAGCTCGTCCGCGGCCGACCGAGGTCGTCGCCGCCCCCGCCGCCGCCGCGTCCTGTTGTTCCTGGGACTGGCCGTCGTCGTCGTCCTGGTCGCCCTCGCCGTCAGCGCGGTCTCGCTCGTGCGCGCCCGCAGTGAGGCCCTCGCCGCCCAGAACGACCTCGTGCGGGCCAAGTCGGCGATCAGCGCCCAGGACTTCAAGGCGGCCCGCGAGGCCACGGACAGCGCGCGGGCAAACGCCGCCAAGGCCGACGGCCACGCCAACGGCATCGGCTCGGATGTCTGGAACGTTGTGCCGGTGGCCTCGGGCGCGGTCAGTGACATGCGTTACCTCGTGGACGCGCTGTCCCAGTCGGTGTCGGTGGCCGAGATCGGCGTGGACATCTACCCCAAGACCATGGGACCCAGGAGCAAGCTGGTCTCGGGCGAGACCATCAACCTCTCGACGCTGAAGAAGATCACCGACGCGGCCCAGCGGATCGGCCCCCACCTGGACGCCGCCAGCTCGGACCTGGGCCACGTGCAGGGCGACGCGCCGGTCGTCGGTCGCAGCATCGTCTCGGCGCGGACCCGGGCCGAGGACCAGATCGGCCCGCTCCAGGAGTCCTTCCAGCGCTACTCCGCCATGCTGGGACAGCTCCCGAACCTTTTCGGTGCCTCCGGCAACAAGAAGTACCTGCTGGCCATCCTGAACCCCGCCGAGCTGCGGTACTCCGGCGGAGCGACCCTGTCGCTCTCGACCCTGAGCACGGACGCGGGCACCCTCTCGTTCGGGCAGAGCTACACCGTGGCCGAGATCGACCAGAGCCAGCCGTTCCTCCGCTGGCCTCGGGTCGCCGGCAACAGCTTCCACCGGCCGGGAGCCCTGCGCCTGACCGCGGCGACCTTCTCGCCGTACTGGTCGGTCTCGGGTGAGGAGCTGCTGCGCGCCTGGAAGGCGCAGACCCACCAGCGGCTCGACGGCGTGATCGCCCTGGACCTGCCGGCGCTGGCCGACCTGTTCCGGATCACCGGCCCCGTCAACGTCGCCGGGTACGGCGAGCTGAACGCCGGCAACCTGGTCCGCACCCTCGCGGGCAGCTACGACACCTACCAGGACGCGACCCAGCGCCATACCCTCAACCAGGCGATCGTGCCGGCCTTCCGCAGCCGTCTCCTGACCGGCGGGAAGTTCCTGCAGAAGGGACAGTCGCTCGGCAGGTCCGGCACCGCCCGCCACTTCGTGACCTACTTCCACGATCCGGCGACCGAGTCGGCCTTTGCGACGGCGGGACTGGCCGGCAACCTTTCCGACACCCCCCACGACTACCTCGGCGTCTTCACCCAGAACGTCAACGGCAGCAAGGCCGACTACTGGCAGCACCGCAGCGTCGAGTCCGACGTGAAGCTGGCCGCCGACGGCAGCGCCGACGTCCGCCTGAAGGTGACCATCAACAACGTGTCGCCGCCGTACGAAGGTCCGCTGCCGGACCCCAGGAGCGGCTACTTCACCCGCTGGCTCGGGACCGCGCTGAGCGTCTTTCTGCCGAGCAAGTCGACCCTGGTGTCGGCCACCGATGACGGCGAGGCGGTCAGCCTGGACCAGCACCCGTACGACGCCCGCGGCGTCTACCCCCGGTCCTACCTCGAGCACGTCATGCTCGTGCCCCCGCAGGGCACGAAGGTCGTCGAGCTGCACTACAAGGTCTCCGACGCCGCCACGCTGGACGGGCAGCACCTCGACTACCACCTCGCGCTCGACCCGCAGGGCATCGTGGTGCCGCAGCCGACCAGTGTCCGGGTGACGCTGCCCAGCGGCTACCGCTGGAGCGAGCTGCCGACGGGGTGGCACGCCACCGGGTCGGACGCTGCCACGTTCAGCAACCCGGGACTCGGCGCCTCGACGTCGTACGACGTGGGCGCGACGCGCTGAGACCTCCTGGGTGGGCGAAACTGGGTTCGAATCTTATTCGGCACCCTTTCCTCGTAGTGGACATGAGCGGTCAAAGGTGCCCTGACCTGGCGAAACGCAGCTTTCGATCGCTCGGACACATGGACACGGGTGATCACGTTCTGACACTGTTGTTGCACGCGGAGAGGTCGGGACATGTCGAGCAGACGCGGATTCGGTGCCATTCGGAGACTCCCCAGCAGGCGATACCAAGCCTCCTACCTCGGCCCCGACACGGTGCGTCACAGGGCCCCCGGCACCTTCCAGGCCCGCGAGGATGCGGAAGCCTGGCTCGCCTCCTGCCGGGCCGACATCCGTAACGAGGACTGGACCCCACCGATCAGCAAGCGACCGGTCACGTTCGGAGAGCACGCCGAGCGCTGGCTCACCAACCGGAAGCTGAAGCCACGCACCCGTTACCACTACCGAGGCATTCTCGACGCCCGCGTCTTGCCAACGTTCGGGGACGTCGCGCTGAAGCACATCACCGCCGACCTGGTCGACGACTGGCACTACCGGATGGGCGAGTCCACCCCGACGGCCAGAGCCCACGCCTATGGACTGCTCCGCGCGATCTTGGCCGACGCCGTGCAACGCCGGCTGATCGAGTACAACCCGTGCCACATCCGGGGAGCCGGGAACGCCAAGCGCGTCAAGCAGATCGAGCCCGCCTCGCTGTCGGAGCTCGTCGTGCTCACCGAGGCCATGCCCGAGCGCTACCGGCTCATGGTGCTCCTCGCGGCGTGGTGCGGTCTCCGGTTCGGGGAGCTCACCGAGCTACGACGCATGGACGTCGACCTCACCAACGACGTGGTGAAGGTCCGCCGTGCCGTGGTCCGCGTCGAGGGTCAGTTCGTGGTCGGCACGCCAAAGTCTGACGCGGGGACCCGAGACGTGTCCATCCCGCCACATCTGCTGCCGATGGTGAAGAAGCACCTGGCCGCCAACATCACCGGAGGCCGCGACGGACTACTGTTTCCGGCCGCTGGGGACCCCAGCAAGCACCTTGCCCCGGCCACCCTGTATCGGGTGTTCTACAAGGCGCGGGAGGCCGCAGGCAGGCCCGATCTGCGTTTCCACGATCTCCGCCACACAGGTGCTGTGCTCGCCGCCTCGACCGGCGCGACCCTGGTCGAGCTGATGGCACGCCTCGGACACTCCACCGTCGGCGCGGCACTGCGCTACCAGCATGCCGCGAAGGACCGGGACAAAGTGATCGCAGAGGCCCTCTCAGCCCTTGCACGTGAGGCAGGGCCAACCCCATGAGTGGCTGCACGTTAATCGTTGAGCATGCCGGCGGGGGCGAGCTTGCCGAGCCGGGCCAGCGGGACGGTCAGGGCGATGACGGCGGCGATGATCCCACCGCCAGCAGCGAGGCCGGCGGAGCGGATCAGGATAGCTAAATGGGGGTGGAGCAGGAATCCGGTGGCGGTGACCCCGAGGACGGCGCCGGCCAGGGCACCGATGACCGCGATGGTGAGGGCTTCGGTGGCGAAGAGTCGTTGGACGTGGTGTTCGGTCCAGCCGGTCGCGCGCAGGGTGCCGATCTCGGAGTGGCGTTCGGAGATGTTGAGGTAGGCGACGTCGGCGATGGTGAACGCTCCCAACGCGAGGATGAGGATGACCGCGAACAGGTCGACCCCACGCACCTGGATGGCGACCACGTTGCCGAGCAGGGTGCCGACGGCGTTGTGGGCGAACTGCTGCTGGATCGCCAACAACCCCGCCAAGGCGGCGACCCCGATGAACAGGCTCGCCGCCGCCAACGCGGACCGGCCGGGGGTCCGGGCGACACCGACTAGACCCAGCCGAGTGATCGAGGTGACCGCCCGGGCACGCCGCGGGCTTCGGACCGCCGGGGCAATCGCCTGCATGGGGATCGCCCGGGCGGCCTTCCGCACCGGCGGGAGCCCCGCGACCCCGGCCAACAGGACCGCGACCGGGGTGATCAGGGCGAGCTGCCACCAAGCGACATGCAAGCCCACCACGGCCACCAGGGTGGCCGCGATCGCGGTCCCGGCGAGCCCGGCTATCAGCCCCGTTAGAAGGAGTTCGGTCTCCAGGAGCCAGAAGATCTTGCGCCGCGACCAGCCCAGGCACGACAAGATCCCCAGCTCGGCTGTACGGGACCGCACCGCCGGCCGTAACCGCGTTGAGGAGGAACAACCCACACACCAACAACACCAGGGCGAACAGGGCCAGGCTCTTCTTGTCGATCGCACTCAACAGCTGCACCGCGACCCCCTTCTTGACCCACCCCTCCTTCAACGTCAACGCGGGGCGACCGGCGTTGCCGGCCGGCAGGTCGATCAGCTCCGGCGTCGGCGAGGTACCGATGGTGATGTCTACGTCCAAACCTGTGGTCCGGGCGATCTGCTCGGCCACTAACCGCACCCGCGCCCGCGACACGTCATCGATACCCGTGACCCCAGCCACTCGGACCCGGATCACACTGATCGGCGCATCGCCCGTGGTGGAGGTGGCGGCCTCCCCGTTCACCAGGGTGTTGAAGGCGGTGGGGTCATAGAACGACTTCAACGACTTCAACGTCGTCAACAACACCGGCGGTTGCTGCAAATACCCGGCCAGATTGTTCGACGGCAACAACGACTTCCCATGCAACAACCGGCTGGTCCGGCGCATCACCCGGCGCCGCCGACGGCGGGTAGTACGTCGTCAACGGCACCTGCGACAACGCAGAGAAGCCCTCGATCTTCCGCGGATCGAACTGACCCACCACCCGCATGTTGGGCGAGGAGTAGACGTTTTGGGCGTTGATGTCGTAGGTTTCCTCGTGGGTGGTGAGTTTGCGGAGGCCGATGTCGCCAGACTCGGCTGGGGCGTATAGCCCATTGCGAATCACAGACCCCGCGTACTCCGATCTGAGTCTGCTCATGCGCGCTGGTGAACGCAGTGGTGAGGTGTTTGACGCGCTCTTGGCGCGCGGGCAGATCGTCGTCCACGCCAGCGAAGTCGAGCGGACCGCGGCTCTGGCCACCCTCTACATCAGGGCCGACACGCTCGTGATCGCCGACACCAGGGAACAGGTCAACGCCCTCAACGCCGCGATCCGCGACCATCGCCTCACCACTGGTGAGGTCGATGGTGAGCACCCGCTGATCACCCGCTCTGGTGAGCCACTCGGGGTCGGTGACCGCGTCGCCACCCGCCGCAATGACCACGACCTCCGGGTCGCCAACCGGGACACCTGGACCGTCACGGGCCTCGGCGGTAACAGCAGCCTGCGCATTGTGGGCCCCGCTGGTGAGCGCAATGGTGAGCGCTCACTGCCAGCCGACTACGTGCGCAAGTACGTCGAGCTCGCCTACGCCACCACCGCCTACGGCGCCCAGGGTGAGACCGTCGATCAAGCCCACTTCCTCGTCGGCGATGCCACCGGCGCCTCCGCGGCGTACGTCGGAATGGCCCGAGGCCGGAAGCGCAACACCGCCCACCTCGTGGCCGACTCGGTCGAGGACGCGCGGTGCCAGTGGGTCGACGTTTTCAACCGGGACCGAGCCGATCTCGGGCCCGTCCACGCCGCCAAGGTCGCTGCCCAGGACATCGAGCGATACGGGCCACAACTCCAGGCCGCCGCGCTCCGCGCCGCCGTGCCGGGCACCGGACCCCGCCGACCCCCCGAGCCGTACCCGACAAGTACACCGGCACCAAGGCCCGGAATCGGGCGCTAGGCCCCAGATCTGGTCGCTGGTGAGCACCAAGACCCCTGGCGAGGCCTTCTGGGGGCATGGGGAGACAACGGGTGGCCGATCCGACCGAGCAGACGTTGCCTTTCCCCGATAGGGACCCCCAGCTCACCGAAAGGCAGCACCCCATGTCACCGATCACGATCCCGTCCGACTGGGACGACAACTCCATCTTGCTGTTCGAGGAGTTCTGCTCCTTCATCCGAACCCCGCAGCGCACCGTCCGCGATTGGAAACGACGTCGAGTTGGCCCGCAATGGTGGCGGTTCAACGGCACCGGCCGGCTCTACACCACCGTCGGCGAGGTACGGCGCTGGCTCGGAATCGGTCAGTGACATGTCGCATCCCATGACCCACGCCCGATCCTCAGAGGTGCCGGAGTCCCCAAGGTGGCTCAGCATCAACGACGCCGCCGCCTGGGTAGCGGTCTCGACCAAGAAGATCCGGCGCATGATCGCTGCCGGTGAGCTTCCCGCCTACCAGTGCGGCAAACGTGGCATCCGCATCAAGACCGCCGACCTCGAAGCCGCCATGCGCCCGATCCCGAACGCCCGGTGGTGAAAATGTCGACGCAACCACCCGCGTCCGAGGACACGACGCCCACGGACGACGACTTCCCAGACCACTTGCGCGTCACCAGGACCGAAGCCCGCAAGCTCCTGGAGGAATGGACGGGAATGACCATCCCTTGAAAGAAGCCCCGACCGCACCGAAGAGCAGACCCCACCGGCACCGCCGCCGTCGACGTCACCCCCACGGTGACCAGGCCACCTGGCGCAGCCCGGCGTCAAGGGGTGCCAGGTGTCTTACGTGAGGATCGGCAACCGGTCGGGGCCTACGGGTTCTTGAAGACATCGTGATCGCCGACCCGTCGCCACCGGCAGCGCAAGTCACCATCGACGGTGACCAGCTCGAAGGTCGCACGTCCGTCCGGGCTGGCAAACGACCAGGTCATTTCCAGAACGCCCGGAGCCGCCCGCACGGACTTGACGCGCAACGAGGCGGGCCACGGCGTGGTCGGGTCCTTGGCGTGGGCATCGCACGCCAGCGCGAACTTCTCTCGGACGACGGTCTTGAACGCGACAGCGTGCTCGCGCTTGAGCCGCCGGTAGTCGCCGTCGAACGCCGGGGTGGTCTCGAACTTCACTCGGCGTCGAGCTCGTCGAGGTGGCCGAGGAAGTCCTCGGCCGACTCGTGAACCGCCACGTGGCCGGCAGCGACGTGCTCGTCGACCTCGCGCTCACGCTCCTGCCACCGCTCGGCCCAGAACCAGCGCTGATCGGCCGGCACGGGCAAGGCGGCCCGCAACTCGATGACGCCGTCGGCGCGCTCGGTCATCTCCAGCTGCGCACCCGGCTGGTCCAGGTGCAGCCGGCGACGAAGGTCGGCGGGCAGCGCGATCGTGCCGCGGCCCTGGACGCCGAGGTAACGGTGCTCGATCGGTGAGGTCATGACCACAGGGTACACCGCTGAACGGTAAAGCAGTACAACAGCAGAGCAGTAAACCAGTAGGAGCGGAGCCCGGGGTGAGCTGCGGGTGGCAAGGTCTCTCGCCGCGCCACATCTTCGTCCAGTACCCGACCGAGCCCCACGCCGGCGCTGCTCGCCCCGATGGGGAACGTCCCAGGTCAGCGTCTGTGGCGTGCGCGCGTGTCCGCAAGACCCGCCCGGGTGAAGATCCGCACAGGGGTGCCTCATCCGAGCGCGGCCGACCGATCACCGGGCACGACTCGCGCGTAAACAGAGGCGGGTCTTCGCTGTCGGCAGGTTGGGGCAGCAGCCACCCGGTGTCCCTGAACTTGTTGCACGTAAGTTGCACGCAGGACAAGAACTTTTGACCATAAAGGCCTCTGACCTGCATCAATGCTGGTGGGCGATACTGGGTTCGAACCAGTGACCTCTTCGGTGTGAACGAAGCGCGCTACCACTGCGCCAATCGCCCCAGCTGCAACGGGGCGAGACTCTAGCGCACGGGTCGGCGCGACTCACATTTCAGGGTCAGTCCGCGTCATGACCGGCAGTCTCGACCGTCTCATGGGTATGGGTTCCCAGGGCTGCGGAGCCTCACCGAACCGGTCGGCGTCGGCGACGTACGCCCCTGCCCCGGGCTGGACGACGACGGTCGGGCCGTCGTGAGGATCGAGCTCCTCACCCCCGAGGGACAGCCGGTGACCGAGGCGCCGACCGAGCAGGTCTACCGCTTCCTGTCGATCACGTTCCTCGTCGTGCCCGCGGGCAGCGAGCACGAGCACCTCGACGTCGACGCGATGATCGAGCGGCTGCTGGAGGGCTAGGAGTCTTCGCCGAGGAACTCCGGCTCGCGGGACTGCCACAGTGAGCGCACCTCGGCCGTGACGGGGCCGGGCGCCGGCAGCGCGCGGCCGTCCCAGGCCGAGATGCCCTGGACGTCGCGCGTGGTCGAGACCAGGAACGCCTCGCTGGCCCGCTCGATGGCCTCGATCGGCTCGTCGACCTCGACGCCGCCGTACCACTCGAGGACGAGCGCGCGGGTGACCCCGGCGAGACAGCCGCCGCCCAGGCTGGGAGTGCGCAGCTCGCCGTCGACGACGTACATCACGTTGCTGCCGGTGCCCTCGCAGAGGTTGCCGGCGAGATTGGCGAAGATCGCCTCCGTCGCGCCCTGGTCGGCGGCGCGGGCGAGGGCCACGACGTTCTCGGCGTACGACGTGGTCTTGAGGCCGGCAAGCGCTCCCCGCTCGTTGCGTGGCCACGGGACCGTCGCCACCGTCGTCGTCTCGGGCCACTCTCCCATCGCGTCTGCCACGACCACCATCGTCGGCTCGGCGTCGCCGCGGTTGGAGCCGAGCGGCGACGGGCCACCGGTGTAGGTGATCCGGATCCGGCCGAGGTCGTGGTGCTCGGCGCCGAGTACGGCGTGCACGCCCGCGCGCAGCCGGGCGTCGTCGGGCGCCGGAAGGCCCAGTCCCTTGGCCGATCTGGCCAACCGGTCGAGGTGCCGGGTGAGCGCGAACGGCTTGCCGTCCACGACCTTGATCGCCTCGAAGACGCCGTCCCCGACGGTGAGCCCGTGGTCGGTCGCATCGACCACCGGGGCGGTCGGATCGTCGAGCAGGTGGCCGTTGATCCAAGTCTGCATAGGGTGACGTTACTGCCTCGCCGCGCGGTCGTCGTACCTCGAATTGGCCGGGTCCGGGGCATCGGCTATGGTTCTGTTCGCGTCGCCGGAAGGCGGCCACAAGCGGACGTAGCTCAGTTGGTAGAGCACAACCTTGCCAAGGTTGAGGTCGCGAGTTCGAGCCTCGTCGTCCGCTCGGAGCGGGTCTCGGCAGACCCATCCAGCGGTGGGTTGGCCGAGAGGCGAGGCAACGGACTGCAAATCCGTGTACACGGGTTCAAATCCCGTACCCACCTCGAAGTTCCACCCAGCACGGGCGATTGGCGCAGTGGTAGCGCGCTTCCCTGACACGGAAGAGGTCACTGGTTCAAACCCAGTATCGCCCACCAGCATCACCGCAGGTCAGAGGCCGGTTTCCAGAAAGGGAACCGGCCTCGTGCCATGTATGTGCCAGATTCGGCAGGCGCGAGGTTCACTCAATCGAAGGGAACCACCATGACCATCACGACAACACCGCTCTACATCGCCACCCCCTGCCCGGACTGGTGCACCCTCGAGGCGGGGCATCCCGTCGACAGCTTGGTCAGTACCGGCCGCGAGCTCCGAGGACAAGCCCGCGATTCGTTCGGGGACTTCCTGCACGCCGGCGCCGATGAGTACGTCGACGCGCCCGGCGTGCTGGAGTACGACGTCCAGATCCAGTCCGACGGCGACCCCCTGACGCCCGCCCAGCTCCGCACCCTGGCCCAGGACGCCCTGGCTGCGGCCGAGTGGCTGGAGGCCCACCGGTGAGCGCCGACGGCGCGTTGCCTATCACGGCCGTCCCGTGCCCCCCGTGGTGCACGGTCGACCAC
>JBPCQY010000220.1:0-2675 GCA_050997635.1 Nocardioides sp.
GGCCTGCCGGACGGCAACCACATCGACAACGCCAACATGGGCACGCCGCCCGACGGCATGCGGCCGACGATGCAGATGTACCTCCAGCACCAGCCGGGTACGTCGTACCCCGACGAGGACCCCTTCGCCCCGACCAACGTGGGCGACGAGGCCGATACGGTCTACCACGAGTACACGCACGGACTGTCCAACCGGCTCGTCGTCGACGTGCAGGGCGGCTCGACCCTCGGCGGCGTCCAGGCCGGCTCGATGGGCGAGGCCTGGAGTGACTGGTATGCCATGGACTACCTGGTCGCGCACGGGTTCCAGAAGGACAAGCCGGGTGTCGCCGACGTCGTGCTCTTCCAGTACGACGGCGAGGGGGTCTACTACGACCGCACCGAGCCCATCGACTGTGCCGTCAAGCAGCCCTCGCGGCGCTGCACCGGTGGATCCACCGGGCACCGCGCCGGCTACACGTACGCCGACTACGGCAAGGTCGTGGGCGCCCCGGAGGTGCACGGCGATGGCGAGATCTGGGCCCAGACCCTGTGGCAGCTGAGGCACGCGCTCGGCTCCAAGGCGACCGAGTCGCTGGTGACCCGGGCGATGGAGCTCGCGCCGTACGACCCGTCGTTCCTCGACATGCGCAATGCGATCCTCGTGGCCGACACCAATGTGTACGGCGGCGATCACCACGCGAAGATCTGGAAGACCTTCGCCAAGCGGGGCATGGGCTTCTACGCCGGTTCGCTCGGTGGCGAGGACTCCCAGCCGGGGGCCAGCTTCGCGGTGCCTCCGACGTCCCGGACGCGGGGCTACGTCACCGGCACGGTGACCGACAGCCAGACCCACGACCCGCTGTCCGGCGTGCCCGTGACCCTGGCGTTCCAGGGCCGTGGTGAGGCGAACCCGACCGCGATCACCGACGCGCACGGCCACTATCGGCTCGGCCCGGTGCCGGCAGGCCGTTACCGCAAGCTCACCGTGAGCGGCGGCGGCTTCCAGCCGGTCACCCGCGCGGTGACGGTGACCGGTGGCGACACGACGGTCGGCTTCCGGCTCGTGCGCGACTACGCCGCCTCCAGCGGTGGCGCCTCGGTCACGGAGGCCACCGGCACCGACTACACGGCGTACGGCTGTGGACCCGACCTGGCGATCGACCTGAGCCAGGCCACCGGCTGGGTGACCAACGCCGGCGTCACCGACGCCGAGACCAAGACGGTGGTGCCCAAGCACTTCACAGTGGACCTCGGCCGGCAGATCGAGGTGAACAGCCTCGGGGTCGACCCGACCTCGGCTTGCGGGGTAGGTGGCAGCGCGTCGACGGCGGGCTACACGATCGAGACCTCGCCCGACAACGTCACCTTCACCCCGGCAGCGAGCGGCACGTTCACGGTCGCTGACCAGGGCCGGCTCAACTCGGTGACCCCCACCGGCGCGACGAGCCACGTGCGCTACGTGCGGTTCACGATCACCAGCAACCAGACGCCCGACCCCGCAACCAACTGTCCCGGTGGCGGGTACGGCGGCTGCAGCTACGTGTCGATGAGCGAGCTGGAGGTCTTCGGGACCCCGACTCCGTAGCGCGGACGCCGTCCGACGACCGCGGGTCCGGGCCCTGGGCGACCAGGGTCCGGACCCCGTCAGCTGACGGTGTCGCCCGCGGAGATCGTGCCCGTCTGCGCGACGTCGGCATAGATGCCGAGCTTGAGGTCGCGCGGGCCGGCCAGGGCTGTGAGCCACCTCGTGGTGGTCGCGACGCCGTCCTGCGCGAGGTCGATGGTGCGGCACCGCTCGATCCGCTCGACGACGGTGAGGCCCACCGGGCCGAGCTTCAGGCCGCGGCCGATCCAGGTCTCCTCGACGAACGGCTCGTCGGTGACGATGACGACGTTGGCCCGCAGCCGACGCGACTCGGCGTCCACATCGAAGTGCTCGCGACACCAGTCGAGGGTCGCCGTACCGATCAGGGAGACCGCCCCCGCGTCGAAGTGGGGTACGCCGTTCTCGGGCAGCACGTGGACCGCCGCACCCATCGCGTCGGTCAGCGCCGCGTCGAGGGCCGGGTCGCCCACGACCCACGACCCGTCGCCCCCGGTCACCCGCACCCGGTCGCCGTCGGTCGTCGCGGCGTACGCGAAAATCTCGTCGCGGCGCTTGAAGCGCCGCGTGCTCTTGCCGCTGGCGAAGCGGCCGTCGGCGTCGACCACCGCGTAGCGACGGTCGCCCACCAGGCCGCGGGTGTCGATCTCGGCGGTCGGCAGCGACTCACCGCCCATCGACTTGACCGGGTAACGACGTAGCTCGGCGACCGTGAACACCTGCTCAGGCTAACGGCGGGACACCGCCGTACCGGTCGACGCACCGCCACCTGCGACGATGGGCCCATGAGAAGCGCCTACCGGTACCTCGCCCTTGCGATCCCCGCTCTCGTGCTGGTGCAGGCGGCCTCCATCGCGTTCGCCGTCTTCGCACAGCACGCGTGGGTCGCCGACGGGCATACGCTCACCCACGACTCATTGGGCTCCGGCGGCAGCATGGGCGGCGCCCAGGCCGGCTTCGGCATCCACTCCATCGTCGGTCAGATGATCATCCCGCTGGTCGCCATCGCCCTGCTGGTGGTGGCGTTCCTCGCCAAGAGCGTCGTCCCGGAGAGCGTCAAGTGGGCCGCGATGATGCTGGGCAGCGTCGTG
>JBPCQY010000155.1:0-4678 GCA_050997635.1 Nocardioides sp.
GGCGCGAGAACGCGTTCGCCGTGTTGTGGGTGGTGGTGGGTTTTCTGGTGGTCGTGGTCGACGGATTGTTTGGTGTCGACGTCGACACCGGACGCCTCGACGGTGCCCACGTGACCGCCGACCTCACCGTCACCTTCGGCACCCACAAGGTCGCCCACCTCGTCGACCCGGCCGCCCAGGCGTGCGGCGTGGTCCACCTCGTCGACCTCGGCCTCGACCTCCCCTTCGCCACCGTCAGCTCGCTCCAGGAGGCCGACGTCGCGGCCCTGCTGCCGCAGCCGGAGCCGTTCGCCCAGAAGTACTCCCGCGGCGTCGCGGGCGTCCGGGCCGGCTCGGCGCGCTACCCGGGCGCGGCCGTGCTCTCGACGTACGGCGCGGGGTGCGGGCTGGCCGGCATGGTCCGGTACGTCGGGTCCGCGGCCGCCCAGGTGCGCGCGGCGCATCCCGAGATCGTCGTCGGCGAGGGCCGGGTGCAGGCGTGGGTGGTCGGCTCCGGCGGCGATGCCGACGCGGCCTCGGCCCTGGCCGCCGCACGGGCGGACGACGTACCACTCCTGGTCGACGCCGAGGCCCTGACCCACCTCGACGCGCCGCTGGACCGTCCGGCCCTGCTCACGCCGCACGCCGGCGAGCTCGCCACGATGCTCGGGGTGGAGCGTGCCCAGGTCGAGGCCGACCAGCTGAGCTTCGCGCGCCGCGCGGCCCGGGAGTACGCCGCGACCGTGCTGCTCAAGGGCCGGCGCACGCTCGTCGCCGCCCCCAACGGCCGGGTCCGGGTCACCACCACCGGCACGCCCTGGCTCGCGGTCGCGGGGGCGGGTGACGTGCTCGGCGGGCTGTGCGGTGCGCTGCTCGCCGCCGGCCTCTCGCCGTACGACGCCGGGTCGGTCGGCTCCTGGCTGCACGGTGCCGCGGCCACCCTGGCCTCGGCCGGTGGCCCGATCACCGCGACCGACGTCGCCCGCTCCATCCCCGCGGTGGTGCGTCGCCTGCTGACGGGATAGTCCCTGACAAAACGGCTGCTTCAGGAGCCGAATCACAGCCAGATCGTCAGGGACTATCCCGACGGGGTGCCGGGCCATCCACCGGCGAAGTGCCGGTGAATGGAAGAATCGGGCCCATGAGCACGCAGCCGAGCCGACCCGAGATCGTGGTCGACCTGGCGGCGATCCGGCACAACGTCGGTGTGCTCCGTGACCTCGTCGCGCCCCGTGGCGCCGACGTGATGGTCGTCGTGAAGGCCGACGGCTACGGCCATGGCATGGCCGAGGCGGCGTACGCCGCGCGGCAGGTGGGCGCTCCCTGGCTCGGCGTCGCCACCATCACTGAGGCACTCGAGCTGCGCGCCGGCGGCGACACGGGCCGACTGCTCTGCTGGCTGACCGTGCCCGACGACGACTGGACCGCCGCGATCACCCACGACGTCGACGTCACCGCCTACACCGTCGACGAGCTCGCCGAGATCGAGGCCGCCGTCGCCGACGCCGGCCGGCCGGCGCGGCTCCAACTCAAGGTCGACACCGGCCTCTCGCGCGGGGGCGCCACGCGCGACCAGTGGCCGGCCCTGGTGGCCGCGGCTCGCGAGGGCGAGGGCGACGGCGTCTGGACGGTCACCGGCATCTGGTCGCACTTCGCGTCCAGCGACGAGCCCGACCATCCGGCGAACGACACGCAGGAGGCGTCCTTCCGGGCGGCGTTGGAGATCGCCGACGCCGCCGGGCTGCGGCCCGAGGTGCGGCACCTGTCCAACTCGGCCGCTGCCGTGCTCCGCCCGTCGGCCGCTTTCGACCTGGTGCGCTGCGGCATCGCGTCGTACGGCCTCGATCCCGCGCCCGGCCTGACCCGGCCCGACCTCGGCCTCGTGCCGGCCATGACCGTCACCGCGCCGCTCGTCCTCACCAAGCACGTCGACACCGGCGCCGGCGTCTCCTACGGCCACACCTGGCACGCACCCGGCCCGACCACCGTCGGCCTGGTCCCGGTGGGGTACGGCGACGGCGTCCCGCGGCACGCCGGCAACACGGCCGAGGTGTGGGTCGACGGCAAGCGGCGGCCGATCCGTGGGCGGATCTGCATGGACCAGTTCGTCGTCGAGGTCGACGACGCGGTGGGTGCGGGCGAGACGGTGCTGCTGTTCGGGCCCGGCGCCAACGGCGAGCCCACGGCCGACGACTGGGCCCGTGCCTGCGGCACCATCCACTACGAGATCGTGACGAGGATCGGGGGACGCATGCCGCGTCGGTACGTCGACGGGAGCGCCCGTTGAGCCGGTCCCGCAAGGTGCTGGGAGTCGCCGCCAGTGCCGTCGGTCTGGCCGCCGCCGGCAGCGCCCTCCGCGTCGTCCAGAGGCGCCGCGAGATCGTGGCGCGCGCCGGTGCCGGCGACCAGATGCCGCTCGGCTCCCTGCACTCGAAGCCGATCACGGTGGTCGCCGACGACGGCGTACCCCTGCACGTCGAGGTCGACGAGCTCGACCCGGAAGCCGCCCGCGGGGGTGGCGCCGAGCTGACCATCGTGTTCGCCCACGGCTACTCGCTCAACCTCGACTCGTGGCACTTCCAACGCGCGGCCTATCGCGGCCTGGTCCGCACGGTCTTCTACGACCAGCGCTCCCACGGCCGCTCGGGCCGGTCACCGCAGGGCCACGCGACCATCGAACAGCTCGGCCGCGACCTCAAACAGGTCCTCGACCAGGTGGTGCCCGACGGGCCGGTCGTGGTGGTCGGCCACTCGATGGGCGGGATGACGATCGTCGCGCTCGCCGAGGAGTTCCCCGACCTGTTCGGCGACCGCATCGTCGGCGTCGGCCTGGTCTCCAGCACCGCCGGCGGGCTCGAGCCGCACCGCATCCTGGTGCCGCTGCTCCCCTCGGGGCTCGGCGGCCAGCTCACCGCGCGCGCCGTGGCCCTGCTCGCCCGGGCGCCCCGCTCGATCGACGGCCTACGGCGGATCGGCAAGGCCGTGGCGATGGTGGTCACCGACGACTTCGCGTTCGGCGACGACGTGCCCTCCTCCTACGTCGAGTTCGTCGACCGGATGCTCTCGGCGACACCCTTCGAGGTGGTGGCCGAGTTCTTCCCGACCCTCGGCGGCCTCGACAAGTTCGCCGTCGTGCACACCCTCGCCGCCGTGCCGACGGCGATCGTCTGCGGCACCGAGGACAAGCTCACGTCGATCGGCCACAGCCGCAAGCTGCACTCGATGATCGAGGGCTCGACCCTGCTCGAGTGTGAGGGTGCGGGACACATGGTGCTGATCGAGCGCCATGCCGAGGTCAACGCCGAGCTCGACCGGCTGTTGGCGGCGGCCGCCGACCGCGTCGACTCCGCATGACGCTCACGGTCCGGCCGGCCGGACCGGCCGACGCCACGGCGCTGCACGCCGCCGTCACCGCCGCCTTCGCCGCCCGCCCGCCCGTCGACCCGCCGACCGACGCGCTGGTCGAGAGTGAGCAGGACTTCGCCGCGACCCTCGCCGCCGGTGGCGGGCTGCTCGCCGAGCGTGACGGCGAGGTGCTCGGCGGTCTGCTGCTCGCGCCCGAGGGGGACACCCTGTGGCTGCGCCGCTTCGGCGTCGCACCCGCCGGGCAGGGGCACGGCGTCGCTGGCGCCCTGGTCGCGGCCGCCCTCGACCGGGTGCCCCGCGGCGTCACCAGCGTCGCCGTGCTGGCCCGCGAGGAGCTGCCCGAGACGGTCTCGTTCTGGCGGCGGCAGGGGTTCGTGCCCAGCGCCACCCGCCCGCCGTACGTCGAGCTGCGCCGGCCGGCGCCCGCGTCGTACGACGTGCCCGACGCCGACCGGATGCACACGCTGGGGGCCTCGGTCGCGACCATGCTGCAGTCCGGCGACGTGCTGGTGCTGACCGGTGAGCTGGGCTCCGGCAAGACCACGTTCACGCAGGGGCTCGGCCGTGGGCTGCTGGTGCGGGGCGAGGTCACCTCGCCGACGTTCGTGATCGCCCGGGTGCACCCGTCGCTGGCCGACGGGCCGCTGCTCGTGCATGTCGACGCCTACCGGCTCGGCGGCATCGCCGAGCTCGACGACCTCGACCTCGACACCTCGCTCGACGACGCCGTCACGGTCGTCGAGTGGGGCGAGGGCCTCGCCGAGGGGCTCTCCGACGACCGGCTCGAGGTACGCATCTCCCGCGCGCTCGGCCCCGCCACCGACGACCACGACCCGCGTCGCGTCGTGCTGGCTCCCGTCGGCCACCGGTGGCTGGACGTCAGCCTGCCCTGACGAGTCCCAGCTCGACGGCCAGGACGGTAGTGCGAGGGTGGGGCCATGTTCGTGATCGCGCACGTCAGCGACACCCACGTCGGCAACGAGAGCACCGACGCCGGGGCCCGCGCCGACCGGGTGCTCGACCACCTGCTGGCCATGGACCCGCGACCCGACGCGCTCGTGGTCACCGGAGACGTGGCCGACCACGGCCTGCCGGAGGAGTACGACGCGGCGCGGGCGTGGCTGGACCGCTGGCCCGGCCCCCTTGCCGTCTGCCCTGGCAACCACGACGTGCGCGACGCCTTCGCGGCCGGGCTCGGGCTCGAGTCGACGCAGGCGGTCCAGGCGGGCGGGTCCCGCTTCCTGATGCTCGACTCGCTGATCTGCGCGCGAGACGGCGTGCGGGTCGATGAGGGGCTGCTCACCGACGAGTCGCTGACGTGGCTCGATGCGGA
>JBPCQY010000172.1:0-19834 GCA_050997635.1 Nocardioides sp.
CTCCGAGGACGCCGAGCTGATCGAGGCGTTCCGGTCCGGGCGCGACTTCCACTCGATCACGGCCGCCAAGGTCTTCGAGATCGAACCCGACGCGGTCGGGGTCGAGGAACGCGCCAAGATCAAGGCGATGAACTACGGGCTCGCCTACGGGCTGTCGGCGTTCGGGCTCGGTCAGCAGCTCAAGATCGAGCCATCGGAGGCCCGGGTGCTGATGGACGACTACTTCGAGACCTTCGGTGGGGTGCGTGACTACCTCGCCGGCATCGTCGACGAGGCCAGGCGGACCCACTACACCGAAACCATCCTGGGCCGCCGCCGCTACCTGCCCGACCTGACCAGCGACAATCGGCAGCGCCGTGAGATGGCTGAGCGGATGGCGCTCAACGCCCCCATCCAGGGCTCGGCCGCCGACCTGATCAAGGTGGCGATGCTCCACGCCGACGCCGCGATCCGCGAGGCGGGCCTGGCGTCACGGATGCTGCTCCAGGTGCACGACGAGCTCGTCTTCGACGTCGCCACCGATGAGCGCGAGTCGCTCGAGCGCATCGTGCGCGAGCAGATGGGCGGCGCCGCCGACCTCGCCGTACCCCTCGACGTGTCGGTGGGCACCGGTCTCAGCTGGCACGAGGCGGCTCACTGAAGCGTGGCTAGGCGATGTGAGCGTGCCGTACGCACGGCCAGGAGGATGAGCAGTACGACGTCGCAGGCAAGGACCACCGCGAGCAGGTGGCGAGGCGCGTCGGTCAGGGCACCAAGCGCGGCGACGACCGCCAACGTGGCCCAGACGATGAGGACCGTGTGTCGCGCGCGTTCGGCGAGGGCGGAGTAGACCAGCAGCTGCAGCAGCGACAGCAGGGTGCCGAGGACGGCGAAGAGCCAGAGGCTCCCCGCGATGTCGCCGTACTTCTCGCCGCCCACGAAGACCAGGGCAAGGTCGGGAAGGGCCAGTGCCGCGAGTGCACCGACGAGCCCGAGCGCGGAGACCAGGCCGAGGCTGGCGCCCAGGGCACGGCGGCGTTCGGCGGCCGTTGACATCGACGGGAACGCGACGATCACCACGAACTGGGGGAGGAACAGCATCGCCTTGGCCAGGATCAGCCCACCGGCGTAGAGGCCTGCCGCGTGGCCAGGGAAGGCGATGCGGGCCACCACCACGTCGGTGTTGGCCAGGGCGAAGAAGGCCAGCAGCAGGTGGGAGGAGTGCAGCGACTCCACGCCGAGCGAGAACGTGGGTGCACCGGGCGGCGGCTCATGCGGCGCGGGTGTGTGACGGAGCGCCCAGCCCGCGATGAGGGCGGGCAGCCACTGCGAGGCCGCCACGGCGAGCAGTGCCGTCCACACCTGGGGCTGGAGCCACAACACCGCGCCGCCGATCGCCACCCGGCCCAGGCCCGTGACGAGATAGGCCGCGGCCAGCGGCCGCCAGCGGCGCTGCCCCTGCAGCACGCCAAGCTGTGCGCCGGTGTAGGTCATCGGGACGGCGCCGACAGCGAGCGCCATCGCGGTGCCCACACTGTCGAGGTGCAGAACGAGGTCGACCAGGGGCGAGGCGACCAGGAGCAGCACACCAGCGGCGGCGGACCAGCGGAGGCCGACGCCGAGCGCGGCGCGCCGGATCGCGCCGGCCTGGTCGGGGTGGACGGCGATCGCGCGCGCGGTGGCCGCCTGCAGCCCGAGTTGGAGTACGCCGACCACGAGCAGGGTGGCCATCAGGGAGGCGAGGGCGCCGTACCGGCTGGGGCCGAGCGCGCGCGCCGCCTGCCAGGTGAAGACGTAGGTGCAGACGTTCATCACGCCGTACGCAGCGGCGATCAGGCCCGCCCCGGACACCGGGCGGTGTCGCGTGGCGCCCGGGGTTGTGCGTGGCGGCATGGGCCGAGAGTCTAGGGTTCCCCTCATGCCTGGGGCGCGAGACGTCGATGACGCGGTGCGCCGGGCCCGCCTCGTGGTCGGGCTGGGTGACCCCGACGTCACGTGGAGCGTGCTGCTCCGCCTGCGGCTCGCGCGGCCGGTCGACCGCGCCGGCCTGGAGCAGCGCCTGGCCGTGATGCTCGCGGCGTTCCCCCACCTCGGCCGGGTGGCCGGCGTGGTAGCCACGACGCGGCAGGACGAGGAACTGGTGCTCTGCGACTTCGCCGACCGGACGTACGGCGACCGTGACCCTCTGCTGCGCGTCGCGCTGGCCGAGGACGGCCGGTCGTTGCTGCTCGGGTGCCATCACGGCGTGGTGGACGGGCTCGGCATGCTGGGGGTGGCCTCGCGACTGCTCGGTGTCGAGGTGACCTCCGACGCGCGCGGCCGTGCGGATGAGTCGGCCGGCGGGTTCGTGGGTCGCGCGGCCGCCCGGCTAGTGGCAGCTACGGTGCGGCCCCCGGCCCGGCTGCACGCGGGCTCACCCGACGGTGAGTCGTCCGGAGACCACCTCCGGGCGATCGGCGGCTCGGCACTGAGCGTGAGCTCGGCGACGCTGGTGCTCGCCGCCGCACGTCTGGTGGGGTCCTGGAACGCCGGACGTCGGGCGCGCACGGGTCGGGTGAGCATCGCCGTCGGGATCTCCCGGCGACCGGGCCGTCCGGTCCCGCCGCCCGATCGCGAGACCGGACTGGTGATGGTGCAGGCGGCCGACGGCGTGCGCGACCTGTTGGCGGCACGTCGCCTCCTGGCGCAGACCACGCCGGAGCCTGCTTATCCCGCGCGCGACGGCCACACGCTGGCGCCGTCTCTCGTGAGCCGCCTGCAGGCCCGGGTCGCCGCCACGATCGGGATCTCCAACCTCGGACGGATCTCGGGAGACGGCGTCGAGCGGGCCGACTTCTGGCCGGTGGCGGCGGGCCCGACGGGCATCGCGCTCGGCCTCGCGAGCACGTCCGGCTCGACGGCTCTGACGACCCGGGTCCCGCGCCGCTGGTTCGGCGCGGAGGACACCGACCGCCTGACCGGGGACGCCTGGGCGGAGCTCCAGGCGTTGGCCGGGTCGGATCTCGCGCTGGGTCAGTAGGGGTCGTAGACCGAGTCGTGACCCAAGAGCCGGGCGACCGCCCGGAGCCGGAGACGCAACAGCACCTTGAGCCCGACGTTTCGCAGCCACCAGGGCAGCTGGCGGAGCAGGGCCACTCGGTCGGCCCTGGTCGGGCGCCGTACCCGGAACATCGCCTGCGAGTCGCTGCGCCCCTCGTACGCGACGGTGCGTGAGAGGAATACGTGGCGTAGCAGGCCGAGGGTGACACCGATGGACGAGAAGGAGTCGTGCACGATCACTGCCGCGCCCGGCGGGAGGTGCACCGACCAGCGGAGGTCGTCCGACACAGTCCAGTAGTCGTGCTTGCCGTCGATGTAGAGCATCGCGAAGGGCCGGTCCCAGCCGCGTCGGAGCTTGGTGCTGTAGTCGGGCACGAGCTCGACGATGTCGCCCAGGTCGAAGGCCATGACGTTGCTCTCGAACTTCGCGCGGGTCGAGGCGCCGCCGAACATCACGCCGTCGACGAATGGGTCGACCGCGATGACGGTGCCGCCGCGGGGGCGGACGGCCTCACCGAGTACGACGGTCGAACGGCCCTGGTGGCTGCCGATCTCGAGGACGACCGAGCCCGTAGGCAGCGCGGTCGCGGCATCCCACAGGAGCCGCGCCTGGGCTTCCTTGAGCCAGCCGGGGATGGGCTGGATGCGGTTCCAGACCTCATCGAAGCCGAGGGACTCCTCCGGTTCGGAGGCGGAAGAAGGCGGCATGGGACGTGGACTGTTTCGTCTGTGGGGGTGGGCGAGGCGGCTACACTCCGCGAGGTTATAGCACGCGTGGGTGAGGAGGGTCGCTGGTGCGCTGGCGGGGCGAGCTGGCCTGGCGATGGTCTGGCCGCCCTCGTGCGTGGTGGGCCAACGTCGGGGTGCTTACCGTCTTGTTCGTCGGCTCGCTGCTGCAGGACCCGGGGCGGACGACCTTCGACACCAAGTTCGATCTCACGGCCGATCCGGCCCGACTGCTCGAGCGCATCGCCCACGCCTGGAACCCAACCTTCGACCTCGGACAGATGGACGACCAGGTCTACGGCTATCTGTTCCCGCACGGTCTGTGGTTCTGGACCTTCGCCGAGCTGCACATCGCGGCTTGGCTCTCCCAACGCGTCTTCTCGGGGCTGATCCTGGTCGTCGCGTGCGAGGGCGCCCGCCGACTGGCGCGGGCCGTCGGGCTGCGCGACGCGGCGGCGGTCATGGCCGGCGCGGCGTACGCCACGGCTCCGCGGCTGCTCGGTCTCTCCGGGGTGCTGTCGGGTGAGATCCTGCCGACGGCAGTGCTGCCGTGGATCGTGCTGCCGCTGCTGCTCGGTCTTGCCGGCCGGATGAGCCCCTTCCGAGCAGCCCTGTGGTCGGGGGTCGCTTTGCTCTTCACCGGGGGGATCAACGCGGTGGAGAACTGGGCACTCCTGCCGCTGGCGGCGATCCTGCTCGCCACGGGACTCCGGTCGGCGCCCGGTCGACGGTTGGCCGGATGGTGGGTCCTGGCCCTGACCATGGCGACCGTCTGGTGGATCCTTCCGGTCTTCATCCTGCTGCGCTACAGCCCGCCGTTCCTCGACTTCATCGAGACCGCGCGCGCCACGTCCGATCCGGTCGGGTGGGCCAACGGGCTGCGCGGCGCCGACCATTGGGTCGGCTTCGTGACGGTGGGCAACCAACCATGGTGGCCGGCGGCCCACGACCTCGCGGTCGACCCGTGGCTGGTCGTGGTGACCGGTCTGGTCGCCGCATTGTCCGTTACGGGACTCGTCCGCCGCGACATGCCGCTGCGCGGCCCGCTGCTCGCCAGCGCGCTTCTCGGCATGATCTGCCTGACCCTGCCCCACGCCGGGTCGTTCGACTCGCCGTTCGGCGCCACCATGCGCGACCTGCTCGACGGGCCGCTGGCGCCCGTGCGCAACATCCACAAGGTCGACCCGCTGGTGCGTCTGCCGCTTGCCCTCGGACTGGGACACCTGGTCGAGGTGGCGACGAGCCCGGCGTGGCGGGCGGGACGCCACCGGCTGACTGGCGCCGTCCCCGCTGGCGTAAGCCTGGCCGTCGTCGGCGTGCTGGTCGCCTGCTCGGCCGCACCGCTGTTCCGGGGTGATCTCCGCACGCCGGGCTGGGACGCCGTTCCTCAGGCCTGGCCCGGCGTGGCGCGGGCGGTGGCTGCGGACGACACCGGCGCCTCGACCCTCGTGCTCCCCGAGGCCAGCTTCTCCCTGCAACCGTGGGGCTGGACCATCGACCCTCCGCTTCAGGCCTACGCCACCTCGCCGTGGGTGGCGCGCAGCCAGGTGCCGCTGGTGCCCGGCCCGATGATCCGCTACCTCGACGCCTTGGCGGGCCAGAGCGAGACCGGCTCGGGGTCACTGGTGCTGGCCCAGGCCCTGGCCCGCCTGGGCATCGGTCACGTCGTAGTACGCCGCGACCTCGACCCCAACCTCGTTGAGGCCGCCACCCCAGACCGTGTGATCGACAGCCTCGAGCGCAGCCCCGGCCTTACCCACGAGCGATCCTTCGGCACCACGCCGACGGGGCTGCCGATGCTGGAGCTGTTCCGGGTCGACGACCCGGCGCCACGCGTCGAGGCCGTGCCCGTGCACGCCGTCCGGTCCCTGACCGGCGGCCCGGACGACGTGACGAGCGCGCTCGGTCTCGGCGTCCTCGACCCGCAGGCCCCGACCGTGATCGGCGCCTTGCCGTGGCAGCCCGATGCCGCCCCCGACCTTGTCGGCGACCTCTACCGCCGGGTCGACCGTGCCTACGGCCGTATCCACGACGCCACCAGCCAGGTGCAGACGGCCGACGAACCGTCGCGAACCGACCGCGCCACCGCCGACTATCCCTCGATCATCGGCATCCCGCGGGTCGTCGCCAGGTACACCGGCGCCCGCGCGGTGACGGCGTCGACCGCGCAGGGGTACGTCGACACCGTGGGCCCGGTGCTACCCGGCCACGGACCGGCGGCCGCGGTCGACGGCGACCTGACGACGTCGTGGCGCTCCTCGCCGTATGCGCCGTCCGCGGGGCAGTGGGTCGACATCCGGCTCCGCCGCAACGTCCCCGTGACCAGGGTCGCTATCGCGGTGGACGACGGCCCGGGCCAGGTCGTGCCGACCAGCCTGACGATCACCGCCGGCGACGAACGACGCACCGTCGGCGTGGACCCGGTCACCGGGGACGCGTTGGCGGTCTTCGACGAAGTCCAGACCGATCACCTGAGGGTCACCGTATCGGCCACCGACCACCCCGGCGCCGACTCCTGGGTCGGCCTCGACGAAGTGTCGATCCGGGGGGTTGCGATCAGCCGCTGGCTCGTCGTCCCCGACAGCGGTGCCGGGTCCGGCACCACGTTCGTCTTCGGTTCGACGCCCGCGGCCCGCGCGTGTTACCCGACGCCCTTCGGCCTTGGCTGCGACGGCGACGACAGTGCCAACGCCGTCGCAGACCCGGCTGGCCTCAACCGCGTCTTCACCGTCCACCAGCCTGGGCGCTGGGAGGCCCGAGGCACCGTGGTCGCCGCGACCGACCCGGCCGCCGCCGACCTGCTCCGCCTGCGTCAGGACCGGATGTGGGCCACCGCCAGCTCGACGCTCGGTGGCGACCTGCAGGTGAGCCCCGGGTTTGCCGTCGACGGCTCGCCAGCGACCCCCTGGCTGGCCTCGAACGACGACCGGCAGCCGGTGCTCCACCTCGACTTCCCGCGCCGCCGGGTGCTGCGCCGGATCGTGGTCACGCCCGCGGCCGGGCGCGCCACCGACCCGACAACGGCGATCATCACCGCCCGCGGACAGCGGCGCCGTGTCGACCTGAGCGGCGACGGCGCAGCGACCTTCCGACCGATGGATGCCGCCCATGTGGACGTCCAGCTCGCGGCGCGACCCGGGAGCGAGCGCGCCGGCACCCCGCTGGGCCTCGCCGAGATCCGCTTCAACGGCACCGGCCGACTGACCCAGCCCTACCAGCCGGCCAACCCCACCGGTGCGCCCTGCGGGCTCGGTCCGGTCATCACGGTGGACGGCACGAGCCACCGCACCAGCGTCTCCGGCAACCTCTCCGACCTCGTGAGCGGCACACCCCTGACGTGGCGGGTGTGCGACGGACCGGTGCGGCTGGCGCCAGGCACCCACCGGCTGCGGGTGCTCGCGACCCCCCAGTTCGTGCCCGATGCGCTGGCCCTGGTCTCCCTGCGGCCGCGGCCCTCCAAGGGCGAGCGGCGCGAGGTCACCGTGAGGGCCTGGGGACCGACCGACCGCACTGTGCACGTGGGCATGGGGCCGGAGTCGGTGCTACGCGTCGCCGAGAACACCAACCTCGGCTGGCAGGCCACCCTCGATGGCAAGCCGCTGGCCACCGTCGCAGTCGACGGCACCCAACAGGGGTACGTCGTGCCGGCGGGGAAGGGCGGCGACGTGCGGCTGAAATTCGTCGCCGACACGACGTACCGACTGTTCCTCGGCGTAGGGATCCTGGCCGCGCTGCTCCTCGCCGCGGCCGGCGCGGTCGACCTCCTGCGCACCCGCGGCCACCGCCGGGTCACCGCGCCCGACGAGGCGAACGATCTGCGACGGCGCTCCCGCCTCGCGGTCCACGGGCGCCGCCGCTGGCTCTGGTGTCTGGGAGCCGGCGTCCTGCTGGGAGGCGTGGCCTACGCAGCGGGCGGGAGCGCCTTCGGGGTCGCCCTCGGTCTCACCGTCGTCCTGGCGGGCCGGGCCCCCACGAGCCTGCCGTGGTGGTTGGGCGCCGCTGGCCTCGCGTTGACGGTCTCGGTGGTCATCAACGCGCTCTCTGACGGGCGGGTGGCAGGTCAACCTCCGGCGGCGGCGGAGTTGCTAGCCTCTGCCGCGGCGGGAATCTGGGCCGGCACCGTCCTTCGTGATCTCGGCCGGACGCGTGAACAGGAGAGCGTGCACCCGTGACTTCCGATCGAGCGACGGCCGCCGACGACTGGATCGACCGGGTCGGCCGGCTGGGCCGGGTCGACCTGGCCGCGATTGCCATCGTCGTCATCTCGACCTTGCTGCGGCTGCCAGCCGTCTTCACCAGCTTCTTCTGGCAGCCCGATCTCGCCCACCTGACCGAGGCGCGCAGCGACCGAATCGGCGGCTCGCAGCTGGTCCACGCCGACGGCACCGGCCCGCTGGCCGCCGCCACGACCTGGCTGGTCTCCCGACTCGGCGCCTGGACCTACGTGCCCGCAGGCCTGCTCCTGCTGCTGCTCGAGGCCGTGGCGAGCGCCCTGTTGTGGCTCGCGCTGCGCCGCCTGTACGGCGCCCGGCCGGCCGCCCTGGTCCCGCTCGGCGTGGCGGCACTCACCCCGGCCTCCGTCGCGGCCCTGACCTGGCTGACCGGTGGCCTGCTCGTTGTGCTCCCGCAGGTCTGTCTCAGCCTCGGGGTCCTCGGCCTGCTCGGCTTCGCCGCGAGCCGGGGCGAGCTGCGCACCTGGTGGGCGCTCGCCGTACTGCTCGCCCACGTGGCCTGCGTGCTGTCCGGCGCGATGGGGCTACTTTTCCTCCCGGCGCTCGTACTGGTCCGCTTCGCGATCGGCCTGTCCGCGGTCCGCGACGCCGCTCGTCTGCCCTCGCGTGGCTCCGTGCTGGTGTTCTGGATCCCGCAGGTGGTGGTCAGCGCCGGCGCCTTTGCGCTTTATCTCGGGGCGACCGACGTGTCCTCGGCCGCCGTGTCGCCGAGCTGGTGGCGGGTCTTCCTGCCTTCGCTCATCGGGGCGCCGTTCAGTAACCGCGGCGCGACAGAGAGCGCCTACCCCTACACCCCCGCTGGGTGGTCCTGGGCGGTCGTGGCCGTGCTGCTGGTGCTGCTTCTCGCAAGCGTGGTGGTCGGTCGGCTCCGATCGGGGCTCGTCTGGCTGTGTGCCGTGCTGCTCGTGGCCGGCGCCACGCTGGTCGTCGCCGGGTGGCCGACGTCGGTCGGCACGGCGTACGACGCGGCGGAGCTCACCGCCGTCCTCCCGGTCGCTCTCCTCATCGTCTCGCTCGCCTTCACCCGGCGGCGCCCCACCAACTCCGCGCGCGACCAACGTCGCCGCAGCCGGGCGCTCGCCCCCGTTCTCGCGGTCCCCGTGCTCCTGACCCTCGTGGTGGCGCTGCCGATGAACGTGGTCTTCGGTGACACCTTCAGCCACCTCGACGCCGCCTCCTACGCCCGTCACCTTCACGCCGGGCTCAAGGCCGACCGCAGCCGCAGCCTTCGCAACGCCGCCCTTCCCGACTCGGTCGCCGCGGACACCGACCTCCGCGGGCTGTTCACAGCAATGGGGGAGCGGCCCGTGCTCGACCAGCCCAGTGCCCAGCTGTGGGTGGTCGACGACTCCGGCGCCGTGGTCAGCGGCCGGCTGCGCGACGCAACGGTCACCCAGGGCCCGCGCCGCAAGTGCGGCTGGCTCGTCGACGGCAACCCGACCCGGGTGCTGGCCTCCGCCGACGGCGCGGCCCCGGTGATCCGTCTCGACTACTACTCCGGGTCCGACGGGCTGCTCACGGTCACCCGAGCCGGGACCACGCAGTCGGCAGCGGTCAACGACCGGCTCGGGTCGACCTATGTCACGCTGCCAGGAGTCCCCGGCCCCGTGACGGTCCGTTTCGAGGAGGCCGACGGCCCGATGTGCCTGGTGAAGGTGCTCGAGGGTGAGCCGTGGCCGGCAGGCTGAGGCCGTCCGCTCGCCACCTGGGCTTCGTCGCGGTCGTCTGGCTGCCGGCCCTGGCCGTGCTCGCCCCGATCCTGGGGCGGCGCGGTTTCGTGCTGGTCGCCGACATGGTGTTCGTGCCCCGGCAGAGCTGGAACGCCACCTGGATCGCCGCCGACGGCTCGGTGCCCCGGGCGGTGCCGGCCGATGCCTGGCGCTCGGTGCTGACCGCCGTCGTACCCGGAGACCTGGTGCAGCAGGCCGTGCTCCTCGGCGTGCTGGTCGCCGCCCCCTGGGGGATGTGGCGGCTGACCCGGGGAGCATCGCCGTTCGCCCGTGCCGGCGCGGCGGTGCTCTACGTCTGGAACCCCTACGTCTATGAACGGCTCGCGATCGGCCAGTGGTCACTGCTGGTGGGGTACGCCGCCCTGCCGTGGCTCGCCTGGACCTTGTGCCGCTGGCACGACCGGCCGATCTGGCGTGCGACCTGGCTGGTGCCGCTGGTCGTCGCCGCGGTGGCGAGCCCGACCGGAGGCGTGCTCGCCGCAGTCATGGCCGTGGTCCTCGCCCTCACGGTGCTGTCCGGGCGCCGGGGCTCGCTGGTCGCCGTCACCGCGGTGGTGGTCAATCTCCCGTGGCTGCTGCCCGGCCTGCTCAACCCCGTGGGCCTGGCGCCCGATCCACGGGGCGTCGAGGTCTTCGCCGCCCGCGCTGACACGCCGTACGGCGCGCTGGCCTCGCTGGCCTCGCTCGGGGGGATGTGGAAGGCCTCGGCCGATGCGCCCGGCCGCGACGTTTGGGTGGTCTCAGGGCTGATGCTGCTGGGGGTTGCGATTGCGGCGCTCGGCTGGTGGTGGGCCGTGTCCGGGCGGGGTGACGAGCGCGGCCCGGTCGACAGCCGGGCGTTGCTCGCGCTCGGCGTACTCGGCGTGGCCGGATTGTTGTTGGCGTGGCTGCCGACGACCGGCCCGGGGGCCGACCTCGTCGGGTGGTGCGTCCAGCACGTGCCCGGGGCTGGCCTGGTCCGAGACAGCCAGAAGTGGGTCGCCCTGCTCGCCGTGCCGCTGGCGATCGGCTGGGCCCAGGTGCTCGACCGGCTACGGCCGACGGGCGACCGACGTGACGCGACGGCGGTCGCCGCCCTGCTCGGCGTCGTGGCGCCGGTGCTGTTGCTGCCGGGCCTCGCCTGGGGGCAGTTCGGGTTCCTCGCGTCGTCGACGTACCCCGCCGACTGGGCGGCGGGACGCGACGCCCTGCTCGCCGCCGACGCGGGAAGGAGCAGCGTGCTGGTGCTGCCGTTCTCGAAGTACCGCCAGTTCGACTGGGCCCACGACCGGGCCGTGCAGGACCCGGCGCCGTGGTACTTCCCGGGCCGTGCGGTCGCCGACGACACGCTGCTCGTGCCCGGTGGCGGCATCGGCGGCGAGAGCCGCGAGGCGCACGATTTCCGCTCCCGGCTCAACCGTGGCGGGGCTATCGACGACCTGCTGCGCACGCATGATGTCGGCTTTGTCGTCGTGGAGAAGGACGTCGCGGGGGGCCGCTCGGTGCCCGACCTGTCGGGCACGACCCTGCTCGACACGCCTCGGCTGCGCGTCGTCGCCACCGGGATCACCGGCGACCTGCCGCGGTCGCCGTACGCATGGCTCGACGTCGTCGTCAACCTCGTGGTCGTCGCCGTGGCACTGCTGGGCGTGACGGTCGCGATCTGGCCCGACCGAGGCGATGTGATGCCCTACACTGGGACCGGCAGCGTACGAAGTACGAGGGAGAAGTCGTGAACAACCTGATCATCTGGGTCGGCTCGGTGATCGCGGGCGGCGCACTCGCCACCGGCGTCACCTTGGGCGGGACCCAGGCCTTGGTCAACGCCGGCAGCGGTGACTCGGTCGACCAGAACACCATGACCCTCTACAGCAAGTAGTCCCTGCCGCCATCCACGAGCCACGCCGACCGTCGCGGCTCGTCGCCTGCCCGGACGACGCCACGTCGCGGACGGGTCAGGGCGCCGGTGGCGAGGCCGCTGGGTCTCGCCTGCTCAGCGGACGCCGAGGGCGATGTCGACGGTTGCGGTGGTGCTTGCCCACGTGAACTGGGAGGTGGCCCGCAGAGCCGCCTTGGACGCCAGGTCCGCGCGCAGCCCGGGGTCGCGCAGCAGCCTCCGGGTCACCTCGAGCAGGTCGGCCTCGTCGTTCGCGAGCAGCCCGGTGACGCCGTCCAGGATCGACTCCTGCACCCCGCCTGCCGATCGGTAGGCGACCGACGGCACGGCGACCAGGGCGGCCTCGATGATGGAAAGACCCCACCCTTCCTTCAACGAGGGCAGTAGGTGCAGATGGGCCTGGCTGAGCAGGGCGAACTTCGCTTCTTCGGCCACGTGCCCGAAGAAGACGACGCGGTCGGATACTCCTAGCTCAGCAGTGGCGCGCTCAAGATTCTCGGACCACCACCCGGAACCGATGACGTGCAACCGCACGCCCGGGAACTCTTCGGCCAGCGCAGGAAGCAGCCGGATCGCGTGCTCGATCCGCTTGTGCGGCACCAGCCGGCTCAGGGTCGCCAGCACCGGGCCGTCGACCTGGGGAAGCGGTGCGAAGGGCGGGGCTGGCGTCATCCCGTTGTAGGCGACGGTGATCGCGGACGCGTCGACGCCGAGGTCTACGAGCTCGCTGCGGGTGACTTCGCTGACCGCGACGTACTGGTTGCCGGCATTGGCGCGAACGGCGACCCGCGACTCCATGAACCAGCCGACCCGGGCGAGCAGGGGGCCGACGACCGGCCATTGCTCGCGATGCACGTGGTGGACCAGCACCACCACCGGCTTGCGCGTGCACCAGGTGGCGAGAAAGGGCATGCCGTTTTGCACCTCCAGCACCTCGTCGACGCGACCGAGGCGGCGGGTCAGCAGCACGACCGCGGCCCAGAGGTAGACGCTGAGGTGGCCGCCACGGCGTACGTAGTCGACGCCGGCGATCTGCTCGCGCCGCGATGAGCTCCGATAGCGCGCGGTCACCACCGTGACGCGAATGCCCAGCGCGGCCAGATGCTCGGCCACGTGGCGCACGTACGCCTCGGAGCCGCCGCCCTCGGGGTGCCACGCGTCTCGCCAGTTGAGGATGGCGATGTGGCGCGGTCCAGGGGCGCGAGAACGCGTCGAAAACATGAGCGGAGACCTCCCTGACTCCGCGGGCAGGCTAGCATCCGCGCCATGCTGCCGGGCGTGGAACACGAGCGACAGAGCTCGGCCGATGGTCTGGGCCGCTCGGTTCGGCTGTTCCGACTGTTCCTCGGAGAGCAGCGTGACCCGGAGGCCTTCTACACCTCGATCGCGGACGACGCGGTGGCGATGGTCGAGCAACACGTCCGGCTCAACGGACTGGTCGTTGCCGACTTCGGCGGTGGTCCGGGCTTCTACTCCGAGGCGTTCCGCCGCGCCGGTGCGAGCGCACTGGTCGTGGACCTGGACCCGGGCGAGGTGCGCGCTCACGGCCGGACGGGATTCGACACGGTGGTGGCTCGCGCCGAGAAGTCACCGCTGCGGGACGGCTCGGTCGACCTGGCGTTCTCGAGCAACCTGCTCGAGCACGTGCCCGACCTCGGGCCGGTGGCCGACCAGATGGTGCGCGTGGTCCGGCCGGGCGGGTACGTCGTGCTCTCTTACACCATCTGGCACGGTCCCTGGGGCGGCCACGAGACCTCACCCTGGCACCTGCTCGGCGGCCACCGTGGGCGCCGTCACTACGAGCGCCGCCATGGCAAGGCGCCCAAGAACAAGTACGGTGAGACCATGTTCGCCGCCAGTGCAGCCGGGGGGATGAGGTGGCTGCGGGAGCGGGGTGACCTCGACGTCCTCCAACTGCGGCCGCGCTACCTGCCACTGTGGCTGCGATGGCTGGTCAGGGTACCGGTGCTGCGCGAGGTCGTCACCTGGAACCTCTGGATGGTGCTGCGGGTCCCGTCCTGATCGGACCGGGCGCTGAAGTCGAGTGAGGGGGTCATCGCCGAGGCGTCCGCATGGTTGCGGCGCAGGTGATACCGTCCCGCTCTACCGGCGCGTCCGCCGGTGTCCGCTGCCGGTTTTGAGAGGGAGAACCGAGTGCGCAAGCTGCGCTTTGTCCTGGCGCTGTTGGGCGGTTTCTTGGTGGTCTCCGCCGCGCTCGTGAAGTTCTACATGGCCGACACCATGGAGAAGACGCCACTGAACATCGACTCGACAACTCACCTCTCGGGGTCTGGGCAGATCCTTGACACCAAGGCCGGCGGCACCAAGGCCATCAAGGTCAACGCCGTCAGCGTGAACAAGGCCGTCGGCAAGCTGTCCGACGGCGACGTGGTCTCGTGGGCCAACACCACGTGCGCGGTCATCGTCGAGGGCGAGACCCCCGACTGCCTGCCCCCCAACAATCCGCAGACAGTGTCGTGGGACCAGGACACCTTCGCCACCCACCGGGTGGACGCGTTGGCGGTCAACGACGCCAAGTACGTCCCCGACGAGCCGGTGCAGCACGAGGGCCTGGTCAACAAGTTCCCCTTCAACACCCAGAAGAAGAGCTATCTCTACTGGGACGGCACTGCCGGCAAGGCGGTCGACATGGCGTTCGCGGGCACCAAGACCGTCGACGGCACCGAGCTCTACGTTTTTCAGGAGAAGATCTCAGACGTGCCGATCCAGGTCGCCAAGGGCGTCCCCGGCACCTACGCGATGGACCGCACCTTGTGGGTCGAGCCCGTGACGGGCTCGATCGTCAACCAGGTCCAGCACGATGTCCGCAAGCTCAGCAACGGCGACCTCGCGCTCGACCTGAGCCTTGCCTTCACTGCTGACCAGGTGAGCAAGAGCCTCGGCGACGCCAAGAGCTCCGCGGCGCAACTCAACGGGCTGCACGGCTGGATCCCGCTGGTGCTGCTGATCGTCGGGCTGGTCGCGCTCGCGGTGAGCTTCGTCATCGGCCGGCGTCACACCAGCTCCAAGCACGCCGCCCAGGCGGCTTGAGGGGTCCATGCGACCACTGGGACGTCTCGTCCGGAACCGGACCAAGCGGCTGCTCCGGGCCTACAGCTTCCATCGCCCGACCGCGGCGGAGGCACGGCTGAGCGCGCTGCGCACTCTGGTCGAGCGCGCCGACCCTGCGCTGTTCGTATCGCCCGACCTCACCCCTCACGAGTTCTCGGTCTTCTCCCAGAACGGCGAGGACGGCGTCGTCATCGAGATCCTCAATCGGATCGGCGCCGGCCAGACGCCGTACTTCGTCGAGTTCGGCATCGAGAGCGGACACCAGGGCAACTGCGTGCTGCTGGCCGATGTCTTCGGCTGGGCCGGGCTGTTCCTGGAGGGTGACGCCGACGGCTTCGCCGCGCTCAGCGAGAAGTACGCCGGGTCCGCCGTCAGGACCCGCCGAGCGCAGGTTACGGCCGACAACGTCAACGCCCTGTTCGCCGAGGCAGGCGTGCCGTCTGAGCCGGCGGTGGTGTCGATCGACATCGACGGCAACGACCTCTACGTGTGGCAGGCATTGACCGACTTCTCGGCCCGGCTTGTCGTCATCGAGTACAACTCCGGGATCGGCCGCCCCGGGCCGGTCGCGCAGCCCTACCGGACCGACAGGGCCTGGGACGGCACCGGCGCATTCGGGAGTTCCCTCGAGGCCCTCGAGGTGGTTGGTGGCCGGTTGGGCTACCGGCTTGTGCACACCGACCTGGCGGGGGTCAACGCGTTCTTCGTGCGCGAGGACCTGGCCGAGCGGGTCGGTGTGGCCCGGCCGCCGCGCCGCAACCAGAACTTCGGGCTCACTGGTCTGACCCACCCGCGCAGCGAGCCTGAGGGCGGCTGGCAGCAGGTGACCTGAGCGCAGCGGAGAAGATCGCCGTACCAGGCGTGATCCGGCCACGCACCCGCGACCATCCGCCCCACACCCGGTCGTGGCCCTCGGGCCACTCCGGCTCGAGGAGCCGGTCGAGCACGAAGCCGGCGCCGGCCAGCACCGCGACCCAGTCGCCGAGGGTGCGGTGGTGCTCGACGTAGGCGACCCGGCCGCTGGCGTCGTCGATCTCGACGTACGGCGTGCGGTCCCAGTACGACGACCTGGCCGTCAGCCCGGCCTCCGACGGGTCGTCGGGGAACGACCACCGCGTCGGGTGCGTGATCGAGAAGGCGAACCGCCCGCCCGGCCGCAGCACCCGCGCGGTCTCCGCCACGGCCTGCCCCAGCTCGGCGACGAACTGCAGCGCGCCGAACGAGCAGAACACGACGTCGAAGCTGGCGTCGCGGAAGGGCAGCTCGGTCGCGGTGCCGAGCACCGCCGGCACGGCGAGGCCGGACTCGTCGTCGATACGGCGTGAGTGCTGGAGCTGGCGCATCGACAGGTCGAGTCCGATCGCCCGACCACCGTGCGACCGCACCCAGCGCGAGCACTGCCCGGCGCCGGATCCGACCTCGAGGACGTCGCGGCCCTCGACCTCGCCGAGCACGCCGGCCTCGGCCTCGGTCAGGCCCTCGGGCCCCCACACGAAGCCGATGTCGCCGAGGAACTGGCCGTGGGTGGCCTGGTACTCGTCGGCGTACCGGTCCCAGTCGGGGCCGTTGGCCGCGCGCGACTCGGCCTCGGACACCGCCCGGCGCTCGACCCGCACCGTCTGCGGCAGGTGATCCTCCACGCCCGCAGACTAGCCTCGCCTGACAGGGTGGACGCCGTGGATCCCAGCGAGCTCGGCGCCCTCACGCCGCTGACCGGCGGCTGGTCGGGCGAGACGTTCCGGGCCGAGACCGGGGGAGCGCCGCTCGTCGTACGCATCTATGCCCGACCGGGGCAGCGCGGGGAGGCGGCCGCCGAGGTCGATGCCGCGCTGCTGCGCCTGGTGCGCGGCCTGGTGCCGGTGCCCGACGTGGTGGAGGTACGCCGCCCCGACACCGCAGCGGGCACGCCGGGCCTGCTCGTCACGTCGTGGGTGGACGGCGTCCGCGGTGACGAGCTGCTGCCCACCCTCGACGACAGCGGCCTCATCACCCTCGGCACCCACCTCGGCGAGCTCGCCGCCGACCTCGGTGGCATGCCGATGCTCTCGGCCGGCCCCTTCCTCGACGCCGACCTCAGGGTAGGCGACCTCGGCGGCGCCGATCTGACCGAGTACGTCGCCGGCCTGGCGCCGGCCTTCGAGCACTGGTCGGACGACGAGCGGGCCGGGCTGGCCGACGTGGCTGCAGAGGCGCAGGACACCCTCGACCGGTCCGGCCGCTTCTGCCTCGTGCACAGCGACCTGAATCCGAAGAACCTGCTGCTCGACCCCGCTTCGCTGTCGGTGGCCGCGCTCGTCGACTGGGAGTTCGCCCACGCCGGGCACCCGTTCACAGACCTCGGCAACCTGCTGCGCTTCGACCGGCACCCGGCGTACGTCGAGGCGGTGCTCGCGGCCTACTGCCGGCGTCGTGGCGGCGAGCCGGGTGACGTGCTCGGCCAGGCCCGCGCCGCGGACCTGTGGGCCCTGGTCGACCTGGCGTCGCGGGCCGGGCAGAACCCCGTGGCCGACCGCGCGGACGCCCTGCTGCGGGTGATCGCGGCGAGGCGGGACCCGCACGCCGTACCCGCCTGACAACCAGACCGCCGCCCCGGGTCGTGGGAGGTGGCTCAGGCACCGTTCCGCCTCCGCGAAACGGTGCCGCGCCCACCGCGCGGGGCCATGGGACCACCCAAGCCCGGCCGTGCCGCCCGCGGCGTACGCCTCGGTTGGACTCCGCGAGCCTGCCCCGCGTAGGCTGGGCCTTCGCCCTAGTGCCGCCTGCAGTCCCAGACCGAGCGGATGTTGGCTCGCTATCCCCCACAGGTAGTGAAATAGGAGCTTCCGGCGTGCCCGCACGATTCCATCCATCCACCAAGGAATTCATTTCCCTATGACGAGCACCACCTACCTCTCCGAGATCGACGCGCCCCAGGTGGCGATCAACGACATCGGTTCGGAAGAGGACTTCCTCGCCGCGATCGACGCGACCATCAAGTACTTCAACGACGGCGACATCGTCGAAGGCACCATCGTCAAGGTCGACCGGGACGAGGTCCTGCTTGACATCGGCTACAAGACCGAGGGCGTCATCCCCTCGCGTGAGCTGTCGATCAAGCACGACGTCGACCCCCACGAGGTCGTCGCCGTCGGTGACAAGGTCGAGGCCCTGGTCCTCCAGAAGGAGGACAAGGAAGGCCGCCTGATCCTCTCCAAGAAGCGCGCCCAGTACGAACGCGCTTGGGGCACGATCGAGCAGGTCAAGGAGGAGGACGGCGTCGTCGAGGGCACCGTCATCGAGGTCGTCAAGGGCCGCCCGATCCTCGACATCGGCCTGCGCGGCTTCCTGCCTGCCTCCCTGGTGGAGATGCGCCGCGTGCGCGACCTGCAGCCGTACGTCGGCCAGCTGCTCGAGGCCAAGATCATCGAGCTCGACAAGAACCGCAACAACGTGGTGCTCTCGCGTCGCGCCTGGCTGGAGCAGACCCAGTCCGAGGTGCGTCACGGTTTCCTCAACCAGCTGCAGAAGAGCCAGATCCGCAAGGGCGTCGTGTCCTCGATCGTCAACTTCGGTGCGTTCGTCGACCTCGGCGGCGTCGATGGTCTGGTGCACGTCTCCGAGCTGTCCTGGAAGCACATCGACCACCCGAGCGAGGTCGTCGCCGTCGGTGACGAGGTCACCGTCGAGGTGCTCGACGTCGACATGGACCGCGAGCGCGTCTCCCTGTCGCTCAAGGCGACCCAGGAAGACCCCTGGCAGCACTTCGCCCGCACCCACCAGATCGGCCAGATCGTGCCGGGCAAGGTCACCAAGCTGGTGCCCTTCGGCTCGTTCGTCCGTGTCGAGGAGGGTATCGAGGGCCTGGTGCACATCTCCGAGCTGGCCGAGCGCCATGTGGAGATCCCCGAGCAGGTCGTCCAGGTCAACGACGATGTGATGGTCAAGATCATCGACATCGACCTCGAGCGTCGCCGGATCTCGCTGTCGCTCAAGCAGGCCAACGACACGGCCACCGCCGCCGACGTGGAGGAGTTCGACCCCACGCTCTACGGCATGGCCGCGACCTACGACGACCAGGGCAACTACGTCTACCCCGAGGGCTTCGACCCGGAGACGGGCGAGTGGCTCGAGGGCTTCGACGAGCAGCGCGCGATCTGGGAGGACCAGTACGCCAAGGCGCACACCCGCTGGGAGGCCCACGTCAAGCAGCAGGCCGAGGCGAAGGTGTCCGCGGCCGAGGCGGCCGAGCCCACGTCGTACTCCTCCGGCTCGAGCGACGAGGAGAGCGCCGACGAAGAGACGGGCGGCTCGCTGGCCTCCGACGAGGCGCTGCAGGCGCTCCGCGAGAAGCTCACCGGCGGGGGAAACTGACCCACGCCACACCGAGAGCCCGGTCCCTTCGGGGGCCGGGCTCTCGTCATGCCGAGGCTCGCCCGCTCGCGATAGTCCCCGACGTTCGGGTTGGGAATCGGGCGTTGAGGCAACCCAAGTGTCGGGGACTATCGGAGCTCAGAGGTCGCGGCGCAGCACCTTGCCGGATGCCGTTCGCGGGAGCTTGTCGACGAAGATCCACTCCTTGGGCCGCTTGGCCGGCGTCAGGTGCTCCCGGGCGTACGCCGCGAGGTCGGCCTCGCGCGCCGTACCGACGAGCGCCGCGCAGACCCGCTGACCCCAGTCGTCGTCGGGGCGGCCGAAGACGGCGACGTCGGTGACGTCGGGATGCTCACCGAGCACGGCCTCGACCTCGGCGGGGTAGACGTTGACGCCGCCGCTGATCACGAGATCCTCGCGGCGGCCGTCGAGGTAGAGGTAGCCGTCGTCGTCGAGCCGGCCGAGGTCGCCCACGGTGAACGCGCTCTGCCCCTCGGGAAGGGCACGCCACACCGCCGCGGTCTTCTCCGGCGCCCCGAGATAGCTGAACCGGGCGTACGCCGGCACCTCGCACCAGATCGTGCCCTCGGCGTCCACCTGGAGCCGACGGCCCGGCCGCGCGCGGCCGACGGTGCCTGGCCGCTCCTGCCACTCCTCGGAGCGGCAGGCGGTCAGCTGGCCCTCGGTGGCGCCGTAGAACTCCCACGTCGTCCGCGCCGGGAAGAGGTCGAGCAGCCGCTGCTTGACCGCCGGCGGGCACGGCGCTCCGGCGTGGGCCACCAGCCGGAAGCAGGAGAGGTCGGGCACGCCGGCGTCGTCCCAGTGGGCGA
>JBPCQY010000176.1:0-9780 GCA_050997635.1 Nocardioides sp.
CTGCACCAGCGCCCCGGTGACCGCCGTACCGACGCCGAGGTTGCGGTGCCCGGTGGGGACGCCGATGCCCATCAGCTCGGCGGTCTCGCCACGCGGGGACGCCGAGCCACCGCCGACGACGCGGCCCCGGTCGTCGTACGCCGCGACGACGATCAGCGCTCCTGCGGCGATCAGGTCCGGGCGGCGACCGAGGCTGCCGGGCTCGAACTCGTCGGCGCCGTCGAACGCCGCGCCGACCGCGCCGATGCTCAGCGCCAGGTCGGCGTCGTCGGGAGCGAGCACGCGGGTCGGCTGGGTCGGCTCCCCGACGGTGACGTCCTCCGGCAGCGCCAGCAGCGGATAGCGGCCGGCTTCGAAGCCGGCCTCGACCACGGCCGGGAGCAACGACCACGTCATCTCGTCGACCCACTCGATCGCCTGCGGGACCCTGAGCTCGGCCTGGCGCGCGAGCACACGACGTACGTCGTCGGGGGTGAACGTCGCGTCGGCCCCGAGCCGGGGCCGGGCATAGAACTGCCACCCCGTGCCCTGCTCCGCGAGGAAGAGCGTGAACGGCCCGACCTCCTCCGCGGTGCCCGCGGCGCGCGGCACGGTGTCGTAGTAGGTCTCGATCGCGTCAAGTCTCACGGGCCCGGATCTCATCGGCCAAGATCTCATGGGCCAAGATCTCATGGGCCAAGAGTCCCAAGGTTCGGGGCCGCGAGCGACTAGGTTTCGCAGCATGCTGGTCTCCGAGCGCATCGGTCAGTTCTTCTTCGACAGCGGGGCAGGCCGCGAACGACTCGAGTTCACCGAGTACGGCGGCGGCGACCACTGGGTCGTGCTGCTGCACGGCCAGCTGATGCCGCGCCGGATGCAGCAGCCGCTCGCCCGCGCGCTGGCCGGCCAGGGACTGCACGTCGTCACACTCGACCTGCTCGGGCACGGCCGCTCCGACCGTCCGGCCGACCCGCTGGTCTACTCGATGAGTGCCTTCGGCGACCAGGTCCTCGCGCTGCTCGACCACCTCGGTGCTGCCCGCGCCGTCATCGGGGGCATTTCGCTCGGCGCCAACGTCTCGCTGGAGGTCGCCGTTGCCGCTCCCGACCGGGTGCAGGGCCTGATCGTGGAGATGCCGGTGCTCGACAACGCCCTCGAGGCCGGCATCGTCGCCTTCGTGCCGCTGATGTTCGCGGCGCGGTTCCTGCCGATCACGGTCACGGTCCTACGTCGGATGACGCGCCCGATCCCGCGGGGCGTCGTACCGTTCTGGGTCGGGATCGGGCTGGACACCTGCGACCAGCGGGCTGGGTCGGTGGCCGCGATCCTGCACGGGATCATCTTCGGCCGGGTCGCGCCGCCGTCCCGGCTGCGTCGCGCGATCACCGCCCCGGCCTTGATCGTCGGCCACCCGCGCGACCCGATCCACCCGTTCGCCGACTCGGCGATGCTCGCCGAGGAGCTGCCGAACGCGACGTTCGTGCAGGCCACCAGCATCCTCGAGTGGCGGGCCCGGCCCGAGCGGCTCAACCAGGCGGCCGCCGACTTCGCCCTGGCGTGCTGGAAAACGCAGGCCCGGCGGCGCCGAACGACTCCCTGAGCGGGGCACAATGGGGGCGTGCCTCTCTACCGCGACGAGGCGATCGTGCTGCGCACCCATAAATTTGGCCGACGTGGGCTCAGTGCCGATCGCATCATCACCCTGCTGACCCTGGTCGGTGGCTGATGCCTCTCTACCGCGACGAGGCGATCGTGCTGCGCACCCATAAATTGGGTGAGGCCGATCGCATCATCACCCTGCTGACGCGTCAGCACGGGCGGGTGCGCGCCGTGGCCAAGGGGGTGCGCAGGACGACGTCGCGCTGGGGGTCGCGGCTCGAGCCGTTCACCCACGTCGACCTGCAGCTGGCCGAGGGCCGCAACCTCGACGTGATCACCCAGGCCGAGACGCTCGACCCGTTCTCCGCCTCGCTCGGCGACCACTACGACCGCTACACCGCCGGCACCGTCATGCTCGAGACCGCCGACCGGCTGGTCTCCGAGGAGGGCCAGCCTGCCCTGCAGCAGTTCCTGCTTCTCGTGGGTGGTCTGCGGGCGATGACGTCGGGGGAGCGGCTGGCTCCTCAGGTGCTCGACTCCTACCTGTTGCGCTCGCTGGCGGTCGCCGGCTACGCGCCGTCGTTCACCCACTGCGCCCGCTGCGGCGACCCCGGCCCGCACCGGTGGTTCTCGCCGTCGGCGGGTGGGGCGCTGTGCAGCGACTGCCGGGTGCCCGGGTCCGCCTCACCCGCGGCCGGCACCCTCGACGTACTCGGTGCCCTGCTCACCGGCGACTGGGCGGCCGTCGCCACCGCCGACCCGCGGCACCTGCGCGAGGCCTCCGGTCTGGTCGCGGCGTTCCTGCAATGGCACCTCGAGCGCGGCCTGCGGTCGCTGGAATACGTGGAGAGGTGACCTCCGCACAACAAGTAACGCGGGGTTATCGCCGCGGCAGACGCCGCACAGCACCGCACCTGTGACCACAGCACCGCGGCAGACGAGTCGGGCCGAGCAATAGGCTGGCCGCCGTGAGACGCGCCGTACGATCGCCGGACCCGCACCCATCCGGGGCGACGCCGCCGGCGATCCCGAAGGACCAGGTCCCCGGCCACGTCGCGATCATCATGGATGGCAACGGCCGATGGGCGAAGGCCCGCGGGCTGCCGCGCACCCGCGGGCACGAGATGGGGGAGCACTCGCTCTTCGACGTCGTCGAGGGCGCGATCGAGATCGGCGTGAAGGCGATCAGCGCCTACGCGTTCTCCACCGAGAACTGGACCCGGTCGCCCGACGAGGTCCGCTTTCTGATGGGCTTCAACCGCGACGTGATCCGTCGCCGCCGCGACGAGATGCACGAGCTGGGCGTCCGGGTCCGCTGGGCCGGCCGCGCGCCGCGGCTGTGGCGCTCGGTCATCAAGGAGCTCCAGGTCGCCGAGGAGCTGACCCGGGACAACGACGTGCTCACGCTGACCATGTGCGTCAACTACGGCGGCCGCGCCGAGCTCGCCGACGCCGCCCGCTCCATTGCCCAGGAGGTCGCCGCCGGCCGGATCAAGGCCGACAAGGTCGACGAGCGCACCTTCGCCCGGCACCTCTACGTGCCCGACGTCCCCGACCCCGACCTGATCTGGCGTACGTCGGGCGAGCAGCGGCTCTCCAACTTCATGCTGTGGGAGGCGGCGTACTCCGAAATGGTCTTTACCGACATCCTCTGGCCCGACGTCGACCGGCTGGCGTTGTGGAAGGCGATCGAGATCTACGCCGAGCGCGACCGGCGGTGGGGCAAGGCCTGAGCGCCGGGTTCCCCGCGCGGAGAAGCCGACAAGGGGCGGCTCAGGCCCGGCAGGCGACGCAGGTGCCCACGATCTCCAGCGTGTGGCTGACGTCGGCGAAGCCGTGCTCGGCGGCGATCGCGCCGGTCCAGCGCTCGACGGTCGGACCCTCGACCTCCACGGTCGTGCCGCACGACCGGCACACCAGATGGTGGTGGTGGGAGTCCGAACAGCGGCGGTAGATCGCCTCGCCGTCCTCGCGCCGGAGTACGTCGACCGCGCCCCGCTCGGCGTACAGCTGCAACGTCCGGTACACCGTGGCGAGCCCGACCGACGACCCCGACGACGCGAGCAGCTCGTGCACCTCCTGCGCCGACCGGAAGTCGTCGACGGCGCCCAGCGCGTCGAGGACGGCCTGCCGCTGCGGGGTGGGGCGGGGCTCAGTGCTCGTCATAGTGGCTCTCTTGCCCGCTGCCGTGTACGGCGTGCCGGTGGCCGTCGTGCACGTAGTCGACGTGGTCCTCGTGCGGCACCGCCAGGTGGCCGCAGTCGGGACCGTGCTGGTGTTCGTGCGCCGGACTGACGTCGTGCGACTCGGGCCGCCCCGGGTCGAAGGGGGAGTGCAGCCGCCGACGGTGCCGCAGCCACGCTCCCAGCGGCCAGGTGACGGCGAAGCCGACGAGGGCGAGCAGCACGATCGTCGGGCCGGGTGCGACAGTCGCGTGGAACGAGGCGTACGCCGAGATCACCAGGCCACCGAGCGAGGCCAGCGTGCCGAGCAGCATCGCGGCGCCCAGCGTGGTGCGGAATGAGCGCGTCACCTGCTGGGCGGTGGCGACCGGGACGACCATGAGAGCCGAGACCAGCAGCAGCCCGACCGTGCGCATCGCGACCGTGACCGAGACGGCCGCGATCACCGCGACCAGCACGTTGTAGAGCCGCACGTTGAGCCCCGCGACCCGGGCGAACTCGGCGTCCTGGGAGACCGCGAACAGCTGCGGCGCCAGCCCGACGCAGACACAGACCACGACGACCGCGAGGCCGATGGTGATCCAGACGTCGGTCGTGGAGATGGTGGTGATCGAGCCGAAGAGGTACTCCTGCAGCCGGGAGGCGGACTGCCCTCCGAGCCCGGTCAGGAGTACGCCGCCGGCCAGACCGCCGTAGAACATCAGCGCCAGCGCGACGTCGCCGTTCGCGTGCCCGCGCTCGCGGATCACCTCGATGACCACGGCGCCGAGGGCCGCTACGACGACCGCGGTCCAGGTGGGGGAGGCGCCGGTCAGCAGGCCGAGGGCGACGCCGGTCACCGCGACGTGGCCGATGCCGTCACCCATCAGCGCGAGCCGGCGCTGCACGAGGTAGGTGCCGACGGCCGGCGCGGCCAGACCGGTGAACATTGCGGCCACCAGGGCCCGCTGCATGAAGGCGAGGGCGAACAGGGACATCAGGCACCGTCCAGGGGAGAGGCGACGTGCGGGGCGTGGTCGTGCCGCGCCGTACTCGGGTGATGGTGGTGGGTGTGTGGCTCGCCGAAGGCGGCGCCGTGCACCTCGTGGTCGGCGAGCGGCGGGCCGTCGTACGCGATCCGGCCGTCGCGCATCACCACGGCTCGGTCGACCAGGGGCGCCAGCGGCCCGAGCTCGTGGGCGACGAGCACGATCGTCGAGCCGCGGCTCTTCAGCATCTCGAGGGCTCGGGCCAGGGCGTACTGGTTGGGCAGGTCGACGCCGGCGGTCGGCTCGTCGAGGAAGAACAGGTCGGGATCGCCGGCCAGCGCCCGCGCGATCAGCACCCGCTGCTGCTGGCCGCCGGACAGGCCGGAGACGCCGTCCTGGGCGCGGTCGGCCAGGCCGACGACGGCGAGGGCGGAGTCGATGGCCGCGCGGTCGGCGCGAGACAGCGGCCGGAGCAGGCGCCGGTGGGTCAACCGGCCGGAGGCGACGACCTCCCACACCGAGGCGGGTACGCCGCTCGCGGCGCTCGCCCGCTGCGGCACGAACCCGACCCGGCGCCAGGCATCGAAGTCGCCGAGCGGCTCACCGAACAGCCGCAGCTCACCACCCGAGAGCGGCCGCAACCCGGTCAGCGCGCGCACGAGCGTGGACTTGCCCGACCCGTTGGCGCCCATCAGGGCGAGGAACTGCCCGGACGGTACGGCGAGGTCCAGGCCGCGCAGCACCGGCCGGCCGCCGATGGCGACCGACCCGTTCGTCAGCTCGACGGGGTGCATCGGTTCGCCTCCTCCAGCGCCTGCAGATTGGCGCGCATCAGGGTCAGGTAGGTGTCGTGGCTGGTCTCGCTGCTCAGTCCCTCCACGGGGTCGAGCACGCGCGAGCGGACGCCGACGTCATGGGCGAGCGTGTCGGCGATCTTGGGGCTGACCAGCCGCTCGGAGAAGACCGTGGTGATCCCCTCGCGACGGATCAGGTCGTGCAGGCCCGACAGCACGGCTGGGGTCGGCTCCGCATCGGGGGAGAGGCCGGCGATCGAGACGACGTGCACGCCGTACCTGCTCAGGTAGCCGAAGGCGTCGTGGCTGGAGACGATCGTGTGGAGGCGGCAATAAGCCAGGCCGCGACGGTAGTCCCCGTCGAGGGCGGTGAGCTCGCGGCGGAGCCGCGCTGCGTGGGCGAGGTACGACGCCGCGTGCGCCGGGTCCGACCTCGCCAGCGCCGCCGCCACCGCGTCGCCGACGGCCGCGAGCTTGAGCGGGTCCTGCCAGAAGTGCGGGTCGATCTGCCCGGGGTCGTCGGCGAACGGCTTGAGCCCGGCGACCGCGCCCGCGTCGATCACGGTGCCTTCGGCGTCGTTGGCCACGCCCTCGTCGACCGCGGCCTGGAAGCCCTGCTCGTGGACGACCACGTCGGCCCGGGCGAGTGCCACTGTCTGGGCGAAGGTGAGCTCGATGTCGTGCGGCTCGACGCCGGGGCGGGTCAGGTCGGTGACCTCGGCGCCCGGCGCGACCTGCGAGGAGACCCAGGCCAGCGGGTAGAACGCGGCTGCGACCCGCACGCGACCGTCGGCCGACGGCGTGGCCTGGGCCGAGCAGCCGGCCAGCAGGCCGACGGCCAGTAGCAGGGCCGGGATTCGTCGCATGAGAACGATTCTCAGTCGGATGAGAATCATTGTCAACTGGCTGCGGTCCGTGGGCCCCCCTGCCGCCATCGCGGATGAGCCCGGCGCCCTCACTCGCGAGCAGAAGTTCGCCCACACCCGCGCCGCCGTCATCCCGGTCGTGCCGCTGGTGGTGCGCCACGACCAGGGTGCGCAGATCAGCCCGCCCGCCGCTTCCTCTGACACTGGCTAGGCTCGGGGCGTGATCGTGGTGAACCGCTTCCGCGTGCCGGAGACCGAGACCGTGGCGTTCCGGGCCGACGTTGAGCGCGCCCACGACACGCTCGCTGCGCAGACGGGGTACGTCGCCGGGCGGGTCGGCCGCAACGTCGACGACCCCGAGCTGTGGCTGCTGTCAACCGAGTGGGCCGACGTCGGGTCCTACCGCCGCGCCCTCTCGTCGTACGAGGTCAAGCTGGGTGCGGTGCCGACCCTGAGTCGGGCGCTCGACGAGCCCTCGGCGTACGAGACCCTCGAGGACGGCGCCGAGCTGAACCGCTTCGACGCCCGGGACACCACTCGCTAGCGTCACCGCATGGACCGCATGGACAAGGAAGCGATCTTCGGCGCGTGCACCCGGATGCGACACGACACGGCCGACTGGCTGGAGACCCTCGACGAGGCCGCCCTCGACACACCGTCGCTCTGCTCCGGGTGGGCCGTGCGCGGCGTCGCCGGTCACCTGATCGCGTCGGTCTCGGCGCCGCTCTCCCAGCTGCTGCTGCACACCGTCCGCAGCGGCTTCAACCCGCACCGCGCGAATGTCACGATGGGCCGCGAGCGGGGCGCCCACACCGGTCCGGACCTGGCCACCACCCTGCGCAGGCACGCCGACGTGGAGCTCTCGGTGCCGGTGGTCGGCGTCCACGGCCCGTTCACGGACCTCGTGGTCCACAACGCCGACATGCGGGTGCCGCTCGGGGCGCCCTGGGAGCCGGATCCCGTCTGGGCGACCGAGTGCCTGGCCTTCGTGGGCAAGGGCGCGTTGGGCTTCACCGCGCGCAAGCGACTCGCGGGGCTGCGCCTGGTCGCCACGGACTCGTCGTACGTCGCGGGCCAGGGAGCCGAGCTCAGCGGTCCGGCGTACTCCCTGCTGCTGGCGCTGTGTGGCCGAGCTGTCGGACTGGAGCGGCTGGACGGACCCGGGCGGGACCTCCTGGCCGCACGGCTGTGAGGCCGGGTTGTCGAGTCGCAGGAAGATTCAGGAAGATTGACGTCGCGCGCGAGCTCATCGATCCCTGGCGCACCGACACCTGATCGTGGATGGGCCAGGACGCCCGGAAGTGGTTCCCCGTGCGAGATACCAGGCAAGGGGCTTGAGCGCTCGTTGGGTGCAGGGTGCACCCAAACGAGCTATGGTCTGAGTATGTCGAAGGTCATGCAGATTCGTGACGTCCCCGACGAGGTCCATCACGCCCTGACTGTGGCCGCCGAGGCGGAGGGGTTGTCGCTGACCAGATACCTGCTGCGCGAGCTGGAACACCTGGCCAAGCGGGCGCAGATCGTGCAGCACAATGCTGCGCTCGTTCGCCGGACCCAGGGCAGGGTCCATGGCAAGCCGGACCGTGCCGCGATCCTGGCTGTGCTGCACGAGGGCCGTGGGGATTGAGGGTCGTCGACGTCGGCGTCGTCATCGAGCTGCTCGCCGGCAACCTCGACCCTGACCGGCTCGGAGACGAGGAGCTGGCCGCGCCACACCTGCTCGATAGCGAGGTCACCCATGTTCTGCGGGGCCTGGTCCTCCGCGGTGTCCTCAGCGACGAGCAAGGTGACGTGGCGCTCGATGGGTTCCTCCATCTCGCACTCACCAGGTTTCCCGCCGAATGGCTGCGGCCGCGGATGTGGGCACTGCGGCACAACCTCAGCGCCTATGACGCCACCTACGTCGCTCTGGCCGAGATGACCTACGCCACCGCGTTGCTGACCACCGACGCCCGCCTGGCCACCGCACCCGGTCCCAAGTGCCACATCGAACTGCTGTGATGGCGTCGGGTACCCAAGAGGATCGGCCTGCGGATGGCGGCTACAGGTCGAGGACCAGGGAGAGTGCCTCGTCGACGCGCTGCATCTCCTCGAGAGTCAGGAAGCCCGCCGGCTCGGCGAGGCGGTTCAGGTCGACGGTGGCGATCTGGTCGCACATGACCAGGGCTCGTCGGTCGCCGATCTGGGCTGGTGGTCGGAAGCTGGTTTCGCGGGCGCTGGTGCTGGTGAAGGCGACGACCCAGGTGCTCAGGGTTAGCCAGTCCGGTTGCAGTACGACGGCGTACCGGCGGCCCCGCTGCTCGTGACCCCGGCCTCGGGCGGGCAGGCGGTAGACCTCACCTTTCACGCAGCGCCGCCAGGTCCTGCTGGATCGCCTCGATCTCGGCGAGATCGACCGGGTCGTCCCTGATCGAGCGGGCCTCTGCGGCCGCGAGCTGGCGACGCTCGTCGCGCTGCATGGCCGCCAGAGCGGCCCGGATAACCTGATCGGCGCTCTCGCGCCGGGACGCACCGATCTCCCGGAGCAGGTCGCGGGTGCTGGTGTGGACCTTGACGGTGGTGGTCTCAGCCATACCGCAAGTCTACTCCTGGTAGACCAACCCGCAGAAGGCTGCGGTTCACCGTGCTCGCGATGGTCGCGGAGTCCGAGTCCGATCTGAACCGGCTGCGCACCCATCCATCTGGACTCGGGGCGTTGGCGCAGACCGAGCAACGACTCACCGCCTCTACCTGCGGCTCGGACTTCGGATCTCGTCTCACTGGCACCGGCCTTACCGGCGCCCACGACCGCTCGTTAGGCTGACGGCTCACCGAAATGGACCGGCAGCCAGCCGGTTGCGAGCTAGGAGCTGTCTTCGTGGCCAAGCCACCCCCCTCCGTCATCGACCACGTCGTCTCCCTCTGCAAGCGCCGCGGCTTCGTCTACCCGTGCGGCGAGATCTACGGCGGCACCAAGAGCGCCTGGGACTACGGCCCGCTCGGGGTCGAGCTGAAGGAGAACGTCAAGCGCCAGTGGTGGCGCTCGATGGTCACGATGCGCGACGACATGGTCGGCCTCGACTCCAGCGTGATCCTGCCGACCCGCACCTGGGAGGCCAGCGGGCACCTCGCGACGTTCACCGACCCGCTCGTGGAGTGCCAGGCGTGCCACAAACGGTTCCGGGAGGACCACCTCCAGGAGGAGTACGCCGGCCGCAAGAGCACCAAGGACGACCCGGTCGATCCTGATTCGGTCGACATCAACGAGTCGATGCCCTGCCCCAACTGCGGCACCCGCGGCGCCTGGACCGAGCCGCGCCAGTTCAACATGATGTTGAAGACCTACCTCGGCGTGATCGAGGACGAGTCCGGCCTGCACTACCTGCGGCCCGAGACCGCGCAGGGCATCTTC
>JBPCQY010000217.1:0-16848 GCA_050997635.1 Nocardioides sp.
ACGCCGCGCCGAGCCCGCGCGAGCGGGCCAGCGCGACCCGTTCGGCCACCGCGCGCGCGTCGTTGAACCAGACCGTGTGTCGGACGCCTCCCGTGGAGTAGCCGAAGGTGGGCGCCCGCTGGCCCTCGTCCCAGCGCACCGGTACGCCGTACTGGCGGGCGAGCGCCCGGGCCGTGGGGTCGGTGACCGTGGCGGTGGCGCCGCTGCTCGGCCAGTCGCGGCCGTAGAGCGGGATGCCGAGCTCGCCCTTGCCCGGCGGCACGGTCGCCCGTGTGTAGTCGGCCACCGCGACCGACCACGGCCATCCGGCGATCGGCCCCGGGCCGGTGCCGGGCGCGTGCTCGTCGTAGGCCATCACGCGCACCCGGTCGGCGACCAGGCCGATCGCCCGGTAGTCGTAGACGGCCGGGATGAGCTTGCCGCGCCACACCGAGGAGGAGTCGTCGGTGCGCGGCATGACCGTGTGCACGCACTGCCGCGACTCCGCCTGCAGCGCGGCGCACAGCTCACGCGCGAAGGTCGTGTAGGCGTCGCGCACGTGTGACGCCGTGCCGACGTCGGTGGTCAGCGCCAGGTGCTCGTAGTTGACCTCCAGCCCGTCGTAGGAGCCCGAGCGCACGACGTCGAGCAGCCGCGCCACGTGCCCGGCGAGCGACGCCGGGTCGCGGAAGCATGCGGCCGCGACGGCCGGCGACATCGTGGAGGTCACCGACGGCACGACCGCGACACCCCGGGCGCGCAGGCCGTCGACCAGCGCCGGGTCGACGGCGCCAGCCACCGGCCCGACGGAGTCGCAGGCGGGGGCCCGGTACCAGAACGGCGACACGGTGTGGAACAGGTCGGCGTTGTCGGCGATCCGGGCCGCGGCGACGTCGGTGTTCCAGTACGGCAGCCAGGTCGAGGACAGCGGTGCGGGGGAGTCCGCGGCGGCCGGCGTGGCAAGTGCCGCGGCGGCCCCGAGCGCAGCGGCCAGCACGAGGTGGAGCGACGTCGACCTGCGCATGTGCCGGAGTGTGGCGCGGCCAGGAGCCGCGCGGGCCCCAACACGCGGATCGGTAGCGTGAGCGGCTCGACCAACAGCCAGCCGGACCCCGGGAGTGCAGCATGGCCAGCAAGAGCGACCGCATGGATACGATCGTCAGCCTGGCCAAGCGCCGCGGTCTGGTCTTCCCCTCGTCGGAGATCTACGGCGGGCTGCGCGCGTCCTGGGACTACGGGCCGCTCGGCGTCGAGCTGAAGAACAACGTCAAGCGGTAGTGGTGGAAGTCCGTTGTGCAGGGCCGCGACGACGTCGTCGGCCTCGACTCGTGCGTCATCCTGGCGCGCGAGGTCTGGGAGACCAGTGGTCACGTCGCGACCTTCACCGATCCATTGACCGAGTGCTCGAGCTGTCACAAGCGCGTCCGCGCCGACTATCTCGAGGAGCAGTCCGGCAAGTCGCTGCCCGAGCTGGCCTGCCCGAACTGCGGCAACCGGGGAACCTTCAGCGAGCCGCGGATGTTCAACGGCATGCTCAAAACCCACCTTGGCCCGGTGGAGGACGAGAGCGGCCTGGCCTACCTGCGGCCCGAGACCGCCCAGGGCATCTTCATCAATTACCTCAACGTGCAGCAGTCCGCGCGCAAGAAGCCGCCGTTTGGAATCGGCCAGATCGGCAAGAGCTTTCGCAACGAGATCACGCCCGGCAACTTCATCTTCCGCACCCGTGAGTTCGAGCAGATGGAGATGGAGTTCTTCGTCAAGCCGGGCGAGGACGAGCAGTGGCACCAGTACTGGATCGACACCCGCACCCAGTGGTTCCTCGACCTCGGCATCAACCCCGACAACCTGCGGCACTTCGAGCACCCGAAGGAGAAGCTGAGCCACTACGCCAAGCGCACCGTCGACCTTGAGTACCGCTTCGGCTTCTCCGGCCGCGAGTTCGAGGAGCTCGAGGGGATCGCCAACCGCACCGATTTCGACCTCACCCAGCATTCGACGTTCTCGGGCCAGGATCTCTCCTACTTCGACCAGGCCGCCAACGAGCGCTACGTGCCCTACGTCATCGAGCCGGCGCTCGGGCCCAACCGAGCGATGATGGCCTTCCTCATCGATGCCTACACCGAGGACGAGGCCCCCAACACCAAGGGCGGCGTGGACAAGCGGGTCGTGCTCAAGCTCGACCCGCGACTGGCGCCGGTCAAGGTCGCGGTGCTGCCGCTGAGCCGCAACGCCGACCTCAGCCCCAAGGCGCGCGACCTCGCCCAGGAGCTGCGCGGCAACGGCTGGAACGTCGAGTTCGACGACTCCGGCGCGATCGGCCGCCGCTACCGCCGCCAGGACGAGATCGGTACGCCGTACTGCGTGACGGTCGACTTCGACACCCTCGACGACCACGCCGTCACCATCCGCGAGCGCGACACCATGTCGCAGGAGCGGATCGCACTGGACCAGGTGACCTCGTACTTTGCGCAGCGGTTGGTCGGCTGCTGATGCCGAGCCCGATGCACAATGGCCGCATGCTGGCCCGTCTCGCAGCTGCCGCCAGCGGCGCGGCCTGCGCCCTGGCGGGGCTCACGGCGTGCGGGGGCGGCGACAGCTCGACCGCCGGGCCGACGCCCGCGTCTGCGACACCGTCCTCGTCCGCGACGCCGTCCTCGCCGACCAGCACGCCGGTCGACCCGTCCACGGGCTACCTCCCGGCGCCCGACGGCGTGCACCTGACGGCCCAGGGCACCCACCTTGCCGTCGGCAAGGCGGCCGTCATCGCGTGGAAGCCGACCCAGAAGCTCCAGGGTGTGGCCAGGGTCAAGGTCACCGCCGTCGACAGGGTCTCGATCAAGGCGTTCCGCAACTGGGTGCTCGGGCCGAGCGTCAAGGCGTCCACGCCGTACTACGTGCACGCGACCGTCACCAACCTCGCCAAGACCGACCTCAGCGGACGCGCCGTGCCGCTCTACGCGCTCGACGGCCACAACACGCTGCTCGAGGCGTCGCGCTTCCAGGCGACGTTCGACCCCTGCCCGAGCGCTCCGCTGCCGGCGAAGTTCCACCGCGGTCATGCCGCCAAGGTCTGCCTGGTCTACTTCGCGCCCAAGCACGGCACGGTCAAGTCGGTCGACTTCCGTCCGACCCAGGGCTTCGACGCGATCACCTGGACCGGCACGCGCGCACCCCACCAGTCGGGCGGCAAGGGCAAGAACAAGCGCTGAGCGCGGCCTGATTTGGGCGCCCCCGCCGCAGCGTCGGAGAATGGGGCCATGCCCACCTCCCTGACCCTCGGATCGCTGCGCGTCGAGACCCCCGTGGTCCTCGCGCCGATGGCGGGCATCACCAACGCGGCCTACCGTCGGCTCTGCCAAGAACAGATGGCTGCGCAGGGTGCCGCTGGGTTGTTCGTCTGCGAGATGATCACGTCCAGGGGGCTGGTCGAGCGCGACGACACCACGCTGAAGATGCTGGTCTTCGACGACCTCGAGACCACCCGGTCGGTGCAGCTCTACGGCACCGACCCGGTCTACGTCGGCAAGGCCGCCGAGATCCTGTGCGCCGAGTACGGCGTCGCCCACATCGACCTCAACTTCGGCTGCCCGGTGCCCAAGGTGACCCGCAAGGGCGGTGGCGGAGCGTTGCCGTGGAAGCGCGGGCTGCTCGCCGAGATCCTGCGCGCCGCGGTCGCCGCCGCCACGCCGTACGACGTGCCGGTGACGATGAAGACCCGCAAGGGGCTCGACGACGACCACCTGACCTACCTCGACGCCGGCCGGATCGCGCAGGAGGAGGGGTGCGCCGCGATCGCCCTGCACGGCCGGACCGTGTCGCAGGCGTACTCCGGTGAGGCCGACTGGGACGCCATCGGGCGTCTGGTCGACCACGTCGACATCCCGGTGCTCGGCAACGGCGACATCTGGGAGGCCGCCGACGCGCTGCGGATGGTCGGACAGACCGGCGTCGCCGGCGTCGTGGTCGGCCGCGGCTGCCTGGGCCGGCCGTGGCTGTTCCGCGACCTCGCGGCGGCCTTCGCGCCCGCCGTCTCTGGTCGTGCCGAGTCGGGACCCGCGCTGCCCACGCTCGGCGAGGTGCGCACGATGATGCGCCGCCACGCGGAGCTGCTCAGTGAGCACATGGGGGAGGAACGCGGCTGCAAGGAGTTCCGCAAGCACGTCTCCTGGTATCTCAAGGGCTTCCGTGCCGGTGGCACCCTGCGACACTCCCTGGCGCTGGTCGACCGCCTCGCCTCGCTCGACGTACTCCTGACCGAGCTCGACCCCGACGAGCCGTTCCCGGTGGCCGAGCTGGGCACTCCGCGGGGTCGCCAGGGGTCGCCGCGGCGCCGCGTCGTGGTGCCCGAGGGCTGGTTGGACGACACCGACGGAGCCTCCCTGCACCTGACCGAGGAGACCTCCGAGACCACGGGTGGGTGACCCGGAACACCACGAGATTTTCGTTCTGGATGGGGACGCGCCGGAAATCGTGTGCTTGACTCGTCAATCGTGCTCGTTCCGTGACCTCGGGCGTCCTGGAAGGTACCTGCGTACACCCGTCTTCGATAGCAAAGGAATCAGCGCTGTGGCACACCATCGCCACAAGCGGGAGCCCAATGCCCGCCCCACGCCCCTGGCCTTTCTCCGACACCCCGGAATAACCGCGCAGGTCGCCGGGATCGCCGCCGCCGCGGTGACCGTCCCGGCCGTTGCCCTCGGTGTTGCCGCCGCGACCCCCATCGGCCACTCGTCCAGCAACCTGTCCGCCGGAGCCGACACCGGCGCCGCCTCGGCCCGCCCAAAGTTCCCGGACCGTCGCCCCGTCGGGGTCTCGCGCTCCGAGTCGCGGGTGGCAGACGTCCGCGGCGAGCGCGCGCTCACCCGTGGCCAGGACGTCGCCGAGGCCACCGCCCGAGCGGTCGATCGCGCGCACCGCAAGCTGTGGACCACCACGATCCTCAACCTGTGGACCGCCTCCAACGCCGCCGCGACCCGGATCGGCACGATCGACCGGGCCAAGCAGGTGCTGGTCACCGGTCGCCGGGCCGCGGGGCGCGACGAGATCGTGATCGACCACCGCTCTCGCTGGGTCACCCACGGCTACCTCGCCCCCAAGAAGCCGGTCGCGGACTCGGCCAGCAGCACCGCTGCGTCGGGTGCGTCGGGTGCGTCGGGTACGTCGGGTGCGGCCGGCGCGTCGGGTGCGTCGGGTGCGTCGGGTACGTCGGGTGCGGCCGGTGCGACCGGTGCGACCGGTGCGACCGGTGCGGCGGCCGGGTTGTCGACGGCGCCGTGCCCCGACACCTCGGTCGAGAACGGCCTCACCTCCGGCGCGATCTACGTCTACCGGTCGGTGTGCCACGCCTTCCCGCAGATCACGACGTACGGCGGCTGGGACGCCCACGGCGAGCACTCGAGTGGCAAGGCGCTGGACATCATGACCAGCGACAAGGCGCTCGGCGACTCCATCGCCGCGTTTCTGCAGTCGCACTCGTCCGAGCTCGGCCTCTACGACGTCATCTGGTGGGACCGGATCTGGACGCCCGTGCGGGCCTCCGAGGGCTGGCGCTACTACGGCGACCACGGATCGCCGACGGCCAACCACATGGACCACGTGCACGTCTCGGTCAACTGAGCCGGGCCTCGTCGGGTCGATCCGTGGGCTGGGGTTTGGTCCAAGTCCGCAGGCATTTGCACAGAAAGCATGTCGTTGGTGACCAATCGGCGGGGGTGGGGACGGCGACGCTAGCGCGCAGCAGGGTCAGCTAGATTCGGCCCGGTGACCAGCCGCCCGCTCCCGTCGTACGACCAGGCCGCGCGCGAGCGCTGGGTGGCAGAGCAACCGAAGCGCGTCGACGCTCCCGAACGCACGCCGTTCGAGCGTGACCGCGCCCGCGTCGTGCACGCGGCGGCCTCGCGGCGGCTGGCGGCCAAGACCCAGGTCGTCGGGCCGCAGAGCGACGACTTCGTGCGCAACCGGCTCACCCACAGCCTCGAGGTTGCCCAGATCGCCCGCGACCTGGCCCGGGCGCTGGGCTGCGAGCCCGACATCGCCGAGACGGCCGCGCTGGCGCACGACCTGGGCCACCCGCCGTTCGGCCACAACGGCGAGCGGGTGCTGGCCGACCTGAGCCAGGACTGCGGCGGCTTCGAGGGCAACGCACAGACACTGCGGCTGCTCACCCGGCTGGAGGCCAAGACCGTGCGGTCCGACGGCAGCTCGGTCGGGCTGAACCTGACCCGGGCGACCCTGGACGCCTGCACGAAGTACCCCTGGAGCGCCGCCGAGGCCGACCCGCCAGAGGGCGTGCACGCCGACGGTTCCCCGCGCGTGGTCCGTAAGTTCGGGGTCTACGACGACGACCGGCCGGTCTTCGACTGGCTCCGCGACGGGGTGCCGGGGCACCGGCCGTGCTTCGAGGCGCAGGTGATGGACCTTGCCGACGACGTCGCCTACTCCGTGCACGACGTCGAGGACGGCGTGGTCGCCGGCCGCATCGGCCTGACCTCGCTCGACCTGACAGCGGTCTGGGCGACCGCCCGTGACTGGTACCTCCCCGAGTCGTCCGACGACGAGCTCGATGACGCCTGGGCAGCGCTGGGCCGGATCGGCACCTGGCCGCGCGCGCCGTACGACGCCTCGCGGGCGAGCCTGGCAGCGCTGAAGAACCTGACCAGCGACCTGATCGGCCGGTTCTGCGGAGCGGCCCAGGCGGCCACGCACGCCTCGGGGGAGGGCCCGTTCGTGCGCCACGTCGGGATGCTCACGGTGCCGCGCCATACGCGCGTCGAGATGGCCGTGCTGAAGTCGGTCGCTGCCCACTACGTCATGCAGGCCGACGACCGGGTCGCCGCGATGGTGCGCCAGCGCGAGCTGCTCGGCGAGCTGGTCGACCGGATCCGGGCGGGCGCGCCCGATTCGCTGGACCGGCCCTTCGCCGACGACTGGCATGCTGCCCCCGACGACGCCGACCGTCAGCGGGTCGTGATCGATCAGGTCGCGTCACTCACGGACGCCCGTGCCCTCGCGTGGCACAGCAGGCCGCTCGACTGAGCCATCGGCGGACGCCGCCCGTCGCTTCCGAGCCTCGCGCCGACCCGGGAGCACCCCGCCGACGTACATGCCGGCCAGGGCCACCACGAGCCCGACGCCGATCCGGAGCGTCAGCGGTTCACCGAGAATCGGCACCGACACCAGCGCGGTCGCCGCCGGCACCAGGTTGAGCAGGGCGCTGACGAACGTCGTACCGGTGAGTTGGAGCATCAGGTAGAACACGGCGAAGCCCGCGCACGACGGGATCAGGCCGAGCCAGACGACCGACAGCCAGCCGCCGGTCGTTGCTGGTGCGCTCTGTTGGCCGGTGATCGCGAGCACCGGGAGGCAGACGATGAGCGAGAGCGTGTTCTGCGCGGCGATCGTGGAACTGAGTGGCGCCTGGGTGCCGACTCGGCGCTGGTAGAGCGTGCCGGCGACCAGCGAGAGCATGCCGAGCGCGGTGAAGCCGAGCGGTCCCCACGGGATCGCGCTGCCCACGTCCCCGCTGAGCACGATCACCACGCCGAGCGTGCCGAGCACCAGCCCGACCACCTTGAGCACGCCGAGGCGTTCGTCGCTCACCAGGGGACCGAAGAGCCCGACCAGCAGCGGCGCCATGCCTGCGGCAAGGCTGGAGAGGCCGGCCGAGACCCCACCGGAGAGCCCGAGGTAGAGACCCCCGAACTGGCCCACCTGCAGCAGCATCCCGACCGCCGCGAGGTGCTTCCACTCGCGGCCGCGCGGGAGTGGCGCGCGCAGCAGGGCCACCAGCGCCCACATGAACGCCGACGCGATCACGAACCGCCAGGCGAGCGTCGTCACGACGTCGACGCGCTGCGTCGCGAGCTTGCCGACGACGAAGCCGGAGGTCCAGATCGGGACGAAGACCAGGCTCAGGGGCAGGACAGGGGAGCTCCTTCGCATCACCCCAGGTTCAGCAACCGACGCGGGTCAACCCTTCCCGCGGTGGTTGCGAGGTCCGATAACCGCGGCCTCAGGGCAGGTCGCCCTGCGGTCCCGGGTTGTCCTGCCGCGCGGTGCTGTCGGGGTGCAGCTGCTCGACCAGCGAGTCGTCGGGTCCCGAGCGGCCGACCTTGCTCGAGGCGGCGCTGGCCGCCGTACTCGCGGCCGAGGTGACCTTGTCCTTGACGACCGGCGCCTGCTGACGCGCGACGTCGGCGACCTGCTGGGTGCGCTCCTGCACGCGCGGGTCGTTCTTCACCTTGTTGACGGTGCCGGCGATCTGGTCGTAGCGCTCGCGCCCGGCGCGCGCTCCCAGGACGTAGCCGAGACCTCCGGCGATCAGGATGCTGAACTTGCTCATGGGGTGCTCTCCTCCCGCTCCTGCGGCGTGTCCGCGGAGTCGTTGTCGGTCTCGTTGTCGTCGCGATCGGCGGCCGCTTGCTCACGGATCCGACGGCCCCGGGCGACGTCCTTCTCTTCCTTCTTGCGTGCCTTCTTGATCTGGCGGGTGTCGCGCGGCGGCAGCTGCAGGTCGCGCTCGGCCGGGAGGCCCTGCTCGAGCTGGCGGCCGCGTTCGAGCTCGGAGTCGACCTCGGCGCCGAACAGCAGGGCGAGATTGGTGATCCACAGGAACAGCAGGGTCACCACGACCCCGGCCAGCGAACCGTAGGTCTTGTTGTAGCTGGAGAACGTCGCGACGTAGAACGCGAACCCGACCGAGGCGATCACCCAGATCACGATCGCCACGACTGCGCCCGGCGAGAGCCACCGGAACTTCGGCTGGCGCACGTTGGGGGTGGCCCAGTAGAGGATCGCCACGATCACCATCACCACGATCGCGATGACGGGCCACTTGGCGATCTTCCAGACCAGCAGCGCCTGGTCACCGAGCCCGATCTTGCCGCCGATCGAGGTGGCCAGGGGGCCAGAGACGATCAGCATCACCAACACGAGCGCGACCAGCAGGATCGCCACCAGGGTGACCAGCAACATGACGGGCCGCAGCTTCCAGAAGGGTCTGCCCTCGTCGATCTCATAGATCCGGTTCATGGCCCGGCCGAAGGCGCTCACGTAGCCCGAAGCGGACCAGAGGGCTCCCAGGATACCGATGACCAAGCCGATGCCAGCCCCCTGCGACGTGGCGATGTCGGTCAGGGCGGGCTCGATCGTGCCCAGCGTCTGGCTGGAGACCAAGGGTCGCATCACGTCGAGCACGGTCTGCACCGACTTCTGTGCCTGACCCACGACCCCGAGCAGGGACACCAGCGCGACGGCGGCCGGGAAGATCGCGAGCACGGAGTAGTAGGTCAGGGCCGCGGCCTGATCGGTGCAGTCGTCCTCGCCGAACTCGCGGAACGCCTTGCGCACGGCGTACGTGCGGGAGCGTTTCGGGATAACCTCGCCCTCGTCGCGCTTGGCGCGTCGTCTCATCGACGCCGCCACCACACGAGGACGGCGATCATCGCGATCAGGGATGCAGCTGCGGCCAGCACCTCTGGACGCGGCTTGCCCTCGTCGGTGGTGGCCCGATCGGCCAGGGCGTGGGCCTTGGCCTGGGCCTGCGACTTCACGTCGAGCTTGGCGGTCAGCTGGTCCACCGTGCCGGCGAGCCGCTCGCGCTGCTGCGCGATGTCGGCCTCGATGTCCGCGGGAGTCCGGTTGTCGCTCATGAGTGCTGTCCCTTCACGGTGGCAATGTCCTCCTTGACGCCTTCGACGGCGCGTTCGGGCTTGGCCGGAGTGGCGGCGTTGACCTTGCTCTTGCCCATCATGGCGACCACGCCGGCGATGATGAACAGCACGACCGCGATGATCAGGGCGGATAGCCACGCCGTCACCGCGAGGGCCAGCGCGATGATGGCGGTCGCGACCAGGCAGGTGAGGCCGAAGAAGGCGAGCAGGCCGGCTGCACTGAACATGCCGATCCCGATGCCGGCGCGCTTGCCCTTCTCGGCCATCTCGGCCTGGGCCAGCCGCAGCTCGGAGCGGATCAGCTCGGGCAGCTGTTGGGTCAGGTCGTGCACCAGTGCCCCGAGAGTGGGTTCGGGGCCGCCCGTGGAAGAAGTGCTCATGCCACAGGCCTACCGCGTCTCCGGTGGCGGGGTGCACACCCCCCGGGGTGGGTGGAAGATACCCACGGCGGTGCCGCGGGCGCCCGTAGACTCCGCTCGTGGCCGGGCGGATCCGAGAGGACGACATCGCGGAGGTGCGCGAGAAGGCGCGTATCGACGACGTGGTCTCCTCCTACGTCACGCTCCGACCGGCCGGGGGCGGCTCGCTCAAGGGCCTGTGCCCGTTCCACGATGAGAAGTCACCGTCGTTCCAGGTCACTGCGGCCCGCGGGTACTTCCACTGCTTCGGCTGTGGCGAGGGCGGCGACGTGATCGCGTTCCTGATGAAGATCGACGGGCTCGGCTTCACCGAGACCGTCGAGCGGCTCGCCGACAAGTTCGCCGTGACGCTGCGCCGCGAAGAGGGCGACGCCCGCGACGAGCGCCCGAAGGGTCCGCAGCGCAGCCGCCTCGTGGAGGCGCACCGGCTCTCCCAGGAGTTCTACGCCTCCGCGCTCGGGACGCCCGACGCGCTGGTCGCCCGGCAGTTCCTGGGGGAGCGTGGCTTCGACCAGGGCGCGGCCGAGCAGTTCGGCATCGGCTTCGCGCCCCGCGACGGCGACGCGCTCCTGCAGCACCTGCGGGAGAAGGGCTTCAGGGACGAGGAGACCGTCGCCGCCGGTCTCGTCGCGATCGGCCGCTCGGCGTACGACCGTTTCCGGGGCCGCCTGGTCTGGCCGATCCGCGACTCCAGCGGCGACACGATCGGGTTCGGCGCGCGCCGGATCTTCGACGACGACCGGATCGAGGCGAAGTACCTCAACACCCCCGAGACGTCGCTCTACAAGAAGAGCCAGGTGCTCTACGGCATCGACCTGGCCCGCCGCGACATCGCCCGCTCCTCCCAGGCCGTCGTCGTCGAGGGCTATACCGACGTGATGGCCTGCCACCTCGCCGGCGTCCCGACCGCAGTCGCCACCTGCGGTACGGCGTTCGGTGACGACCACACCCGGGTCCTGCGCCGCTTCCTGGTCGACCACGAGGAGTTCCGTGGCGAGGTGATCTTCACCTTCGACGGCGACGCCGCCGGCCAGAAGGCCGCGCTGCGGGCCTTCGGCAGCGACCAGAACTTCGTCTCCCAGACCTACGTCGCCGTCGAGCCGACCGGCCTCGACCCGTGCGACCTGCGGATCCAGCAGGGCGACGCGGCCGTGCGCGAGCTGGTGGCCCGCCGCGTGCCGCTCTACCGCTTCGTGCTCGCCAACATCGTCGGCAAGTACGACCTCGACCGCGCCGATAGCCGGGTCGACGCGGTGCGCGAGGGCGCCCGGCTGGTCTCCTCGATCCGCGACCGTTCCAAGGTCGACGCGTTCGCGCGCGAGCTGGCCGGGATGGTGGGTGTCGACATCGAGGAGGCTCGCGTGGAGGTACGAAGGGCCGCAGGGCGTACGGCGGGCAACGTCCGTGGTTTTCGTGGGCGGCCAGAAATGCAGGCCGCCCCGCAGACCGAGCTGCCCGATCTACGCGACCCCCGGTTCGCCCTCGAGCGTGAGTCGCTGAAGATCTTTCTGCAGCACCCCGAGACGGCCGGGCGGGTCGCGGTCGACGTAGGCGGCAACGACTTCACCCACCCGACCTACCGCACCGTCTGGGAGCTGATCGTGAGCGCGGGCGGGCTCGGCGCGGCCACTCCGTCGTGGGCCTCGACCGTGCGCGACCGGGCCGCCGACCCCGCGGCCGCCTCGGTCATCAGCGCCCTCTCCGTCGAGCCGCTGCTGTCGGCCAAGGGCGCCGACGAGGCCTTCGTCGCGGCCAACGTCTACCGTCTCCAGGAGCTGACGGCCCAGCGTCGCATCGCCCAGGTGAAATCGCGCCTGCAGCGCACCAACCCGGTCGAGCATGCGGTCGACTACAACAAGATGTTCGGCGAGCTGGTCGCCCTCGAGCAGCACCGCCGCAGGCTTCGTGACCTGGTGACAGGCACCTGATGCGGTCACTGCGCCGCCCGCCGCCCGCCGTACCGGTCGGGCCCGGCGAGCGGCTCCTGGCGTGGGCCACCGCCGGCTCCGGCGAGGTCCTGGCGGGCACCCGCGACGCGCTGTACGTCGGCGCGCGGCGGATCCCCTGGGAGGAGGTCGAGGCCGCCGACTGGGACCGCGACACGTCCCTGTTCCGGGTCTGTGAGGTCGGCCACTGGGGCGAGCAGCGGGTCGAGCACGCCCTGGCGCTCGACGATCCTGACCGCCTGCTCCAGCTGGTCCGCGAACGCGTCACCGCCAGCGTCGTACTCGTGCGTCACGTGCCGCTCGAGGGGCGCCGCGGGGTGCGCGTCGTGGCCCGCCAGGCGCCCGGTCGACGCGGCCCGCTCACCTGGGTGCACGAGTACGACGAGGGCATCGACCCCGACGACCCGCTGGTGCAGATCACCGCCGACGAGCTGCTCCGCGCCTCGCGCGAGGAGGTCGGCCTCGGCTGAGGCCCGGCCGCGGCCTCGCAGCGCGCACGCCGTACGACGTCACGACTGCCTCGGTGATTGGCGACGTCCGACCGCGGCTTGCTAACCTTTCCCCTCGCGATCCCCTGTAGCTCAACTGGCAGAGCATTCGGCTGTTAACCGGAGGGTTGTTGGTTCGAGTCCAACCGGGGGAGCCACGAAAACCCGCCTGACCTGCGTAGACAGGTCAGGCGGGTTTTGTGGATTTCGAGTCCGAGCCCCCATATTCACACTTTTGTGCCACTTTTGGGCCGTGGCGGTGCTGCGCACGGCCTCGTCGAGCTGGCCCTTCGGGGCCTAGTTCGGGCGCTGCGCAGCACCTGTCTGGCATGGCCATCCAGATCGCATCGCCAGCCGCCGACCTGCCGTCGGGTCTTGACGTCCATCGCCTCCTCACCTCGGACGAGGCAGCGCTGCTTCTCGGCGTCCCGGTCGCCACCCTCCGCACCTGGCGATCCCGCCGCCGCGGCTACGGGCGGCGCGCAGTCCAGGTCGGCGGCAGCATTCGCTACCGGCTGGCCGACCTGCTGGCGTGGATCGACGACCACACCGAGAACCCGGATGGCAACGTCCCGGAGGGCATCGAGGCGTCGAAGCGCGGGAAGTCGTCGCCAGCAGATCTCCCTCCCATCACCCGGCAGCGGCGGCCAAACCGCCCGACCCGTTCCGGCGGGGCCGGCATCCATGGATCAGCTACCGCCCACTGACGGTGACCCTCCTGCCGCCGTCGAGTTGGCGCTTCACCAGAAAGTACGACGTCATGGCACGCAACCCCCTTCAGCCCGGTGAGATCGGAAAGATCCGCACCGAGCGGGTCCGGCCCGGCCTGTGGCGAGCCGACGCCTCCTACTGCGACCGCTCCGGCGCAAAGGGACGCTGCCGCAAGTCCGGTCGCACCGAGACGGCCGCCCGACGAGCGCTGGCCGACGACATGGAAGAACGCATAGAGCTCGAGAACCCCCATGGCCTGGTCACCCCGAGCAGCCTCGTGAACGAGGCGGCGGAGATCTACCTGACGAACCGGATGTACGACGCCCGCAACGGCATCGGCCGCGCGAATCCGCGCAGCGTCAAGATCTACCGATCGGTAGCCGAGAACTGGATCAAGCCGATCCTGGGAGACCTCCAGGTCCGCCATCTCACGCCTGGACGACTCGACGCCTACTTCCGCAACGACGTTCCTCCGACGCGCTACGCGGACGTCCGCAAGATCCTCCACGCCTTCATCAAGTGGCTCCTTGTCCAAGGAGCGCTGCAGCACGACCCCATCACCAGCCTGCAGAGCTACCAGCGGAAGAACATCCAGAAGCGGTCCAAGGATCGCGAGTTCACCACCGAGGACCTGAAGACGGTCCTTGCCGCGATCGACGCATGGATGGCCAGGAAGAGACCCGGTCCGCGACCCACCACCAGCTACCGCGATCTCGTCCTGCTCATGGCAGGAACGGCCTGCCGCCCGGGTGAGGCACTCGCTCTTCGCCGGGGCGACATCGACCTCAACTACGCCGTTGCTCCCGGTTCCCTCAGGCCCGTCGTCCACATCAACGGAACAGTCGTCTACGACGAAGACCTCGGCGGCCTCTTTCGCCAGCCCTACACGAAGGGCAACGGCGCCGGAGACCGCACGGTGATTCTGCCAATCTTCGTCGTCACGATGCTCCGTGATCGGATGATGGCCGCGGCACCGAACGAGCACGACGCCATCTTCGCCACCCGGAACGGGAACTGGCTGTCCCTGAACAACATCAACACGAGGCTCCGGGACAGCATCCTGAAGGACACCGACATCGGCACGTGGTTCGAGCTGAGGCTGCTGCGATCCGCCACAGGTACGGTCGTCGCCAACGGGTTCGGCGCAGAGGCGGCCGCAGCGCAGATGGGGAATACCCGTGAAGTCGCCGAGAGCCACTACATCCACAAGAGCCGGGTCGCCCCCGACCGCTCGGCAGAGGTCCAAGACGCGTGGGGGACCGCCCTCGGATCCGGAACTCGCTAGCCCTTGGACGGATCATGGGGATGAGCAAAGACAGCCGCACGGTTACGGGTTCGTCGATCCATGGGCGCCGACCTTGCGGAACGCGTGAGGGGTCACCCATTCCAGGCCCGTGTCTTTCCGGATCTGGCGCCAGCGCCGTTCGACGTTGTTGACTTGCTGCCAGGTGCCGTTCCTCGTCGGGAAGACGGCATCGACGCGGTTCCCTTGGATGGCGCTTCGTCGGCGCAGCAGGACGACGGCGAACTCGGGGAGAGCGACCGTCCTGACACGCTCGATCGCCCTGCGATGCGTGCCCTTGCCCGGCTCGTTCTTGATGGTGCCATTGACCGAGAGGGTGGGCGGCACTGCTTCGAGGTCGATGTCGCTCCATCGGAGCGCGAGCACCTCGCCGATACGGGCGCCGGTGGCCAGCATCAGGTCGATGATGTCCGACATGTCCGTCGTGGCCCTGGGCCCCGGTCGGTCCTTGGCCGTCCAGGCTCGGACAGCGGTCCGGACTGTCATGAGGTCGTCGGGTGTCAACGACCTGGGCTCAGCCCTGGGGCGTGGCACGCTCGTCGCCTGCCGCGCCGGGTTCACAGAGAGCGCGCCGTGTCGAACAGCCTCTTCGAGCATCGCGCCGGTGACGACTTTGGTCTTGCGTTGTCGGTTCAGGCTCTGCGCCCCGAGGTCCTGCAGAACACCGTCGATCCGGTTGGTGGTCAGTTCGTGCAGGCGCAGCGCTCCGAGTTGCGGGAGGACAAGCTTGTTGAGGACCCGCTCGTACTCGTTGATCGTGGTGTTCTCGAGCCTGCTCTCAGCGCGCAACTGGCTCAGCCAGAGGTCGGCCAGCTCGGCGAGCGTCAGGTCCGCGGTGATGGGTCCGTGAGTGGCCATCTCGAGCTCTCCGTCCTCAGCTCGAGTGGTCTGTGCCGGTCGCTTAGTCGTCCGCGGGATTCGCCGACGCGTCTTGCTGCACTGCCGCGCACGTGGGCTCGTCGAACACTCCAGGTGATCGGCAATCCAGGCGTCCAGGTCGGAGCGCCGGTAGCGCAAGCAGCTGCCGAACTTGACCGCCCGTGGACCGAAGCCGGCGCGGCGGGTGCGCCAGGTGTAGAGCGTCGCCTTGGGGATCGCCAGGTACGCCGCGGCCTCGTCGATGGTGAGGATCGAGCTCGCAGAATGGGTGCTGGATGTCGTCGTACTCATCGTGTTCTCCTGCGCGTTGGCGTGGGCACGTTTGCCCTCGCAACTGGAGGTGTGCAGCGCGTTCCGCTTGCGGACCACATGGCGAGTGGGTCCAGCGGTGCCCTGTCCGGGCACGCCCGGCTCCGGCGGACCTGGCTGAACTGCATACACGCGCCGTCGGCGGGTGTGACGTCGTCTGTTCCGACGCGCCGGTCTTTGCTGTCGTGGGCGCTGGTTTGATCTCTAACCCAGAGGTCGCAGGTTCAAATCCTGCCCCCGCTACGAATTTCAGGCTCGGAATCTACGAGCCTGAAAGCATTGAGAGATTTGATCAAGTGTCCAACAAACTGTCCACATACTCCGTCCAGGAACCCTCTGGGCGGTCGATCCGCGGGTCGGGTGCGGCCCCACTCCGTTAGGTGCGGAGTCGTGCGGGAGCACGTGCCCACCTACCGGGCATGGACACCAACACCCCCACGCTGAGCGGACTGGAGCCGCTCCTGAGCATCGAGGACTCTCCGAGTACCTCAACGTGCCGGTCAGGACGCTGTACGACTGGCGTCTGGCAGGCAAGGGACCGGAGGTTGTCCCGGGTCTCGTGGAACTTGAGGTGGCGGTCCCCCGCCTGAGTCCTGCCGGGTGGTAGGTCTCGGGTGTTCCGCCGAGGGCACCACGAGGAAGGGGACCGCTGTGAGCAAGACCTACCAGACCGCCATCGCTGCCCGTGGCTTCCGGCTGGAGGCACCAGTCCTCGCCGTCGACGCGCCGGTCACGGTGGTCGTCGGGGAGCATGAGACGCTGAGCGGCCGGTCCTGGGCGGCCAGTCTCGGCAGCACGTCCCGACCTCTCGTGACACTCCCGGGCTCTCCGCACGGCGTAGCACCGAGAGGTCCACCGTCGCTGAGCCGGGATGTCCGGGCCGGGGCAAGGTGCATTCGCGGCCGCAGTCACCGGGTCGTCGACCACCGTCATGGTCCTACGACCAACGGACAGTTGTCTGCGCGCGGAGACGGGATTACGCTGTGTGCGGAGTGGGGATCCTTTGCGGCCTTCGAACCTTGGAGGTGGGCACGTGTGCGAACCCGCCCGACCGGGCCCGGCGCGGCCCCGGGTTCCCCTTAGCCGCGCCGCTCTGATTCTTGCGGTCGCCCCTGTTGAGAGCGTCATCAACGGGGGGCA
>JBPCQY010000021.1:0-28271 GCA_050997635.1 Nocardioides sp.
GCCGGGTCGGCGTCGAGATAGCGCTGGATGCGGCGCGCGGACCAGTGGCAGGTCAACATCTGACGCAGAGTCCCAGTCATGACAGGTCTCCTCGGGTGAGTGGGCTGAATCGGAGCGACTTGCGGACGCGGACACGTGCGCGACTGAGACGCGACATCACCGTGCCGACGGGGACCCCCAGGACCGCGGCTGCCTCGGAGTAGCTCAGGTCGTGAACGTCGACGAGGATGAGAGCAGCCCGGAAGCGGGGGTCGAGGGCACCGACGGCGGCCTCCAGATCCGCGTGCATCTCGTCGTCCACGAAGCTGTCCTCCGCGCTCGGCAGCTCTGCCCTGCCGAAAGCCGGCCGGGCGGTCCGGACGAGCTCCCAGTCGCCGATCGTGCCCGGCCGCTGGCGGCGGTGCATGTTGGCGTTCGTGTTGCGCAGGATGGTCAGCAGCCAGGCCCGCGGATGCCGACCGTCGAAGCGATCGATCGCCCGGTAGGCGCGCAGCAGGGTTTCCTGCACGAGGTCCTCGGCATCGGCCTGGTTCGAGGTGATAGTGAGTGCCACGCGTAGCAGTACCTCGATCTCGGGCTCCACCAACTCGGCGGAAGGAGGACTTCCGGGTAGCGTCATCTGCGGGTCGAGGGGCCGTCACGAGTGGGAAACCCGCCGAGTCCATGTGACTCTTCCCGCGTCGGTGCGGTGTTGAGACATGGAGGTCCGACACCGGTGCCGTTCCTCCTGGTCGGGTGCTCAGCACCAGCCCCATCGCCTATCCGAATCGCAAGGATCCCATGTCTCGCTACACCTACTCCGCCTCCTGGTACGACTGGGTGTCGGCCGAGCCGATCTATCGCGTCGGTCGCGAACGCGTCATTCCTGCCCTGAACCTGCGGGAGGGAGACCGGGTGCTGGACATCGGCTGCGGGACCGGGGTCAATTTCCCGCTCCTCCTCGCGGCGGTTGGTCCACGCGGGCAGGTGGTCGGTCTCGACCGCAGCCGACAGATGCTCGACGTGGCACGACGCAAGACGCTGCACTTATCACCGGGTAACGTCGCCCTGGTCGAGGCAGACGCCGAGCAGTTTGATCCTGTCGCGGTCGGACTGGATGGCCCTGAGGCGCCGTTCGACGCTGTGCTCTTCACCTACTCGCTGTCGCTGATGAGCGATTGGGCGCAGGCGTGGCTGCGGGCCACCTCGTTGGTCCGCCGCGGTGGTCGCGCGGGAATCGTTGACATGGAGTCGCCCCACGGTTTGGCCCGGGTCCTCGATCCGGCTGCTCGTCTGGCATGTCTGCTGGGTGGGGCGGATATCAACGCACGTCCGTGGACTCTGCTCGAACGGGCTACGGCAGACGTTCAATCATGGGGCTTCCGCGGCGGTCACATCCAGGTACGGGTCGGGACGCTCTGACCCCCAACTGCGGAGCGCGCCATGCTGTCGCATCGGCCAGGTCCTAGCGTTGCGCTGGGGCGATCTCAAGGTTGACAGAGAGGGTGCTCGCCCAGTGCGCCATCGACCGGCTCACCTCAGGCGCACACACCCTGGTCATCGAAGGACCCTCCTACCGCCAACGAACCAGCTCAACCAGCGCGCCGCCGTTGACACCCGTAGTCGCGAGCTCGCGGTCTGGGCCAGCATGACCATCGCCGAAAGCCTCATTCCCCGCTGGCTGGTGCTGCTACGCCAACAACAGCAGGGCGAAGGCTACCGACCGACGGCGGTGAGCCTCAACGCCGCGAACAGCCGACACGTGGTCGAGGCGGTTCGCGACGGAACGGCTCAGGTGGGTTTCGTCGAGGGAGTCGAGGCGTCGACGGGAGTGCGGTCCGGGACCGTCGCCCACGACGAGTTCGTCCTGGTGACGGCGTCCCGTACGCCGCTCAGCCGACGACGCACCGCCCTGACGCCCGACGAGGTGGCGGGGCTTGCTCTGACCAGCCGTGAGCAGGGCTCCGGCACCCGCGAGGTCCTCGGGATCGCCCTTGCCAAGCATGTCCCGATGGCGGGCGAACCGGACGTGGAGGTGACCACCGCAACGGCCATTCGTGAGCCCGTCATCGCCGGCAGCGCGCCGGCCTTCCTCAGCCGTCGCGTCGCGCGCGACGTGGGCTCCGGGAGCCTGGGCGTCGTGGCGGTGCAAGACCTCGACCTGCGCCGCTACTTCCGCGCCGTCTGGGTCGGCAACAAACACCCGCCCGCCGGCGCGGTGCGCGACGTGGTGGCGATCGCCCGGGCAACCGAGACCTGACGCCTCTTACGAAGCGAACTTGTACCCACGAACCGGATTCCGAGCACCACCGAGCAAGCCGAGCACGTAGAGTGCCACAAGCGATCTCGATTCCTGGTTTAGTGAGCCGCATCTGGCCACCTCCCTTCTTTTCCTCCAGGGTGTCCGCGACCGAGGTCAGCCACTACCCGGCTTGCTGTTATGCATCCACAACAGCTTCTTGTGTGTCGAGACCACGACCTGTGAGCCCGGCCAGGTGCGTCGGTCTTCGCCGCAGCATTAGGGTTTCGCTCATGCCGTTGTCGCCTCATGTCCCGGATCTCGGCGCCATGGAGATGTTGCTGAGTGTGGCGCGGCTCGGGAGTCTTGGCCGGGCGGCCGAGGAGCACGGCGTCACCCAACCCGCGGTCAGCTCGCGGATCAGCAGGATGGAGCACCTGCTCGGCCTCGCGCTCATCGAGCGGGGCCCTCAGGGCTCCCGTCTCACAGCTTCGGGCAGCCTTGTCGCCGACTGGGCGCGCGAGGTCGTGGAGGCCGCCGCCTCCCTCGAACGGGGCGTGGACGCACTCCGCACCCAGGACCGCGATCGTCTGCGGATCGTGTCCAGCATGACGATCGCCGAATACCTGATGCCCACGTGGTTGGTCACGGCGCATCAGGAGGAACCCGATCTCGCCTTTGCCCTCGAGATCGCGAACTCGACGGCAGTCGTGCGACGCGTCACCGACGGGCTGACCGACCTGGGGTTCGTCGAGGGTCCGGGGCGACCCCATGGTCTGCGATCGGAGACCGTCGCACGAGATGTCCTCCAGGTCGTGGTGTCCCGTGACCACCCGTGGGCGCGGCGGCGTCGTCCGCTGACGGCACGCGAGCTGGCGGTGACACCGCTGATCCAGCGCGAGCATGGGTCGGGGACCCGTTCGACCTTGGGTCGCGCGCTGACAAAGGCGCTCGGTAAGGTCGAGACGGCACCACCCATGATGGAGCTGACCTCCACCACCGCGATCAAGTCAGCCGTCCAGAACGGTCTGGCACCGGCCGTGATCAGCTCGATCGCGGTCGCTGATGCCGTGGATCACGGACGTCTGGTGGCGGTGCCGGTCGCGGACCTGGACCTTTCCCGCACGTTGCGAGCGGTCTGGCCCTCGGGTCGCGCCCTCCTCGGGACGGGCAGGACGTTCGTCGCCCTGGCACGACGGGCCCACGTCAGCACGGGTCGAGGCCACAGCTGAGCGTTCAGACAGGTGTGAGCGGTAGTTGTCGACCCACCAGGGAACGACGCGCCGGTTTGAGTGCGGCAGCAATGCCGGACAGGGCTCTCGCCGACGGCGCCTGTGGCGCGGAGACCACCACCGGCTCGCCGTTGTCACCGGCCTCCCGCAGCGCCAGGTCGAGAGGAACACCGCCCAGCAGAGGGGCTCCGAGCTGTTCAGCGAGCTCGGCTCCGCCGCCAGCTCCGAAGAGAGCCGTTCCGGCCCCGCACGAGCCGCAGACGAGACTGGTCATGTTCTCGATGACGCCGGACACCGGTACGGACGCTTCACGTGCCATCACCCCGACCCTGCTCGCCACGGTCCGAGCTGCCTGCTGGGGTGTCGTGACCACGAGCAGCGAGGCTTCGGGAAGCAGCTCCAGGACAGAGAGAGTCACGTCCCCGGTGCCCGGGGGCAGGTCGAGAAGCAGGACGTCCAGGTCGCCCCAGTGCACGTCCTGGACGAACTGGGTCAGTGCCTTGTGCAGCATCGGTCCGCGCCACACGATGGGGGTCTCCTCCTCGACAAGGAACCCGAGCGACATGAGACGTACGCCGTGGGCCTGCACCGGGAGCATCGTCTCGTAGAGCGCGACCGGGCTACGCCGTACGCCGAAGAGCTGGGGCACCGAATAGCCCCAGACGTCGGCGTCGAGGAGGCCGACCGACTTGCCCTGCTGGGCGAGGGCGACGGCGAGGTTGGCCGAGACGCTGGACTTCCCTACCCCGCCCTTCCCGCTGGCCACGGCCAGGACCGTGGTCCTGGCCGCCACGCCTGCGGTCGCCCTGGCTGTGAGGAAGCGACCGGCTGTCTCCTGGCGCTGTGCCTCACTCATCACGTCGAAGGCGACCTCGACGTTGGCGCCGGAGGCGACCGCGCGCACCGCGGTGGCGACGTCGTCGGCGATGCGTTGGCGCAGTGGGCAGGCCTCGGTGGTGAGCAGGATGCGGACCGCTACCGCCCCTGCGCGGCCCGCGGAGATGGCCTTGACCATCCCGAGCTGGGAGAGCGGTTGATCCAGCTCGGGGTCCAGCACCGAGCCGACGGCCGCGTCCAGCAGGTCCTGATCTGGTCCGTTGCGCGCGAGCAGCCTCACCGGTCCTCACCGCGACGGCCCGCAGGGGGCTGTTCCTCCAGCAGGCGGCCCAGTACCCGTGCCGTGTGGTCGGCCCTGCCCCGCCACCAGGTGCTGGTGGCGTCCGGGCCGGTGCAGGCGTGGACGTCGGACCACGCGCGGGTGTGCTCAGCGAGCCAGGCGAGGGTCGCTCTCGGGTCCTGTTGCAGCATCGCCTTGAGGGCATAGCGGCGTTCGCCGCGACGGAACCCGACGTCGGCCCTTGCTGCCCCGACCTGGAGGTCGCGTTGGGTCAGTATGTATCCGGAGCGGATGGGGGTGACCAGCACGTCCAGGGTGTCCTCCAGGGAGTCGTCGGCCTGGAGGCCGGGCGGTGCCGTGCGGAGCGCCAGCGGCAGTAGCGCGGGCGTGGGGCTGTCGGCGACCTCGACGCGCAGCGCCTGGAGCGTGAGGTCGGCCCACGCAGTCGTTGCTGGCACAGCGAGGGAAGTGACGGCCGCGAGGTAGCCGGGCGCCCAGGACCAGAGGTGCTCGTGCAGCAGCGCGGTGCGTGAGCGTTGAAGCTGACAGGACAGACGCTCGTCTGGTGTCGCGGACTCTGCGGTCCCGAGCTCCGCGTAGAGCATGAGCAGTGTTCCGAGATGGTCGGCGTCCTCGGGTGCCCGCAGGCCCAGGGCCCGCCAGAAGCCGGCGACCCGGTCCAGCCCCTCACCACCGAGCTGCCCTTCGGGACCGAGGTGGATGGCGCCGTGCGGAGGTGCTGCGAGGACGAAGACGCCGGTGTGCTCGGCACCGCTGGGCGCCGGGAGGTCCAGCGCGTGACAGATCTCCCTGTTGCCCGGCGGCGGGGAGAGCACCGCCGCGCCCAGGGCTCGCAGCAGCTCCCAGTGCCGTGGTGGCTTAGCGGTGCTGGGCTCCAGGTGCTGGGTCTCGGTCGTGCTCATCGGGGGTCTCGGATCACAAACGTGTCCGGAGTCGGTTTCAGTGGTCGCATCAGCCAGGTCGGCCTACGCAGGCCGTCGGGGGACACCTGCCCGGCGGGCCGGGTCTTGGCCATCCATTGCGTGTAGACCTCGCGGGCCTTGGCGGTGTCGACGGCGATGTCGCCGGCCCGATCCTCAGGCTGGGCCGCGATGACCCGGACCGCCTGGTGCCAACAGTGCATGCCGGAGATCGGGTCCGGGTGGACCGGGAAGGTGAGGTTCTGGTGCACCCCGGTGTCGCTCCACCAGATCCGCATGGTGTCGGGGTCGCTGGTCTCGTGGGGTTCGACGTTCTTGACCCGCCTCATCGTCCAGTCATCCCCCTCCTGGCGGAGGTCGACGGTGGCCATCACAGCGCCGGCGCCGCCGCCCTGCTCGTGGGTGGGACGCCACCGGCCCATGTGGTGGGAGCAGGCGACGACACCGGGTCGGATGCCCTCGGTGATCCAGGCCTTCGCGACGAAGTACCCGATGTCGGTCTGCACCCGCAGCAGGTCACCGGTGTGCTCCACCCCGAGGCGGGTGGCGTCGGTGGGGTGCACCCAGACCGGGTTGGTGTGCGCGAGCTCGTCGAGCCATTTGGAGTTGCCGGAGCGGGTGTGGACCTGGGTGGGCAGCCGGAACGTGGACAGCAGCACCATCTGGTCCGGGGCCAGCTCGTCGGGGTGCACGTGGCTCTTGATGTAGCCGGGGATGGCGTGCTCGGGCCAGCCCCAGCCGGCGAGGGTGGAGGACCAGAACTCGAGCTTCCCGGACGGCGTGGGGAAGCCCTTGCGGACGACGCCGTCCACGTCGACGCCGACCGGTCGACGGCCCTGGGCGTCGGGTGCTGGGGACGCGACCGGGGACAGGTTGGGGTCGGCCGGTTTCTCGGTCGAGGTGTAGACGCGGCCCAGCGGGGTGATGTTGAGGTCGTCCAGCTCGGAGGCAGGGACTTCGAAGGTGTACTGCGCCCCGACGCCCTTGGAGATCTCGAAGGCGCCGTAGCGGCGCATGAACTGCAGCGGGCTCAGACCTTCTTCCGCGGCGCGCTCGGGAAGCCCCGGCACGGAGTTCTCGAACATCCACCCGTAGTACTCATCGACGCTGAGCTTCTCCCCCGGGTGGGCGCGGGATTCGTGGTACTGCCGGATGCCGAGGCTGCCGTCGGGGTCGATGCGCCAGGACAGCTCGATCCACCACTCGTTCTCCTCCCACACCTCGCCGGGGTTGATGTCGCGGCTGTCGGTGATCATCTCCCCCAGGCGTTCGCGGGCCGCCCGGATCACCGGCTGGCGGAAACCCAGCCACTGGCCGTCGTACTGCTCGTAGGAGTGGGTGTCGTGTCGTTCCGAACCATGTCCCATCGGCAGCACGTAGTCGGCGAGGTAGGCCGACTCGTTCCAGGTGGGGGTGAGCGAGACGAAGCAGCCCACCTTGTCCTCGTCGGTCAGCACCTCCATCCAGGACAGGCCGTCGGGGTTGGTCCACACCGGGTTGTAGACCCGGATGAAGTAGGTGTCGAGTTTGCCGCGGCCGTCCTTGAGGAACTGGGGCAGCAGGAACGAGAGCTCGTTCTGGGCCAGCGGGAACTCCATCGGCCAGGTCAGCTCCTGCCAGACACCCGGATGCGGCGGCGTGTGGATCGGCTTGGGGACAAATTTGTTCCAGGCGTTGGCGAACAGGCCCCCCTCGGTGCCGATCGAGCCCAGCAATGCGGAGATCAAGATGAGCGTGCGGGTGATCTGCCAGCCGCCGAGGTTGGACGCGGCAGCTGATCGCCAGGCGTGCGAGGAGAACCGGGTGCCGGCCTGGGCGACGGTCTCGGCCATCTCGGCCAGGGTGACGGCGTCGATGCCCGACTCCTTGGCGGCGTAGTCGAAGGTGAAGTCGGCGTACAGGGTGCCCAGTTCCCCCTCGAACGCCTCGAAGGTCACCGGCAGGTCGGGACGGCAGGCCTCGAGGTACTCCCGCCAGTTCCACCACGTGCGCACGAAGTCCCGGTCGTAGCGTCCGGTGGCGATGATGTGCTGGGCAACCGCCAGGTTGATCGCGCCTTCACTGCCCGGCTGTGGGGAGAGCCACCAGTCGGCGTGGGTGGCGGTGTTCGACAGCCGGGTGTCCAGGACGATCAGCTTTGCGCCGTTGGCGCGCGCGTCGGTGATCCGCTGTGCGTGCGGGTTGAAGTAGTGCCCCGTCTCCAGGTGCGAGCTGATCAGGTAGATCACCTTGGCGTTCGCGTGGTCCGGACTGGGCCGGTCGGCACCCATCCAGAACTGGTAGCCGGTGCGGCCACCGCTGGAGCACACGTTCGTGTGGGAGTTGTGCCCGTCCACTCCCCAGCTGGCCAGCACCTTCTCGGTGTAGCCGTCCTCCCCCGGGCGACCGAGGTGGACCATGATCTCGTTCTGCCGCTCCTCCACGATGGCCTTACGCAAACGGGCAGCGATCGCGTTCAATGCCTCTTCCCAGCTCACCCGTTCCCACCGCCCCGACCCCCGCTCCCCCACCCGGCGCAGCGGGTAGAGGATCCGGTCGGGGTCGGTGACCTGGTTCAGCGTGGCCGGCCCCTTGGCGCAGTTCCGCCCCCGGCTGCCGGGGTGCTCCGGATTCCCCTCGAACTTGCGGACGTGCAGGTCGTCTCGGTCGACGTAGGCCAGGAGGCCGCAGGCAGACTCGCAGTTGAAGCAGGTGGTGGGCACCAGCATGTAGTGGTGCTCCTCGCGGCGTGGCCAGGCGCGGGAATCGAGGTCGACCCAGTCGTCCCACCGCTCCTTGGGCGGGAACGAGGCGAGGTGGACGCCGCTGGGTCCTTGGTAGAACGTCTCGCCGCGGTCCTCGACCGCCTGACGTGCGGCCGAGACCCGCTCGGAACGCTCGGAAAGGGACGTGGGACGAGTACGACGGAATAGGGATGCCACAGGGACCTCCTCAGGCCAGCGGAACGGCTTGGCCGGCTTGGACGTAGGCGTGCTCATGGGCCAGCAGCCCGACCAGGGCGAAGGGAACCGCGACGAGGCCGACCCAGGGCGCCGCTACGGCGACCAACACAGCGACGACACCGACCCGGAAGAACGTCGCGAAGCGGCCGTGCGTCATCTCGCGGCTCGCGAGGTGGGCGTGCGCGGTCACGTGCGGCAGTGTGATCTCGGTCCATACCAGCAGCAGGTGCACTGCCGCGGATACGGCCAGGACCACCTCGACCACGTGCACAGCACGGCCCGGGGAGAGGACGACAGCGAAGGGGAGCAGTGCCGCGGCTCCGGCGAGCACGGCCTGCACAGCCAGGTGGGCCGGTAGCAACGGGCTTTGCCACAGGTCCCGCGCCTTGGCCTGCGCGAACAGATAGGCCGTGTAGCAGGCGGCGCCTATCCCGAGCAAAGCCCCCAGCACCCCGAGCGCCTGCTGCGGTCTCCGCAGGTCCAGGAGCGCGGCCCCGAGGTAGAGCACCACCAGGGCGCCGAAGCCCCCGATGATGAACGAGCCCCGGACCAGCCAACTGCTCCAGTGATGGCGAGTGAAGATCATCCAGAACCGGAACGGGTGCTTGAGGTCCCAGATCAGCAGCACCCCGGTGATCGCGAGGAACATCAGGGCCACCAACGGGGCGACGTAGCGGGTGACGTCGTCACTCCAGCCGAGCAGCCCGGTCAGTGCGAGCGCGATCGCGAGCAGGAACGCGCCGGAGGCGATGCTCTTGGTCCAGGTGTACAGGCTGACCCGCCACCCCCACGGGGCGTGGTGCGGGATGTCGTAGGACAGCAGGGCCGCGGCCGAGGACCGGGCTCCGTCGGGATGACCCGACGGCACCAGCTGGGGGTCGGGGGCGCCCTGTGTCGACCAGGCGTACAGGCCACCCTCGGGGCGGGTCGCACCGAGGGGGTCGAGCGTGGCCTGATGTGCCCCGAGGTAGAACACACCCGGTCCCGTCTCCTTCTCGGGGCGGCGCACCGTGACGGGGTGGAGCTTGACTGCCTGGGCCACCTTCGAGCTCGGGTCGTTCATGTCTCCGACCAGGATGGCCTGGGTGGGACAGACCGCGACACAGGCCGGCTCCAACCCCACGTCGAGCCGGTGGGCGCACATGTTGCACTTCTCCGCCGAGTGGTCCTCGGGGTTGATAAAGATGGCGTCGTACGGGCACGCAGCCATGCACGCCTTGCACCCGATGCAGATGCTCTTGTCGAAGTCGACGATGCCGTCGGGGCGCTTGTGCATCGCCTCGGTCGGGCAGGCCGTCACGCACGGTGCGTCGGTGCACTGGTTGCACCGGGTGACCTGGAACGCCCGGCGGACCGCGGGGAACTCACCGACATCTACGGACTTCACGTAGGTCCGCGTCACCCCGAGCGGGACCTCGTTCTCGCTCTTGCACGCCGTGGTGCACGCATGACACCCGATACACCGTGTCTGGTCCAGGACCTTCAGCCACCGGACCGGGCGATCCTCGAGATCCTCCATGTGTGCAGCGTCCCAGACGGCGAACGGCATCGACACCCAAGTCAGGCTTGGGGCCAGCAGGCCCCCAAGCCCAGGCCAGGGGGATGGTTCACTCCTTCGCCCTACGATGTGACGCATCGAGGAAGGACTCCACATGCCGGAGCCATCACACCAGGTCAGCGAAGACACCGAACCGGACTACCGGTTCACGCTGGCCAACCAGCGCACCTTTCTCGCTGGATGCGGACCTGCCTCGCCCTGCTCGCCGCCGCTGTCGCTGTCGTGCAGTTCGCTCCAGACCTGGGTTCGCAGTCGTTTCGCGAGACCTGCGGCATCCTCTTTACGGTCCTGGCCGCAGGATCGGCGGCCGGGGGTCTCTGGCGGTGGACGTCGACCCAGAGGGCGATGCGCCGGGGCGACCATCTGCGCCGCGGCTCGCTGCCGGTGACGCTGGCGGTCGTCCTGACTGTGCTCGCGCTCGGTGTCTTCGTTGTTCTCGTCCTCGAGCTCGGTCAATGACCAGCAGAGCCCTCGACGTCGGCCTGGCGAAGGAACGCACGTCGCTGTCCTGGACCCGCACATCCCTCGCGGTGATGGCCAACGGGCTGCTGGTGATGATCCGCCACGAGAAGGCATTCCCGCTCCCGGTGGCCGGTGGCCTCGCGGGACTGTCACTGGTGGTGGCGCTGCTCGCGCTCACCCACGCCGCCCTGACATGTCGTGGATTCTCCCAACGCTGAGAGTCTCCGGACATGCCGGGAGGTGTCAGTTCAGCGCCTCTCCGACGATCTGGAACTGTCGCTCAACCGCAGACCGCAGAAGTACGTCGCGCTGGTAGTCGTCCCCTGACCTGTCGTCCACGAACTCGAGGATGCGTTCTGACGCGTCTGGCATCCCAGCGAGGTGCCGGCGTCTCAGGCCGCATAGAGTTCTCGGCTGTCGTGGGCGACTGACCTGGCGAAGTAGGGGTTGTCCAGCGCCGCGCCGGACACCAGTCCGACCGGGCGCCCCAGAAGGGACTCCAAGTCTTCCTTGAGCCCGAAGTAGGCATCGAAACGGCTCGGGAGGCTGTCGTGGAACTCGACCAAGAAGTCGACGTCGCTGGTGGCCTCGTCGAAGTCGGCTCGTACGGCCGAACCAAATACGAGGAGACGACGTACGCCGTGCCGACGGCACAGCTCCGTCACCGCGCCCCGGTCGATTCTAGCGGCCCTGTCATGTGCCTCCTCCTTAGCATGTCTCAACGGCAGTGTCCCACCCCGAGGATCTCGTTGTTGACCAACACGTTGCCGGAACGAGGCCGAGCACCTGGCGCCGCTCCTCGTCGCGCAGCATGCTGACCTTCGCTTGACTTGCGCCCCCAACCACTCTGGGTCGTGAAGCCTGGCCGCGATCGCAGGATTGTCGCTATGTCTCAATCATTGCGTCATGAGTTACCATGATGTCTGAATGATAAGGACATAGAGACATGGCTGCTTCCCTGTTCCGCACCCCTCAGATCGACCTCGAAGACGCGCACGCGATCGAGACGATCACGACCCTGCGCGCCGAGCTCGCGCACGTCTTGCGGGTTCCGCGTCGGTGGACGGGTGGCCTGCGGCGGACCACGCAGGCCCGAGCCATCCAGGGTTCGAACACTATCGAGGGCTACACCGTCACCGACCAGGATGCTGTGGCCGCGGTCGACGAGGACGTCCCGCTTGCGGCGGACGAGCGCACCTGGGCCGAGATCCTCGGCTATCGGCGCGTGCTCACCTACGTGCTGCGGATGGCACCCGATGCGACATTCCTTCCCGACGTGATGACGCTGCGCTCGCTGCACTACATGCTGCTGGAGCACGACCTGCCCAAGGGCCCTGGCGCCTTCCGCACGGCGGCGGTCTATGTGCAAGACGAGGCTGCGGAGCGCACCGTCTACGAAGGTCCGGACGCCGACCTGGTCCCCGACCTCGTCGCGGAGTTGATGGGCGCACTGCGTCGTCCCGACAGCGACCCGATGGTGGACGCCGCCATGGCCCATCTCAACCTGGTGATGATCCACCCGTTCAAGGACGGAAACGGTCGCCTGGCTCGCGCTCTCCAGACGATGGTGTTGGCCCAAGACGCCGTCCTGGAGCCGACGTTCTCCAGCATCGAGGAGTGGCTCGGGCACAACACCGACGACTACTACCGGGTGCTGGCCGTGACCGGACAGGGCTCGTGGCACCCGGAGAACGACGCCGATCTGTGGCTAAAGTTCATCCTGCGCGCCCACCACATGCAGGCACAGACCCTGCAGCGTCGGTTCCGTGAAGCCGAGGCGACCTGGACGGCCCTGGACGATCTCATCGTTGCCCGAGGCCTCCCGGACCGCGTCACCGACCCGATGTTCGATGCCGTCCTGGGATCCCGTGTACGTCGCCCGACCTACGTAAAACGCGCCGCGATCGAGGACCGCACCGCCACCAGGGACCTCACCCGCCTGGTACAGGAGGGACTGCTCGAGGCCCATGGACAGACCCGCGGCCGCTACTACCTCGCCGGCCCACCGTTGCAGGACCTGCGTCGCGATCTGCGATCCTCGCGCGAGCCGCTGGAAGATCCGTACTCGTGGCTGCCGGCCGAGCTCAGACGCCGGACCGGACGATAGTTCTCCACAGCAGACGACTGCTTCGGGCGGATGGGGTCAACGGGTCATACCCTGGAAGACATGGCTTCCACGACCCGGCGTGGCAATGGCGAAGGCTCTCGACCCGTGCAGCGTAAGGACGGTCGCTGGCAGATCCTGATCCGCCATCTCGACCCGGAGGGCGTGAACCGAAGAGTCACCGTGACCGGCAAGAGCGCCAAGGAGACCCGTCAGAAGGCCGAGGAGGTCCGGGCCAGGCTCAAGAAGGAGCTTCCGGCTCGCGACACCCGCCAGCTCGTCGACCAGTACGCCGACACCTGGATCAAGACCACGTTGGCGAACTCCGACCGCAAGTCGAGCACCAAGTCGATGTACAGCGCCGTCGCCAGGCACCACATCATCGGCAGCCAGCTCGGTGCGACGCCAATGCATCGAGTCCGGCCGAGCGCGGTCGACGGGTGGCTGGCCGAGCTCCGTCGCAAGGGGCTCAGCGACTCGACCAGGCGCAACGCCTACACGATCCTGCGCGCCATCTTCGACGCAGCGGTGAAGGACCGCGAGCTCGCCGACAACCCCGTGGCCGCCATCACCCGCCCCCGCGTGGAGGTCAAAGAGGCGGAGTACCTTACCCCCGAGCAGGTCAAGCGACTCCTCGAGGCGGCTCGCGACACCCGCTACGGCTTGCTCTTCGAGCTGCTGGTCAACACCGGGCTTCGCCGTGGCGAGGCGTTGGCGCTCAAGTGGCGCAGCCACGTCAAGGAGGACAACGGCTGGCTCAAGATCCGCGGCACCCTCATCCGCGAGAACGGCGACCTGATCACGACCAGCACGAAGACCGCTAAGTCACGACGCGAGGTCCCGATCACCGACCGAACCGCAGCAGCCCTCCAGCACCTCCGCGCCCGCCAGACAGCCGAGCGCGACCGAGCCGGCTCCCAGTGGAACGAGACCGGCTACGTCTTCACCACTGCATTCGGCGAGCCATGCGACCCGCGCAACGCACTCCGCGCCCTCAAGGTGGCGGCCGAGCAGGCCGGCCTTCCCAGCATCGGGCTCCACACGCTGCGCCATTCGGCCGCCAGCACGATGCTCGCCAACGGCGTCCCGCTCAAGGTCGTCTCCGAGATCATGGGCCACTCCTCAATCAGCATCACCGGCGACATCTACGGCCACGTCTCCCCCGACATCAGCGTGTCTGCAATGCAGGTGCTCAGCGACGCGCTCTCCTGAGCGCTCGGATTGACTTGGCCGCGGCGACGCCGAAGTCGAGCCGAGCGAACGAAGTGTGGGAATCTCCGCACTCATCGCTGCACCCACCGCGGCTACGGCGGTGAAAGGACACAGCCGTCCTTCATAACCGGCACCTGCAGCTGGTCTCGGCAGTTACGGACGTCGCCCAACGACAACGACGGCGTCAGTGCTCTCGGCGCGACACCGGCAGGAGGCGAGGATCCTCAGCCGGCTCGTCCGGGAGCAGCTCAGCCTCGGGCTCGTCGTCTACGCCACCGGTGACTCGAACTTCGACGGGTTGCGGATCGAAGGCCTGACCTCCGCGTGGGAAGGTCGGGCGGACGATCCCGGGACATTGGGGTTGCGGCGCAAGGTCGACGACGTGCACGGCCCGGGTCCGGCTGAGGCGGTCACACTGGTCAGCACCGCGTCGGACCACCGAGCGATCGTCGTACAGCGAGCGAATAGCGACGTGCTGTGCCCAGCGTCCGGGTATGCCTCGGCGTTGGGTAGCGGTCAGGGTTCACCACTAGTGAACGGCCAGTGATCCAACAACGATCGTGCTGCTGTTGTTCGCCACTGCAGCGTGACGCCAGGCAGCCCGGTGAGCGCTACTGCCGCGCGGCTCTTACGCCAACGAGAGGAACAGCTTCTCCATCTTTTTGACGTCGATGCTGTCTGTCCCTTCGCCGTTGGTGAGGCACTGCTGGAGGCCGGTGGCGATGATGGCGAAGCCGGCTCTGTCCAGCGCTCGGGAGACGGCTGCGAGCTGGGTGACCACGTCCTCGCAGTCGCGCCCCTCCTCCATCATGCGGAGTACGCCGGCCAGCTGTCCCTGGGCGCGCTTGATGCGGTTGATGACCGGCGTCATCTCCGTGGGGTCGAGCTCCACTAGTTCTCCTCGTTCAGTGCGGCGAAGGCCGCGTTGAGTCGCTGCTTGGCGTCGGTCGCGATGGTGTGGAGCGCCTCATTGTCAGCGAGCCCCATCATGGCGTCGGGGTCGAACGCCTCGACCAAGGTGGTGGTGGCCGGGTCGAGGGACCTGACGACGACGTTGCAGGGCAGCACGGCCGCGATCGACGGCTCGGCCTGGATGGCTTCGTAGGCCAACGGGGGGCGACAGGCTCCGAGGATGACCTGGGGCGCGATGTCAACGTCAAGCTTCTCTTTCAATGCGGCCCGGAGGTCGATCTCAGTGAGTACGCCGAACCCCTGATCGCCCAGCGCCGTGCGGACCGCTTCCACGGCCGCGTCGTAGGGCCGGTTCAGGGTGGTCGTGATCGTGTAGCTGCTCATCCCTTGCTCCTTGGCTGGTCGTTGTCGTGCGGTCGGCCTCAGGCCTGGAGCCCTCGCCGCGTCAGCGCTGGGCCGGGCCGTTGTCCCCGACCCAAGCCCTCACGTTCCTCGGTCACGATACCCCCCTGGGTGTATTTACTTCGCTGCACATACCCCCTACGGTATACAACGAAGCTATCAGACGACCGGAGGGACGCACCGCATGAGTAAGAGCACAGCACCCGAGATCGACGTCGAGGAGCTTGCGGCCGCACGTGAGAGCAGTGTTCTGGTCGATGTACGCGAGCCCGCTGAGTACGCCGCCGGTCACGTGCCCGGCGCGGTGCCGATTCCGATGAGCGAGCTCGCGGACCGGATGGACGAGATCGACAAGGCGTCCCCGGTGTTCGTCATCTGCGCCTCGGGGAACCGCAGCGCCGCGATGACCGACCTGTTGCGAGCCGCCGGCTTCGACGCCGTGTCCGTGGCCGGGGGCACCACCGCCTGGGAACACTCGGGTCGCCCCCTGGAAGGAGGTCTGGCATGAGCACGACCGACCTGAGCATCATCCCCGTCGAGACCCCGACCCTCGGCGACCGCAGCTATGTCGTCCACGACGGCGAGGTCGCCGTCGTGGTCGACCCGCAGCGTGACATCGACCGGGTCCTGGCGATCCTCGACGAGCACGAGGTCCGGTTGACCGACGTCTTCGAGACCCACATCCACAACGACTACGTCACTGGCGGGCTGGCGCTCGCCCAACGCACCGGCGCGGCCTACCACGTCAACGCCGATGACGACGTCTCCTTCGAACGGACCCCGATCCGCGACGGGGACACCGTCAAGATTGGACCCCGGATGCGGATGACCGCGATCGCCACCCCGGGACACACCTTCACCCACCTCTCCTACGCACTCAGCGACGCCTCCCCCGATGATGGCGCCACCGGGGCGGACTCTTCCGTGTGTGTGTTCTCCGGCGGATCGCTGCTGTTCGGGGCCACCGGCCGGCCCGACCTGCTCGGTGCGGAGCACACAGACGCTCTGGCCCGCCGACAGCACGCCTCAGCGCACCGGCTGGCCGAACTTCTCCCCGCAGCCGCGGAACTCTTCCCCACCCACGGCTTCGGATCGTTCTGCGCCGCGACGCAGTCGGAGGCGACCGAGTCGACCATCGGCCAGGAGAAGGAGTCCAACCCGGTCCTGACCCAGGACGAGGAGACCTACGTCCGTGAGCTCCTGGAAGGCCTTGGGGCGTGGCCGGCGTACTACGCGCACATGATGCCCGCGAACGCTGAGGGTCCGTCCGAGCCCGACCTTTCCCCGCCGGCCAGCGCCGATGCCGTCGATCTGCGGCGTCGAATCGAGGCCGGCGAGTGGGTGGTCGACCTCCGCAACCGGACCGCGTTCGCGGCCGGACACGCTCCGGGAACCTTCAACTTCGGCATCGACGGCGGCTTCGCCACCTACCTCGGCTGGTTGATCACCTGGGGCACACCGGTGACCCTGCTTGGTGAGACCCCTGACGACGTCGCCGAAGCCCAGCGAGAGCTGGTCCGCATCGGCATAGACCGCCCGGCCGCCCACGCCACGGGTGGACCGCGCAACTGGTCCGACGATCAGCTGGCAAGCTTCCCCACCGCCACCTTCGCGGACCTCGAGCAGGTCCGCCACCACCGCGACGTCGTGGTCCTCGACGTCCGCCGCGCCGACGAGTACCGCTCCACCCGCATCGAGGGCGCCCACAACATCGCCATCCATGAGCTGCCCGGCCGGGTCGCCGAGGTGCCGGCCGGTGAGGTCTGGGTGCACTGCGCCTCGGGCTACCGCGCCTCGATCGCCGCCTCACTGATCGACGCCTCAGGTCGCACACCCATCGCCATCGACGACTCGTTCGAGAACGCCGAGAAGGTCGGCCTGCACCTGGTCGGCCCCGACGCCTGATGCTCGATCTCGTCGTCGCGGCAGTTGCCGGCGCACTGATCGGGCTCAGCCTCGGTGCGCTTGGCGGCGGTGGCTCGATCCTCGCCGTGCCGGTGCTGGTTTACGCCCTGGGGCAGAGCCCCGGCCAGGCGCCAACCGGGTCGCTGGTCGTCGTGGGCGTCACCGCGCTGATCGGCGCGGTCACCGCCTACCGGGCCGGCAACGTCCTGCTGGCCCGCGGTGTCAGCTTCGGGCTCGTGGCGATCGGCGGCGCCGCGCTTGGCGGCAAAGCTTCCGCGCTGGTCTCCGAGACGGTTCTGCTGGCCGCGTTCGCGATGCTGATGCTGGTGGTCGGAGGGCTGCTGGCCGTGCGTCAGGTCCGTGCCCACGGCGCATCGGACGACCATCACGTTGCTGCGGAGGACGGAACCTGTCGCGTCCGGCGCCACCAGCTGGACGACCCGATCATCGGCTTCAATCCGACCTTCGCCTGCCAGTGCCCTCGCGCGCTGAAGGTGCTGGTCACCGCCATCGTGGGGTTGCTTACCGGCTTCCTTGGTGTCGGCGGCGGGTTCCTGGTCGTCCCGGCCCTGCTGCTCGCCCTCGCGCTGCCCATGGAGTACGCCGCGGGCACCTCCCTGGTCGTCATCACCCTGACCAGCGCCGCTGCCCTCGCCGTCCGGACCGGGGTCGGCTCCACCCCCGACTGGGGGTTGGTGCTGGTGCTCACCGTGGTTTCCGCGCTCGGGGGGTTCCTCGGCGCCAAGGTGGCCGAACGGATCGACACCAGCCGCCTCTCGACCGCTTTCACCGTCCTCGTGTTGGCAATCGCGTTCTACACCGCGGCCCGGGCCCTGCCGGCGCTCGTCTAACCCGAACCCCGGTCACACCCCTGGGCCCCGCTCTGACCTCAACGCCTGCTCTACCGATAAGGAAAACCTCATGACGTCGATGGCCACCCGCCGCCACGCTGCAGCACCCACCGATCCGTCCCCCGGTTTCCGCCCTGGCCGGTTGGGCCGGTTGGGGGTCTGGGTCGCCGACCATGCGCGGCTGGTCACGGTGGTGTGGCTGCTGGTGATCGTCGGGCTCGGGGCGCTTGCACCGAAGGTCGAGTCCGAGCTCTCTGGTGCCGGCTGGCAGGCCAACGGCTCGGATTCGGTGACCGCCCGCGAGCTCGCCCAAGACCACTTCGGTGGCAACGCCAGCACCGCGATCCAGGTCGTCGTCCACTCCGCCGACGGCCCCGTCAACGAGGGTGCGGGCAAGCAGGTCCTCGCTCAGGCCACCGCTTTGCTCGAGCAGGACTCCCGGATCGCCGACGTCGTCAAGCCGCAGCCTGGCGCGACGCTGAGCCAAGACGGCACCACCGCGGTCCTCCTCGGGGGTGCGAACGCCGACCCCAACGAGATGGTCCGCGTCGCCGATGACCTCAAGGGCCCGCTGCAGGGCCTCTCCACCACCAGCATCCAGGTGAACCCCACGGGCGCCTCGCTGCTGTGGTCGGACTTCAACGAGGCCAACCTCTCCGCGATGCTGAAGTCCGAGCTGTTCTCCTGGCCGGTCACGCTCGCGATCCTGGTCCTGGCGTTCGGTGCCCTGGTCGCAGCCGGGCTCCCGCTGATCCTCACCCTGTCCGGGCTGGTCGCCTCGGCCGGCTCATTGGTCCTGATCAACCAGATCGTCCCGGTGTCCATCTGGGCGATGAACTTCGCGATGATGTTCGCCCTCGCCCTGGGCATCGACTACGCACTCTTCGTCGTGGTCCGCTACCGCGCGGCACGGGCACGAGCAGGTAGTACGGCGCGAGAGGCGGTCGCCGAGACCATGGACACCGCCGGCAAGGCCGTCCTGCTCTCCGGAGCCACGGTGCTGATCTCCCTGTCTGCGGTGATGCTCGTGCCCTCGCCGTCGTTCCGCTCGATGGCCGGCGGCATCATGCTCTCCGTCATCTTCGTCCTGGCCGCGACGCTCACCCTGCTGCCGCTGGTACTGGCGAAGCTGGACCACAGGATCGACAAGCTCTCCCTGCCCTGGTCGCACTCCGGGGAGCACCGCTCATCGAAGTTCGCCGCGTGGGGCGAGCTCCTCTGGAGGCGCCCTGTCGTCTTCGGGCTCGCCTCCCTCGTGGTCCTGGTAGCCCTCGTCGCGCCGATCCTCGGGCTGAAGACCGCAATGCCCTCGATCAAGGTCCTTCCCGAGGACGCCTCCGCCCGCGTCGGCTACGACCTGGTCCAAGACAGCTTCGGAGACGGCGCGCCCGGCACCCTGACCATCGTGGTCGACAAGCCCCAGGCCAAGGCCGCCTCCACGGTCCTGTCCAACGACCCTGGCATCAGCGGCGCCCTGCCAGTCATGCCAGCCACCGACAACACCGACCACGCCCTGATCCAGGCCGTGCCCGCCGTCGACCCCTCGAACCCCGCACTGGGTGACACCGTCGACCGACTCCGCGCCGACCTGCCCTCCTCAGCAGTCGTGGGCGGTGCCGCCGTGGAGAACCTCGACCTCAAGACCCAGCTCGACGACTCCACCCCGCTCGTGATCGGGGTGATCCTCGCGCTCGGTTTCCTGCTGCTGCTCGTCGCGCTGCAGGCACCGCTCATCGCACTGCTCGGCACCCTGGCCAGCCTGCTGTCCACGGCCGCGGCCTTCGGCGTCGCCCGGCTGGTCTTCCAAGAAGGCCTCGGTGCGGGCTTCATGGGCTTCGAGCCGCAAGGATTCCTCGACGCCTGGGCACCAGTCTTCTTCTTCGCCATGATCTTCGCGATCGCAATGGACTACACCGTCTTCCTGCTCGCCTCCGCCAAGGAGCACTACGAGCACTCCGGCGACCCGAAGGAGGCCATGGTCGGCTCGCTGGCCCACTCCGGGCGCGTCATCTTCGCCGCCGGTGCGGTCATGGTCGCGGCCTTCTTCACCTTCGCGCTCTCCGGCCCGCTCCCGCCCAAGGAGATGGGCATCGTCCTCGGCGTCGCCGTGCTCCTCGACGCGTTCCTCGTGCGCCTCGTGCTGCTGCCCGTCCTGCTCCGGCTCACCGGTCGGGCGGCCTGGTGGGCGCCGTCCTGGTTGACCCGCATCCTGCCGAACATCCGTTTCTCACACAGTTGAACCACGACCGAATGGAGAACCACCATGTGCAGACAGGTCACCTGTCGAAAATGTGGCCAGCTCACCTGGGCCGGCTGTGGCCAGCACGTCGACCAGGTCATGGCCGGTGTCCCGAAGGCGCAACGCTGCCCGGGCCACCCCAAGGAACCCAGCGGCGGCTTTCTCGCCAAGCTCTCCGGGCGCCGTTGACTCCAGCCAACCCGCTCTTACTCTGCAGGTCCATGAACCACGACAGCGCCGTGCTGTGCCTGGTCAAGTCTTGGTAGTGCGATCGATCCTGGGCGTCAGTTTCGCTTGCTTTGGTCTACGGAGCAGCAGCCCGCCCGACAAATGGTGTGCGAAAAAGGTGTGCACTCGTCGCCTGACACGGCAAGAGGCCGCCTCCCTGGTTCGGGAAACGGCCTCTGACCTGCGGTTTCTTCGGTCGGGCTGACAGGATTTGAACCTGCGACCCCTTGACCCCCAGTCAAGTGCGCTACCAAACTGCGCCACAGCCCGATGCCCGTGCGGCCGCGCGCGAGGCGCCGCCAGAGCGGTGTGAACAGTACCGCAGCGGGTCGGGCGCGGTGGAATCGGCCGACGGTCGGGTCGGAGCGTGATGTTTGAAGGCTTGACCATCGGGGAAGCATCCGAGGATGCCGTCCAACCTGATGATCGTGAACTTCCTGATCTTCTGCTCGGTCCTGTGCCTGGCGCTCAGCGCGCAGTTGCACGCCCCGCTCTTCTTCGCCTACTCGATCGCACTGGTGGGCGGTTCGGCCGTGCTTCGTCACCAGCAGCTCGAGGTGGCTAAGCCCGCCCGTCGCGACGACGACCGAGGCTGAGCCGAGCAGAGTTCCCAGCTTCCTGCTAGACAGGAAGCCTTGCAGCCTGTCCACCACGAGAGGAAGTCATGCCGACTCGCACCGCACGCACCGCCTGGAACGGCACCCTGCAGGACGGCTCCGGCCAGGTCGAGCTGAGCAGCTCACACGTCGGGACCTACGACGTCTCCTTCCCGAAGCGCGCCGCCGAGGATGCCGGTGGCACGACCAGCCCCGAGGAGCTGGTCGCGGCCGCGCACTCCTCGTGCTACGCCATGCAGCTCTCAGCGCTGATCGGCGAGGCCGGCGGCGAGCCCACGTCCCTCGACGTCACGGCCGACGTCTCGCTCGGCGAGGACCCCGCCGGTGGGTTCCAGCTCACCGGCATCAAGCTCACCGTGCGCGGTGAGGTCGCCGGGCTCGACTCCGACGGCTTCGTGAAGGCCGCCGAGGACGCCAAGGCCAGCTGCCCGATCAGCAAGGCGCTGACCGGCGTCGACATCACCCTCGACGCCGCTCTGGAGAGCTAGGACCGAGGCGCGGGTCAGGGCGTCTCGGGACGTCCGCCCACCGCCACGGCCACACCGAGGCCGATCATCGACACGCCGCCAACCCGGCCCAGGAGGCGGCCGCGGCCCGGCGAGGCGTTGAACCAGCGCCGCAGCTGACTGGCCAGCAGCGCCCACAGGCTGTCGGAGCACAGGCCGATCACGAACGCCACCAGCCCGAGCAGCAGCATCTGTACGGTGACGTGGCCGCGGTTCGGGTCGAGGAACGGCGGGAGCACGGCGGCGAAGATGACGTAGGCCTTCGGGTTGGTGAAGCCGACCATGAAGCCCTGCCGCAGCGCGTCGTACCCACGCACCGGAGGCCCGCCGTCCTCGCCGGTCACCTCGATCCCGTGTGCACCGCGGACCGCTTGGACCCCGAGCCAGACGAGGTATGCCGCTCCCCCGAGCTTGAGCACCTCGAAGACGACGTCGGACGTCGCGACCAGCTGACCGAGCCCCAGAGCGACCAGCACGAGCACGACGAGCAGCCCGAGCGAGTTGCCCAGCACCGTGGTCAGCGCCACGCTGCGCCCGTAGGCAAGCGCGCGGCCGACCGTGAACACCACGCTCGGGCCGGGGATCGCGATCAGGATGAGGGCGACCAGTCCGAACCCGATGACCTGGTCGAGGGACACCATGGTCTCGATCGTCTCACGCGTGGTGGGTCAGCGCTTGCGCTTCTCGCGTGGGCGCTGCTGGAGCACGATCGGCGTACCGGCGAAGCCGAACTCCTCGCGTAGCCGCCGCTCGATGTAACGCTCGTACGACGCCTCGAGCAAGCCGGAAGTGAAAAGGATGAACATCGGCGGCTCGGTCGTCGCCTGGGTTCCGAACAGGATCTTGGGCTGCTTGCCGCTGCGCACCGGGTGGGGGTGCTCGGCGACGAGTCGGCCGAGGAACGCGTTGAGTGCGCCGGTCGAGATCCGGGTCGACCAGCCCTCGAGCGCCTTGTCGAGGGCAGGCACGAGCCGGTCGACGTGCCAGCCGGTGCGGGCGGTGACGTTGATCCGCGGCGCCCACTGCACCTGCACGAGGTCACGCTCGATCTCGCGGTCGAGGTAGTAGCGGCGTTCCTCGTCGACGTTGTCCCACTTGTTGAAGGCGATCACCAGCGCCCGGCCGGCCTCGCGGACGGTCTGCAGGATCCGTACGTCCTGCTCGGAGATCGGCTCGCCACCGTCGAGCACCAGGACGGCCACCTCGGCCCGGTCGATCGCCGTACTCGTGCGCAGCGAGGCGTAGAACTCGTGCCCCGACGCCTCCTTGACCCGCTTGCGGATGCCGGCGGTGTCGATGAAGCGCCACTCGCGGCCGCCCAGCGTGACGATCTCATCGACCGGGTCGACGGTGGTGCCGGCGACGTTGTCGACCACGACCCGCTCCTCGCCGGCGAGCTTGTTGAGCAGCGAGGACTTGCCGACGTTGGGCTTGCCGACAATGGCGACCCGGCGCGGTCCGGCGACCTCGTCGAGGACCTCGTCCGGAGCGTCGGGGAGTACGGCGAGCACGGCGTCGAGCAGGTCACCCGACCCGCGGCCGTGCAGCGCCGAGACGGCGTACGGCTCGCCGAGCCCGAGGTTCCACAGCCCGTGCGCCTCGGCCTCGGTGCGGGCGTCGTCGACCTTGTTGGCGGCGAGCACGACCGGCTTCTCGGACCGGCGCAGGATCTTGACCACCTCCGCGTCGGCGTCGGTGATGCCGACGGTGGCGTCGACCACGAACAGCACCGCGTCGGCCAGGCCGACGGCGATCTCGGCCTGGGCCGCGATCCGCTCGGCGAGGCCGCGGGCGTCGGGGTCCCAGCCGCCGGTGTCGACGACGGTGAAGGCCCGGCCCGTCCAGTTGGCGTCGTAGGACACCCGGTCGCGGGTCACGCCGGGGACGTCCTCGACGACGGCCTCGCGGCGGCCGATGATGCGGTTGACCAGGGTGGACTTGCCGACGTTGGGGCGGCCGACGACCGCCAACACGGGCACCGCTCGAGACTCAGACATGGGAGCCTTCCGGGATCGGGCCGGGGAGCGCGCGTCCGGTCGCGGCGCGAGCGGCGTCGAGGCAGCCCCGCAGATGGTCGTGCAGGTCGGCGGAGGTAGCGGCGACGTGTGCGCGGGTGCGCGGCCAGGGCTGCGCGGCCACCGAGAAGGGCGCACCGTGGACGACGTCGATCCTCGCGCCCCGCGGCGGGAGCGAACCGGCCGACCCGCCCGGCAGGCGCGTCCCGAGGAACGTGAGCGGCACGATGGGCGCTCCCGTCACGAGGGCGAGGTACGCCGCGCCGTTGCGGAAGCGGGTCAGGTCGCCGGCGCCTCGGTAGCCCTCGGGGAAGATCCCGATGCAGCCGCCGTCGACGAGCACGCGGGTGCAGGTGCGCACGGCCCGGATGTCGCTGGCACTGCGGTCGAGGGGGATCTGCCCGGCGCCCAGGAGGATCCTGCCGAGCGGCCCGTCGAACATCTCGATCTTGGTGAGCACGTGCACCGGCCGCGACCCGATGCTGGCCAGCAGGGGTCCGTCGAGCCAGCCGACGTGGTTGGCGGCCAGGATGACAGGTCCGTCGGCCGGGACGTGCTCGGCGCCGGCGACCCGCACGTCGTACCAGGAGGTGAGCAGGCGGCGAGCCAGCGGCCGCAGGCCGTGCAGCATCCAGGTGGCGGGGGCGGGCGTCTCGGCCACCCGGGAGAGGGCGGGCGAGGTCATCGCGCGGCCTCCACCAGCCCCACGATGAGGTCGACGACCTCGTCCAGGGTGTACGCCGTGGTGTCGACGTGGGTGGCGCCGTCGGCCATCACGAGCGGCGCCGTCGTGCGACTGGAGTCGATCTTGTCGCGGGCCAGCAGCGACTGCTCGGTCGCGGTCACGTCGCTGCCGCCGTCCTCGAGGGCCCGGCGCGCGGCCCGCGCTCCCGGGTTGGCGGTGAGGTAGACCTTGACGTCGGCATCGGGGGTGACCACGGACCCGATGTCGCGGCCCTCGACCACGATGCCGCCGTCACCGATCACGGCGCGCTGGAGATCGAGCAGGCAGGCGCGGACCTCGGGCACCGCGCTCACCGGGGACACGGAGCCCGTGACGTCGTCGCCGCGGATCGCGGTCGCCGCGTCGGTGCCGTCGACCTCGATCGTGGGTGCGGCCGGGTCGGTGCCGGACAATATCGTGGGCTCGCCACAGCGGGACGCGACCGCAGCCGCATCCTGCACGTCGACGCCCTGCTTCAGCAGCCACCAGGTCATCGCGCGGAACATTGCGCCCGTGTCGAGATAGCGCAGGCCAAGCCTCGTCGCGACGCCGCGCGACGTACTCGACTTGCCGGAGCCCGAAGGGCCGTCGACGGCCACGACGAGGCCGGTGCGCGCGGACATCCTGGTGATCCTGCCTCGGTAGATGGTCTCGACTGCGCTCGACCACCGAGGGTCCAGCGCCAACGGCACACCCTACCGGTGGGTCACCCATCCACGAGATTCCAGGGACGCCTGCAGGTGGTCGGCGCTCGTCTCCGCGACGAGCAGCTCGACCAGGCCCGTCGGCCGGGCGGGGTCGTGGTCGATGCGGACGTCCTCGATGTTGACGTCGCTCGCGCCGGCGTCCGCGAACAGCCGGGCGAGCTCGCCCGGATGGTCGGGCACCGACACGAACACCGACGTCGTGGGTCGCACCGGCCCGCCGTGCTTGCCTGGGATGGCCCGAGTGCCGGCCACGCCGCGAGCCAGGATCTGGCCGAGCCGTTCGCGCTCCCCCGCCGTCACCGCCTCGATCAGCTGGTCGAGCTCGGCCCGCACCTCCCCGAGCAGTCCGGCGACCGCCTGCTGGTTGCCGCTCACGATCTGCTGCCACAGCGCCGGGTCACCGCCGGCCACCCGGGTCACGTCGCGCACACCTTGTCCAGAGAGCGCCAGGTGCCCCTCGGGTGCGTCCGCCAGCCGCCCCGCCACGAGTACGGCGAGCAGGTGCGGCAGGTGCGAGGTCCGCGCCACGGCCAGGTCGTGCTCCTCCGGTGTCATCCGTACGACGCTCGCGCCGGCCAGGCGCACCAGCGCCTCGACGACCGCGATCGCCTCGTTCGAGGAGCCGCCATGGGGAGCCACCGCCCACGGCCGGCCGTCGAACAGCGACGGGCTCGCCGCCAGCGGGCCCGACCGCTCGCTGCCGGCCATCGGGTGGCCGCCGACGTACCGCTCGAGTCCGGCGTGGCCAGCCAGACCGGCCAGCGGTGCGGTCTTCACGCTGCCCACGTCGGTGACGAAGGCATCGGTGGTCGCCAGGGCCCGGGCGACCTCCGCGCTCACGTGGTCGGGCGGTACGGCGACGACCACCAGCTGCGGCCGGTCGCCGTCGGTGACGGCGCGCCCGGCACCCAGCCCGCTGGCGGTGCGCACGTGCTCGGGGATGGCGTCGCGCAACAGCACCTCGACGTCGTGTCGCGCGAGGGCGAGCCCGATCGACGTACCGAGCAGGCCGGCGCCCACGACCAGCACCGGCCCGGTCAACACCTCATTCATCCGGCACGGCCCGCACGCGGGTGAGATCGCGGCGCAGGGCCGCGGCTCCGTGGAGGTAGACGTGGGTGATGTCCGCGCGCGGCAGGTCGGTCTCGACGTGCGCCATCATCCGGACCACGCGGGGCATCGAACCCTCGATCTCGAGCTCACGCGCGCACAGCAGCGGCACCTCACCGAAGCCCAGCCTCCGCGCGGCGTACGCCGGGAACTCCGAGTGCAGGTCGGACGTGGCCGTGAAGATCACCGAGATGAAGTCGTCGACCTCGAGCCCGTTCGCGCTCATCACGTCGGTCACCATCTCGGCGACCCGCTCGAGCAGGTGCTCGCGCACGTCGTCCTCGAGCTGGGTCGCGCCCCGCACCGCCCTGACTGCCACGCACCGACCCTAACCGTGGACGGGACCGCCCGGACTTCCGGATAGTCCCCGACCTTTGGGTTGCCCTTTGCTCGGCGAGAGCAACCCAAACGTCGGGGACTATCCGGAACGACAGGTCAGAGCTTGGCGGAGTCCAGCAGCACCCCGAGCTCGTCGAGGGTCAGCTCGCGGGACTCCCCCGACGCCAGGCCCGAGAGCTGCACGGGACCGATGGCGATGCGGGTGAGGCGGCGTACGGGATGCCCGACCTGGTCGAGCAGACGCCGCACGATCCGGTTGCGGCCCTCGTGGATGACCAGTTCCACGATCGACTTCTCCCGGGTCGAGGAGACGATCCGCGCCGAGGAGACCGAGACCGGCCCGTCGTCGAGGGTGACGCCGCCGAGCAGCGTGCGCACGAGCGCCGGGGTCGCCCGGCCCTCGACCTCGGCGACGTACGTCTTGTCCACCTCGTACGACGGGTGCGCAAGGCGCTGCGCGAAGTCACCGTCGTTGGTGAGCACGATCAGTCCCGAGGTGTCGGTGTCGAGCCGGCCGACGTGGAAGAGCCGCTCGGGCCGCTCGGCGACCAGGTCGGAGAGGGTTCGGCGACCCTCGGGGTCCGACATCGTGGACACCACCCCCGGTGGCTTGTTCACCACGAGGTAGACGTGCTCGGAGACCGGCGGCAGCCGCTGACCGTCGACGCGGATCACCGCCGTGCGCGGGTCGACCTTGGTACCCAGCCGGGTGACGACCTCGCCGTCGACCACGACCAGCCCCGCCAGCATCAGCTCCTCGCACTTGCGGCGCGAGGCGACGCCCGACTGGGCCAGCAGCTTCTGGAGCCGGACGAGCCCGTCGTCGTCGGTCACGACTCTTCGGTGGTCGAGCCTGTCGAGACCCACGCGTGCGCGTCCTGGGCGGCCATCTCGGAGAGCTCGTCCTCCAGGTCGCCGAGGTCGGGGAGGTACGGCGCGAGCTCGGGCAGGTCGGCGAGCGACTCCACACCGATCCGCTCGAGGAAGTAGCCGGTCGTGCGGTAGAGGTTCGCGCCGGACGACTGGTCCTGCCCGGCCTCCTCCACGAGCCCGCGAGTGAGCAGCGTGCGGATCACCCCGTCGACGTTGACGCCGCGGATCGCGGAGACCCGGGACCGCGAGACGGGCTGCTTGTAGGCGACCACCGCCAGCGTCTCGAGCGCCGCCTGGGTGAGCCGGGCCTGCTGGCCGTCGAGCACGAAGGCCTCGACGACCGGTGCGTACTCCTCGCGCGTGTAGTAGCGCCAGCCGCCGGCCACCGAGCGCAGCTCGAACCCGCGGCCCTGCTCGGCGTACTCCCCCGCCAGCGCCGCCAGCGCCTTCTCAACCTCGGTCACCGGGTGGCCGACCGCGCTGGCCAGCGTCGGGATGTCGAGCGGCTGGTCGGCGATCATCAGCAGTGCCTCGAGCGACGGCCGCAGCTCGGTCACCGGCAGTGCGAGGGCCTCGTCGGCGGTCACGGACTCGGTCATGGGTTCTCCTCCTGGGGGTCTCGACTTCGCTCGACCACCGAAGCAGCGGGTTCGGCCGGCGCACCCTCGAACTCGTCGATCTCGAAGTCTTGCGAGGAATCGGCACCAGCCTCGCTGCCGGTCCAGCGCACGGTGAGCTCACCGAGCGGGCTGACCTGGTCGAAGGACACGACGCTCTCGCGGAACAGCTCCAGCAGCGCGAGGAACCGCGCGACCGTGGTCAGGGTGTCGGGCGAGTCGCCGCACAGCGCCCGGAAGGTCAGGATGCCGCTGCGGCGCAGCCGGTCGACGACGAGGTCGGCCTGCTCGCGCACGCTCACCTTGGCGCCGTGGATGTGCTGCAGCGAGACCTCGAGCACCGGCTTGGGCTCGAGGGTCTTGGCGGCCAGGGCCGCGAACTGCTCGAGCCCGATGCCGATCAGCACCTCGGGCAGCAGGGTCGCGAAGCGCTCCTCCAG
>JBPCQY010000105.1:0-6886 GCA_050997635.1 Nocardioides sp.
GACGGCGTAGTCCACCTCGACGCCGGGGTGGGACGCCAAGAAGTCCTCGGCCAGGTCGCGCGCGAACTCGATGCGTACGACGCTCTCGAAGTCGGCGCGCGTCTGGAACCGCCAACCGATGTCGAGCGGAGTACGCCGCCAGCCGCGGGTCGCCCAGAACCGCTCGACCGCGTCGGGGTCGACCATCGGGTAGCCCCGCCGGAACCAGCTCCCGAACGTCGAGCGCGTCGCGTCGTTGTCGATGACGCACGCGCTGCCGCCGCGGCGTACGACGCGGGCGAGCTCGGCGAGACCGGGCTCGCAGCCCGGGCCGAAGAAGTAGGCCCAGCGCGCGTGCGCCACGTCGACCGAGGAGTCGGGCAGGGGCAGGTCCTGGGCCGTGCCGGCGCGCACCTGGACGTTCGGCAGCCGCCGGGTCCGGCGCCGGGCCAGGGCGGCCAGGTCGGCGTGCGGCTCCACGCCGTGGACCGTGGCGGCGTCGGCCGCGAAGCGCGGCAGGTGGAAGCCCGTGCCGCAGCCGACGTCGAGCACCACCCGACCCGTCCAGTCGGCGCGCTCGCGCATCGCCGCCTCGATCAGCCCGCCCGGGTCGGCGGCGCGGTTCTCGAGCTCGTACGTCGCGGGGTGGTGCCAGATGTTGGGGCTGGGGGTCACCCCGCGCACGGTCAGATCCGGACGAGCCCGTGCGGTGTCTGGAACTGCGCGGCGAGGATGCCGGGGATGCCGTGCGGGGCGACCCACTCGACCTTGACGTCCTCGAGCGGAGCCTCGACGGTCTCGCCGAGCCACTCGCTCACGCGCTGGGGGTCGCCGGCGATCTCGAGGCAGGCCAGGGCGTAGTTGCCGTCAGCGCCGGCGCTGGGGTGCAGCTCGGCCGGGCTCTCCCACTTGATGAAGAACGGCAGCTGCGGGTCGGAGATCAGGCCGTTGACGCCGATCTGCTTCCAAAGGAGCTCGGTGCCATCGGGGCGGTGACGGTTGCCGACCGCCGACGCGCGACCCAGGCGCCGCTCGACGGTCGCGATGTCGTCGACGGAGACGACCCACCCGAGCCAGCCGCCGCCGAGCGCGGAGCGGGCGCGCACCGCCTGCCCGAACGGCGCCTTGTCGGACGCCGGGTGGTCGAGCACCGCCACGACCTCGAGGTAGGTGTCGTCGGCCAGCGGGAGCACCATGTTGCGGGTCCCGAAGCGTGGGTGCACGCCGCCGTCGACGAAGTCCTTGCCCAGCAGGTCGCCCAGACGGTCTGCCGTACCGGCGAGGCCATCGGGTCCGGCGGCGAACGAGACATGGTCGAGACGCATGGGTTGATTCTCGACAACGCACCGGCGCTCCCGGACGGCGGGGTCGACTCTTCTTGACGTCGAGAGAGTTGCCGGTGGGCAGGTCAGTGCGGGTCGGCGGGGTGCAGCGCGAGGGCCGAGCGCGATCGCACATGGGCCTCGCAGTGCGTCACCAGCGCGTCGTACGCCGGGCGGCCCATCAGCTCGGTCAGCTCTGCCTCGTTGGTCACGTAGACGGGCTCGACCCCCACGTGGGCCTCGGTGTTTCCCGAGCAATACCAGTCGAGGTCGTGCCCGCCGGATCCCCAGCCACGGCGGTCGTACTCGCCGATCGAGACCTCGGTGTACGACGTCTCGTCGGGCCGCTGCACGGTGCGGAAGGTACGCCGGATCGGCAGCTGCCAGCACACGTCGGGCTTGGTCTCCAGCGGGTTGCGGTCCTGGGTCAGGGCGAGCCCGTGCAGCGCGCACCCGGCACCCGTCGGGAAGTCGCCGCGGTTGTGGAACACGCACGCCGACTGGCCGTCGTGCTCCACCACGAGGGTCTTGCGGGCGCCCTCCTCGTCGGCCTCGACCCAGTGTTGCTTGAGCACCCTCTGCGTGTCGGGGTGGAACTGCCACTGCTCGGGCGTCAGCTGGGCAACGAAGGAGGCCACCCGTTTCTCGTCGTCCTTGTCGGCGAAGTGGGCGCCCAGGGTGCAGCACCCGGTCTCGGGAGACTCGGCATAGATGCCCTGACAGCCCTGGCCGAAGATGCACATGAAGCTGGACGTCAGCCAGGTCAGGTCGCAGCAGAACACCTGGTCGGCGTCGGCCGGGTCGGCGAACTCGACGTACGCGCGGGGAAAGACGAGGTCGACTTCGGGCACCCGCCAACTCTAAGGGGCGCAGGTCTCGTCTCGCGGTCTGTGGTTGCGGCCCTGCGTCCGTCATCGGGTTTCGACGCGCGGTCACGACCTCGCGCGCTCGGTCGTGCGCTTGCTCAACCTGTCCGCGCACACGCCGTCCGCTCGTGCCTCGCGGTCGGCTGCGCTACCACCGGTAGTTTGGAGCCATGCGCCTGGGTGTGCTCGACATCGGCTCCAACACGGGGCATCTGCTGGTCGTCGACGCCCATCGCGGGGCGGCACCACTGCCGGCGTACTCCCACAAGGAGTCGCTGCGGCTCGCGGAGCAGATCGAGGACCGCGAGGTCACCAGGGCCGGGATCGAGGCCCTGACCCGGTTCGTGGCCGCGTCGCTCGAGGTCGCCGAGGACCGGGGGGCCCAGGACATCCTCGGCTTCGCGACCTCGGCGGTGCGCGACGCCGACAACTGCGACGAGGTGCTCGACCACGTCGCCGACGAGACCGGCGTACGCATCGACGTGCTGCCCGGTGCGGACGAGGCGCGGCTGACCTTCCTCGCCGTACGACGCTGGTTCGGCTGGTCGGCCGGCCGCCTGGCGGTCTTCGACATCGGCGGCGGCTCGCTCGAGATCGCCGGGGGTGCCGACGAGGTGCCCGACGTGGCGTGGTCGATGCCGCTGGGTGCGGCCCGCCTGGCGCGCCAGCACTTCGCCGACGGCCCCCCGGGTGAGCAGGGCATCCGGGCGTTGCGCAAGCAGATCCGCGCGACCATCGCCGAGGACGCCGGCAACCTGCTGCGCGGCGGAGCCCCCGACCGGGCGGCCGCGACGAGCAAGACGTTCCGCTCGCTGGCCCGCATCTGCGGCGCCGCCCCGTCCTGTGACGGGCCGCTGGTCGAGCGGGTGCTCACCCAGGACGACCTCCGCTCGTGGATTCCCAAGCTCACCGACCTCGACGCCGACGGCCTCGCCGAGCTGCCGGGTGTCTCCGAGAGCCGCACCCACCAGATCGTCCCCGGCGCCCTGGTGGCCGAGGCCGTGATGGACATCTTCGACCTCGCCGAGCTCGAGATCTGTCCCTGGGCGCTGCGCGAGGGTGTCATCCTCGAACGGCTCGACCAGCTCGTCGGCGCGGACCACCAGTGAGCGCGGTCGTCGCCCTCTCCACCGCGTCCGTCTACCCCGAGTCGACCGCGCACGCGTTCTCCTACGCCTCCTCCCTCGGGTACGACGCCGTCGAGGTGATGGTCGGCATCGACGCGCTCAGCCAGCAGACCTCCGCGATCAAGCAGCTCTCCGATCACCACGACCTGCCGGTCTGCGCCGTGCACTCGCCCTGCCTGCTGTTCACCCAGCGGGTCTGGGGCACCGACCCGTGGGGCAAGCTCGAGCGCTCCGCCGAGATGGCTTCGGTGGTCGGTGCCGAGGTGGTCGTCGTACACCCGCCGTTTCGCTGGCAGAAGGAGTACGCCGCCGGCTTCGTCGACGGCATCGCGGCTCTGGAGGAGTCGACCGGCATCGCCTTCGCCGTCGAGAACATGTATCCCTGGCGGGCCTCGTCGCGCCGCGGCATGGAGATGTACCTCCCCGGCTGGGACCCCTCCGAGGAGTCCTACGCCAACGCGACCATCGACCTCTCCCACGCCGCCATCGCCAAGTCACCGGTGATCGAGATGGCCGACCGCCTCGGCAGCCGGCTGAGGCACGTGCACCTGACCGACGGGTCCGGTTCGGCCAAGGACGAGCACCTCGTGCCCGGACGCGGGGTGATCGGAGCGGCCGACTTCCTGACCCACGTGGCGGCCGGCGACTTCGCGGGGGTCGTGGTGGTGGAGATCAACACCCGCCGTTGTGCCAACCGTGAGGAGCGCGCCGCCGACCTGCGTGAGTCGCTGGAGTTCGCCCGGGCCCACCTCCAGGTGCGGACGCCGTGACGGCCACGCCGCGCCGCGGCCGCCGGCCCGGCGCCCCGGACACCCGGGCCGCGATCCTCGAGTCGGCCCGGGAGTCGTTCGGGCAGAAGGGCTTTGCCGGTACGTCGGTGCGCGCCGTGGCCTCGCGGGCGGGCGTCGACGCGGCCCTGGTGCACCACTACTTCGGCACCAAGGACGACCTGTTTCTCTCGGCGATGGAGCTGCCGGTCGACATCCGGGCCGTCGTCGCCCGGGTGGCCGCGGGCGGCGTCGAGGGTGCCGCCGAGCGGCTGCTGACGGTCTTCCTCGAGGTCTGGGACGACCCCGAGCTGACCCCCGTGTTCGTGGGGCGGATGCGTCAGCTGCTCGAGCCCGGGGGAGAGCGGCTGCTCGGCCAGGGACTGGTCCCGGTGGTGTTCGGCCCGGCCGGTGTGGCACTCGGCATCGACGCCCCCGAGCAACGGATGCCATTGGTGGTCAGCCAGATGCTCGGGTTGATCCTGACCCGCTACGTGCTGGGGGTCGAGCCGATCGCGAGCATGCCCGCCGACCTCGTGGTCGCGACGTACGCCCCCACGATCCAGCGCTACCTGACCGGCGACCTGCCCGCCTGACCCGCCTGACCCGCCTGACCCGCCTGACCCGCCACTTCACCCCCTGGCCCCTTTGCGGATAGTCCCTGACGAAGTGGTCGTGAAATCGCCCGATCCGGAGCCAGTTTGTCAGGGACTATCCGCAGCGCACGGCCCACGAGTTGCCAGAATGGGGGCCCGAAGGCATAATTCATCGCATGATGAAAAACGCGGTGACCGTGACCGACCTCGTCGTCGTCCGCGGCGGGAGGCGCGCCCTCGACGGAGTCGGACTCACCGTCGCGCAGGGCAGCGTGACCGGCTTGCTCGGGCCGAGCGGCTGCGGCAAGAGCACCCTGATGCGGGCGCTCGCGGGCGTCCAGCAACGCACCTCCGGCACCGTCGAGGTGTACGGCGAGCCGGCCGGCAGCAAGCCTCTGCGCAGCCGGATCGGCTATGTCACTCAGGCCGCGAGCGTGTACGACGACCTCACCGTCGCCGAGAACCTGGCCTTCTTCGCGCGGGTGCTCGGCGTCGGGAGGTCCGAGGTCGGTGTCGCCATCGCCGCCGTCGACCTTGACAGCTACCGCGACGCCGTCGTGGGGCGGCTCAGCGGTGGCCAACGCTCCCGGGCGAACCTCGCGGTCGCGCTCCTCGGCAAGCCCGACCTGCTGCTCCTCGACGAACCGACGGTCGGCCTCGACCCGCTGCTGCGGCGCGACCTGTGGCAGCTCTTCCACCGGCTCGCGGACGACGGTGCCGCGGTGTTCGTCTCGAGCCACGTCATGGACGAGGCCGACCGCTGCGACCGGCTGCTGCTGATGCGCGAGGGCCGGATCATCGCCGACGGCACACCCGGGGAGATCCGTGAGAAGACGGGCACCGACGACATCGAGTCCGCCTTCCTCGAGCTGGTCGAAGGAGACGCCGCATGAACCCCCGGGTCCTCTTCGCCGTCGCGGGCCGCGTGCTCACCCAGCTGCGCCGCGACCGTCGTACGGCGGCCATGCTCCTGCTGCTGCCCTGCGTGCTGATCACGCTGCTGTGGTGGATGTTCCAGAACGTCCCGGCCTCGCCGTTCAACCGGCTCGGGCCCGGCCTGCTTGCGCTCTTCCCGTTCATCGTGATGTTCCTGGTGACCAGCGTGACAACCCTGCGCGAGCGCGGGTCCGGCACCCTCGAACGGCTGCTGGCGATGCCGATGGCCAAGCTCGACTTCCTCGGCGGCTATGCGCTCGCCTTCGGGCTCGTCGCGGCCGTCCAGTCCGCCCTGGCTGTGGTGCTGAGCGTGGGCGTGCTCGGGCTCGACCTCCAGGGGTCCGTGTGGCTGCTGCTCCTGGTGGCGGTCGCCGACGCCGTGCTGGGCTCGGCGCTCGGCCTGTTCGTGAGCGCCTTCGCGCGCACCGAGTTCCAGGCCGTCCAGTTCATGCCGGCCCTGGTCATCCCGCAGATCCTGCTGTGCGGCCTGTTCGTCCCGCGCTCGAGCCTGCCCGGCGTCCTGCATGCCGTCAGCGACGTGCTGCCGCTGTCGTGGGCGATCGACGCGATGCAGCGCCTGGTCGACTCGGCCGCCACCGGCGACGTGTGGCGCGACCTGGGGATCGTGGCGGCGTTCGCCGTCGGCTCGCTGGCCCTCGGCGCGGCGACCCTGCGGCGTCGTACCCCCTGAGACCCCCTGAGATCCGCTGAGACCCGCTGAGGAGGTCCGGAGCCAGACTGTTCATGCGACGCTCACAGCCGCATGTCGGTGACGCCCCGAGCGGCGTCGACGGGCGTAGGATCCGGTGTCCTGCAGCGGTGGCCCGTCCCGGGCGACCCATCACAGATCGGGACGACGCCCATGGCCCGCACCCCACACCCGCTCGGGTCGCTCGCACTCGCGACCGCGACCGCCCTGACCCTGGCCGCCTGCGGCAGCAGCGTCAGCAGCAGCACCACCGGCGGGGGGCCGACCAGCCCCACCGGGAGCACGTCGACCGCCGACTGGTCCACCGCGCAGTCGGTCGATGCCGGCGGCGGCCAGGACGCGCTGGTCGCAGCCGCCAAGAAGGAGGGCACGCTCAACGTCATCGCGCTGCCCCCGACGTGGGCCAACTACGCGGCGATCATCGCGAGCTTCAAGAAGCAGTACGGCCTCAAGGTCAACAGCGCCAACCCCGACGGCTCGAGTGGCGACGAGATCAACGCCCTCAAGTCGACCAAGGGCCAGTCGAGTGCCCCCGACGTCGTCGACATCGGCAACTCCTACGCCCTCGCCGGCGCCCAGAGCGG
>JBPCQY010000113.1:0-7942 GCA_050997635.1 Nocardioides sp.
CTGCCCTTTGGATTCGGTGCTCTTGGCCAGGTCGTGCAGGCTGATCGCAGCCGCCTCGACCGCCGCCTCGGTGCCCCGCTTGAGCGACATCGGGTTGGCGCCGGCGGCGACGTTCTTCAGGCCCTCACGGACCAGGGCCCAGGCCAGCACCGTGGCGGTCGTCGTGCCGTCAGCGGCCACATCGTCGGTCTTCTTGGCGACTTCCTTGACGAGCTCGGCGCCGATCCGCTCGTACGGGTCCTCGAGTTCGATCTCCTTGGCGATTGACACACCATCGTTGGTGATGGTGGGCGCGCCCCACCTCTTCTCGAGGACGACGTCGCGGCCCTTAGAACCGAGCGGGACCTTGACCGCGTCGGCGAGCTGGTTCATCCCTCGCTCGAGACCGCGGCGGGCCTCCTCATTGAAAGCAATCAGCTTGGCCATAACTGCAGCGATTCCTATCGGAGTCTGGTGCCGGCGCGCCGCCCGCGACGGACGGTCAGGCTGCCCGGCGGACCCTTCCCGCCAGCGCTTCAGACCTCGGCGCGCCGATCTGTTCGTGTTGTCACTCTCAACCCGAGAGTGCCAGCGTCATGTTTAGCACTCACCCTGCCCGAGTGCAAACGTCGCGAGACCCGTCGCCGCGGGCTCACGACGGCGATAGCGTCACGACGTGACCCTGACCCCGGACCCGCGCCGCCCGACCCGGCTGCCGGATCTTGCCAGCACCGTTCGGGGCGCCCTCGACGCCCTGCTCGACTCGGCCCGGATCGGGCACTTCGGGCTCGTGGACGACCAGGGCGCACCGATGGTGCTGCCGACGGCGGTCGTCCGCGACGGGGACCGGGTCCTGGCGCACGGCTCCACCGGGTCGCGATGGATGCGGCGCCTGGCCGGCGGGGCTCCCACGGCGCTCGCGGTGACGGCGTTCGACGGGGTGGTCGTGGCCCGCAGCGCGTTCGAGTCGTCGATCCGCTATCGCTCCGCCGTGCTGTTCGGCCGGTGCTCGGTCGTTGCCGGCGACGACGATGACGACGACAAGGAGCGCGTCCTCGACCTCGTCACCGAGGCCCTGCTGCCCGGCCGGGTCGCCGAGGTCCGCCGGCCGACGAAGGCCGAGCTCGCCGCGACCCTGGTGCTCGCCCTCCCGATCGACGACTGGTCGCTGAAGGTCTCCGACGGCTGGCCCGAGGACGAGCCCGACGACGTCGCCGGCGAGGCGTGGGCGGGCGTCGTACCCCTCGGCGAGGCGTACGGCGACCCGCAGCCCGCGCCGGACCTGCGGCCGGGCATCGACGTTCCGGAGTCGGTGCGCCGCCTGCGCACGGTCAGCCCAGCCTGAGGCCGCTCCCGAGAACGTCGCACCACCGGGGTCGGCCAGCACGGCCTGCCGGAACGGCGGCGCGTCACGGGGCGCAGCAACCACGGGGCCCGCCGAGCCGGGTTGCGGTGTCCGCCCCCCGTCCGCGTCGTCGCCGGGGCGTCCACGACGGTCGAGTCGCCCCTGATCCGCGGGGAGGAGACGGAGACGCCGGACCTCACGAGCGAGTCCGACGTCGCCGGGCTGCGCGCTCCTCGGCCCGCAAGTTCCTCGGGCTGTTCCCCGCGCCGTTGCGGTGATCGGCCGGCCGGGATGAAGCGGTGCCATGCCGCGCGTGAAGGTCGACACCCCAACCTGACCCGAGTGCGAGCCAGGGACGCTGACACCGGGGGCGCCCGCGGGTTAGGTTTGGCCACATGATGATGCGCCGACGCGTTGTTGGTTTTGCCTGTCTGGCCATGGTGTCGCTGCCGGCTGCGTGCGGCGGGTCCTCCGACTCGAACTCGATCACGCTGTACACGTGCGCCAGCGACACCACGGTCGGTCCCGTGATCGATACGTTCGAGCACGATCACCCCGGGACCAAGGTCGATCTGTACCGCGCACCGACCGGCGACCTCAACGCGCGGGTGGCCGGCGACGTGCGTTCCGGCGGTCTCCGGGCCGACGTGATCTGGGCCTGCGATCCGCTGACCATGCAGGACTACGTGCACCAGGGCCTGGTCGGCGGCTGGACGCCGAAGACCTCCATCCCATCCGCGTACCGCACCCCCGACTACGTGGGCGTTGCGATTCTCTACGTCGTCGCGGTGTCGAAGAAGGGCGTGCCCGCCCCGGCCCAATGGTCTGACCTCACCGGTGCCCGCTACCACGGCGATGTAGCCATCTCGGACCCGGCGGTGGCCGCCTCGGCCCTGGGCGCCCTGGGCTACTTCGCCCAGAACCCCGCCTACGGGACCGGGTTCTTCGACACCCTCCACAAGAGCGGCGCGACCCAGGTCAGCACGCCGGACGACGTCGTCAGCGGGATCGCGGACGACGTCTACGCGGCGGGCATCACGACCGCTAACTCGGCATACGCCGCGCAGAAGGCAGGCTCGCCGATCAACGTGTCGTGGCCGCGACCGGGGGCGATTGCCGTCTACGGCCCCATCGGGCTGGCCAAGGACACGAAGGAGACCACGACGGCCGAGGCATTCATCTCCTACGTCGCGAGCAGGAGCGGGCAGACCCAGATGTCGGGGCTCGGCTCCTACCCGACGGTGGCCGGCGTGCCGGGCCCGACGAAGCCGAACGGTGCCGCCGTGGTCTCGCCGAACTGGTCGAAGCTCGCATCCGACAAGGCCGGGCTTCTGGCGAAGTACCAGAAGATCTTCGGTGGCTAGGGCGCGCGCGCTCCCCAGGTACTCCCACAACCCCGGTCCAGCACTGGCCGCGATACTCGTGGCATGTGCCGCAGCGCTGCTGGTGGTGCTGCCCCTCGCGATGATGACCAAGACGGTCTGGATCGAGGGGTCGGGCCAGTTCGGCACGGTGCTCGGCCGGCCGGGGCTCGCGCGGGCCGTGGAGCACTCGATCGTGCTCGGCCTCTGCGTCACGCTGCTCGCGGTGCCCGCCGGCACCGGCCTGGCCCTGCTCCTGCACAACCGCGACCTCCCCGCCCGCACCTTTCTGCGCGTGGGGGTGCTGTTGCCCGTGCTGGTGCCGGACTTCGTGCTCGCCTACAGCTGGTTGCGGGCGTACGGCCGAGCCGGCTTCACCGACGACCTCTTCGGAGTGGCCTGGCGGGGGATCGAGGGACCAGTGGGGGTGGCAGTGGTCATGGCCGTCAACGCGGTGCCGGTCGCCTACCTCGTGGTCGCCGTGGGGCTGGCGGCCCGCGCCGAACCCTCCCAGGAACGCGCCGCCCGTGCGGCCGGTGCCGGCCCGCTCACCGTGCTGCGCACGATCACGCTGCCGCTGCTGAGGCCCGCCATGGCGGCCGCCGCGCTCCTCGTCTTCGTGCTCGCGCTGGGCTCCTTCGCCATCCCCCAGGTGATGGGTTCGCCCGCGAGTTTCGCCACGATCACCACCCGTATCTACGCCAACCTGGCGAGCAGCAGCGACCCTGCCGCGTTCGTCGAGGCGATCATGCTCGCGCTTCTGCTCGTCCTCGTTGCCCTGGCCGTGGTCGCCCCGACGGACCGGATCCTAGGACCACGGCTGCGGATCACGCGCACGGCCTCCATCGAGCCGGCCGCCGTCCAGCCTGGTCGTGTGCGGGGCCGGCTGGCCGCGCTGGCGGTGAGCTGCTACCTGTTGCTGGCCGTGGGGCTCCCGGTTGTCGCCCTGGTGGCCACCGCCCTGACAAAGGCGGTGGGCCTGGCGCCGGTCCCGGCAAACTGGACCACGGCCAACTTCGGGTCCGCGGTGACCAGCCGCAACGCCGAGGCGCTCGGTCGCAGCCTCCTCTTGGCGCTGGTGGCTGCCTCGATCCTGGTCGTGCTCGGCGGGTGCGTCGCGGCCCTGGAGCGGACCCGGGCCGCGCGCGGCGCCGGCACCCTGGTGATGCTGACCTTCGTCCTGCCGGGCTCTACGCTCGCGGTGGGCCTGCTGATCACCTACGGGCGGTGGCTGGGAGACACGCTGATGATCATCCTGGTCGCCTACCTCGCCAAGCTGTGGGCCTTTGCACACCGGCCGATCTCGGGTGCCCTGGACCGGCTGCCGGCCGACGAGCTGTCCGCCGCGCGGGTCAACGGCGCCTCGGCGTGGGTCGCGATCCGCACGGTCGTGCTGCGACCTCTCGCGCCGGCGCTGCTGGCCGCATGGCTGGTGTGCTTTCTGACCGCGCTGCACGAGGTGACCATGTCGATCCTGCTCTACGGACCCGGAAACGAGACGCTGGCGGTCGTGGTGCTCAACAGCGAGGAGCTCGGCCAGGTCGGGCAGACCGCGGCGCTCTCGGTGTGGTTGACGTTGCTGCTCCTCGTCCCCGCCGCATTGTGCTGGATGGCGATCCGGCGGCTGGAACGGAGTCCGACGGCCGGAGCTCGAGTGCGCGGAGTCGGCCGTGCCCGCTGACGGCCTGGACGTCCGCGGCCTCTCCGTGTCGTACGACGGCGCTCGGGCCCTGTCCGAGGTTCGTCTCTCCGTCGCGCCGGGCGAGATGCTGGCTCTGCTGGGACCCTCCGGATCGGGCAAGTCCACGCTGCTCCACACCGTTGCGGGATTCCTCGTGCCCCACGAGGGAGAAATCTGGCTGAGCGGCAAGCGGGTCGCGTCGGCACAGGGCGGCGAGCCGCCGGAGCGTCGCCGGGTGGCGATGGTCTTCCAGAACTACGCACTGTGGCCCCATCTGACCGCTCTCGACACGGTCGCCTACCCGATGCGGCGGCGCGGGGTGCACCGCGGCACGGCCCGCGAGAAGGCCGCCGAGATCCTGGCCCGGCTCCACATCGCCCATCTCGCGGGCCGACGCCCCGCCGAGCTGTCCGGTGGCGAGCAGCAGCGGGTCGGCCTGGGCCGCGCGCTCGCGCGCGAGGCCGACCTGTACCTGTTCGACGAGCCGACCGCCCACCTCGACGCCCACGTGCGTGCGGTGTTCCTCGAGGAGCTGGTGGGTCGCCTGCGCGACACCGGGGCGGCCGCGTTGTACGCCACTCACGACGCGGAGGAGGCGCTCGGCGTCGCCGACCGGGTAGTGCTGCTCGCAGCCGGTCGTGTGGTCCAGGTCGGCACCCCCGAGGAGGTCTACAGGCGACCGGTAGATCTGTGGGCCGCGCGGCTGACCGGGCCGGCCTCTGTGCTCGCCACCCCGTCCGGTCCGGTTCTCGTGCGGCCGGAGTGGGCCAGGCTGGTCGGCGATCGGACAGCAGAGGTCACCGATGTCCGTTTCCGGGGTCCCCACTCGGACTACCACCTGGAGACGGCCGAAGGCAGGCTGATGGTGCGCGAGTCTGGTCCCCCGCACAACCAGCGTGGAGACCGGGTGACCTGGACGCTGCAGGAGTCCTGGCCGCTCGCGGGGCCGGACGGGGAGCCCGCTCAGGCGTCCAGCAGTGTCGCCGGCCCCGAGTGAAGGTTGCCCGCGTTGACGATGCGCAGGTGGTGCTCGGTGTAGGACCGCAGGTAGCCGACCTGTCGCTCTGTCAGCACATCGCACACCCACTCCCAGTGCAGGGAGACCCAGTCACCTGCCTGCAGCCCGGCGAGCATGCCGACGCCGTCCAGCGACCGCACCGCGGTCTCGGTCGTGGCCTCCCCGATGGCCAGGGTGTGGCCGTCCCAGGTCAACGGCCGCGACTCGACGACTACCTGGTCGCCCTGGACCGCGAGCACCTTGCCCCACCGGATCCGACAGCGGTCCAGGACGGTCAGAGCGTGGTCGGCCTTCTTGCGGTCGCTGAGCAGGCCGGTCCAGGGGTATATGCAGAACACCGCGAAGCTGTGGTGCGGGACGCCGCCGGAGAGCACGCTCTGGGTCAGGGTGGGGAACTTCGACCCGGTCATGGCGCGGAACCGCTCCTCCATGGAGTTGCCCACCGATCGCGTGTCGACTTTGTCGAGCCGCGGGCTGCCCACCCAGTACGCCTCGACGACGCGACGGTCGAGCGGATCGTCGAGGCCAGTGGCCGAGGCGATCAGCTGGAGATAGGGCCACGCGCCGGCGAACTGCTGGGACATGTCGCGCAGCCCCCGGTCGTCGGCCCCGGCCACGCCGTACTCGAAGAACCCCACGTGGTCGGCGGGTCCACAGAAGCCGTGGGAGTTCGGCGGGAAGGCGTAGCGAGCGAACAGCACAGGGCCGGGGACCGGTCTGTCGTCGCCATGGGGCAGGACAGGGGTCCCGGTCACAGACCTACCTCGCGGTCGCGTTCGCGCCCCATCATCTCCAGGCCGGACATCGCCTCGTCGGCCTTCTCCTTGGTGACTCGCTCGAGGGCGAACCCCATGTGGATCAGCACCCACTCGCCAGGCTCGACGGCCATGTTCTCAAGCATGCCGAGATTGATCGGGCGCTCGGCACCGAGCACGTCGACCAGCGCCAACATCCCGGCATTGCCGTCGAGCACCTTGACCACACGGCCGGGAATCCCCAGGCACATCTCAGTTCTCCTTCGCTATGCCGGCGACCGCCGGGAGACGTTCGTGGAGCAGGGCACGCACCGCGTCCATCGCCACGGGCACCGCAGCCTCCACCGGGGTGGAGAGGCCGATACCTTCGCCGAGGTCGCCCGGCCGGCAGCCGATGACGTAGGTCGGTGGCAGCCGGCCGCCGAGATCCTTGAGGCTGGCCAGCACCGCGACCGGCGCCATCCCGTGCGGGTCGAACTCGGCCGTGCCGAGGTCGTCCTCGCCGACCTCGAGCACCGAGATGTCGCCAGGCTTGCCGACCCCGGGCACCGCGTCCACGATGACCAGCGCGTCATAGCCGTCGAGGAGGTCGTAGGCGAGGTGCATCCCCCTGATCCCGTAGTCAACCGCGCGCACGTGGTGCGGAAGCCCATCGGACGCGAGGAGCCGCCGGACGACCTCGGGACCGAACCCGTCGTCGCCGCAGAAGAGGTTGCCGATGCCTGCCACCAGCACGCGTGCGCTCAGGGCTGGTCCTCCGCTCGTTGCGTGCCACCCTCGTGTGCCGGACCGGTCGTGCCGGGGTCGCTCCCGACGCCGGACTCGTCGGAGTCGGCGGCTGGCTGCTCGTCGGCGGGTGACGCGTGCTCGCCGCGTTCGGTGGCCGCCGGGTCGTCGCTGTCGTCGCGGTCCAGCTCGACCGGTGCGGTCGCGCCTCCCGTCCGGGCGCCATCTTTGGTGGTCTCCTCCGACCCGCCGACATCGGCGGACTCCTTGCGGCCGTCGTACGGCGGCACGGCCTTCCCCTCGGTGTCAGGGTCGTCGGCATTCGGGCTGGTGGTCATCGCATGCTTCCTCTCGTGCTGGGTTGGGTCTCTAACCTCCGCCGGAAGGCAGGTCCGGTGCGTCCGGGTCCTGGGCTCCCTGCGGCTGGATGGACGTGTCGCTCTCTTCGTCGGCGGTGCCCGCCGGTCGGTCGACCGGACCACCGGACGACTCGTCCGAACCGGTGTCTCGGGCGCCTTCCGGGCCGCGTTCCTCCTGCGGCTCCTCCTCCAGCTGCTCGCCTGGCTTGTCACTCATGGGGTCCTCACTTCTCCTGGTGTTCTGGCCCTCACGCCCTCACATCTGGCGCATCTTGAGGTATCTCTTGACGTCGGGGATGGACTGGATCCCGACGACCACGGCAACGGCGCCGACAACGGCGCCGACCAGCGTGGTCAACATGCCGACAACTCTCATGACCGGCTCTCCTCTCTCGCTTGATCCAACGGCTCCAGCTCGTCCGGGGCGAAGTACAGGTAGCGGCCGTACCACTCGTGCAGGTCCGCCGCGGGGTCATCGACCAGGACCAGGGCGACGTGCGTGCCCCCGTCGACGTCGGAAAGCACGGCGGTCACTCGGGCCACCTGATCGGCGAAGAACAGGTCCTGCGCGTCGGCACGCCGGGACGGGTGCACCCGCACCAGGCTGCCCTTGGCGACGCTCACCCCGTTGATCACGACGCTGTCCAGCTCCGGCTTGACGCTCTCGTCGGACGCCGGGTCCCACCACGGCACGTCACCTGTGCCGAAGCTGGGCGGC
>JBPCQY010000139.1:0-3510 GCA_050997635.1 Nocardioides sp.
GGTCAGCGGGAGGTGAGCTCGCGGAAGGCCGTGACGAGGAGGTCGATGTCGGCCTCGCTGGCCACGATCGGCGGCGCGAGCCGGACGGTCTGGCCGTGGGCCTCCTTGGCGAGGATGCCCTGCTCGAGCAGCGCCTCGCAGAACGCCCGCCCGGTCATCAGCGATGGCGAGATGTCCACGCCGGCCCACAGCCCGCGGGTGCGGACGGCGTCGACGCCGTGCCCGATCAACGCGGACAGGCCCTCATGGAGCTGCGCCCCGAGCTTCGCGGCGCGCTCCTGGAACTCACCGGTCTCCAGCATCGCGACGACCTCGCGGCCGATGGCGGCGGCCAGGGGGTTGCCGCCGAACGTCGAGCCGTGGGTGCCGGGGGTGATCACGCCGAGCACGTCGCGGTCGGCCGCCACAGCCGAGACCGGGTAGAGGCCGCCACCGAGCGCCTTGCCGAGGATGTACATGTCGGGCACGACGTCCTCGTGGTCGCACGCGAACGTGCGGCCGGTGCGGGCCAGACCCGACTGGATCTCGTCGGCGACCATCAGGATCTCGCGGGTGTTGCACAAGGCGCGAACATCCCGGAGGAAGCCCTCCGGCGGGATCACCACACCACCCTCGCCCTGGATCGGCTCGAGCAGCACGGCCACCGTCGAGTCGGTGACGGCCGCCTCGAGCGCGGCCAGGTCGCCGTACGGCACGAGCGTGAAGCCCGGGGTGTACGGCGCGTAGCCCACCGTGGCGTCGGAGTCGTCGGAGAAGCTCACGATCGTGGTGGTGCGACCGTGGAAGTTGCCCTTCATCGCCACGATCGTGGCCTGGTTCTCCGGCACGCCCTTGACCTGGTAGCCCCACTTGCGGCTGACCTTGATCGCGGTCTCGACGGCCTCGGCGCCGGAGTTCATCGGCAGGATCATCTCCTTGCCGGTGAGGCCGGCGAGCGCCTGTGAGAAGGGGCCGAGCTGGTCGTTGTAGAAGGCCCTGCTCGTGAGGGTCAGCCTGCCGAGCTGCTCGCGCGCGACCTCGACCAGCCGCGGGTGCGCGTGGCCGAAGTTGAGCGCGGAGTAGCCCGCGAGGCAGTCGAGGTAGCGCCGGCCGTCGACGTCGGTCACCCACGCGCCCTCGCCGGACGTGAGCACCACCGGCAGCGGGTGGTAGTTGTGCGCCGCGTAGCTCTCGGTGAGCTCGATCTGGGTGGTGGTCTCGGTCAGGGTCTCGCTGGTCGTCATGACCCCATCGTCTCGCATCACCCCGCCTGGAACCAAATGATTGTCTGACAATGTGGGGCCCTCCTTTCGGATAGTCCCCGACGAAGTGGTTGTCGAGATGCCCGGATCGCAACCACTTCGTCGGGGACTATCGCGACGGCGCGGTCGGGGACTATCGCGACGGCGCGGTCGGGGACCATCGCGACGGCGCGGTCGGGGACCATCGCGACGGCGCACACCAGCCTCCTAGGGTTGGCCCATGAACGACGACCTGCTGGCGCGCGTGCGCGACGTCCTCCCGGCCCTCCGCGCGGACCTCGAGGACCTGATCCGGATCGAGTCGGTCAGCGCCGACCCCGCCCGCGCGGGCGAGGTGCAGCGCAGTGCCGAGGCGGTCCAGGCGCTGTTCGCCGCCGAGGGCTTCGAGGCGATCATCACCACCGCCGACGGCGGCGCCCCGGCCGTGATCGCTCACAAGCGCGCCGACCGCGAGGACGCGCCCACCGTGCTGCTCTACGCCCACCACGACGTACAGCCCGAGAACGACCACGCCGACTGGGACAGCCCGCCCTTCGAGCCCACCGAGCGCGGCGAAAGGCTCTACGCCCGCGGTGCCGCCGACGACAAGGCCGGCATCGCCGCGCATCTCGGCGCGCTGCGCGTGCACGGCGACGACCTGCCCGTGCACGTCGTGATGTTCGTCGAGGGCGAGGAGGAGGTCGGCTCCGACAGCCTGCCGGCCCTGCTGCGCCAGCATCAGGGCGGGCTGCGCGCCGACGTCATCGTGATCGCCGACAGCGGCAACTGGGACATCGGCGTCCCCGCCCTGACCACCAGCCTGCGCGGCCTCGTACGGATGGACGTCGAGGTCCGCACGCTGACCCACGCCGTGCACTCGGGCATGTGGGGCGGACTCGTGCCAGACGCCCTGATGACCTTGTCGCGCCTGATCTCCACGCTGTACGACGACGCGGGTGACGTGGCCGTCGAGGGCCTGCACCACGCCCCGGCGGCCGAGGTCGAGTACCCCGAGGACCGGCTGCGGGCCGAGTCCGGCGCCATCGCCGACGTGCAGTGGATCGGCACCGGCTCGGTCGTCGAGCGGTTGTGGACCAGGCCGTCGCTGTCGGTCATCGGCCTCGACGCGCCCCAGGTCACCGGGGCCAGCAACACCCTCGTCCCCATGGCGCGCGCCCGACTGAGCCTGCGGATCGCCCCCGGCGACACCGTCGCCAGCGCCCAGGCCGCCCTCGAGCGCCACCTCCGGACGCACGTGCCCTGGAGTGCCGAGCTGACCACGACGGTCGTCGACACCGGCGAGGCCACCCGGATCGAGGCCACCGGACCGGCGTACGACGCGGCACGCGCGGCCTTCACCGAGGCCTGGGACGGCACCGAGCCGGTCGACATGGGGGTGGGCGGCTCGATCCCGTTCATCGCCGAGTTCCTCGAGGCGTTCCCGCTCGCGAGCGTGCTGGTGACCGGCGTCGAGGACCCCGACACCCGGGCCCACGGCGCCAACGAGGGTCTGCACCTGGCCGAGTTCGAGCGGGTCGTGCACGCCGAGGCGCTGCTGCTGCGCAACCTCGGCAGCGCCTGACCAGCAGCCTCAGGCGGCAGCCGGCAGCAGCACCCGGAACGTCGTACCCTCGCCGAGGGCGGACTCGACCTCGATACTGCCCTGGTGCCGCTCGACGATCCGCTTGACGATCGCCAGGCCGAGGCCGGACCCCGGCTGGCGGACCGCCTCGGGGTTGCTGGAGCGGAAGAACTCCGAGAAGAGCGCCCCCTGGTCCTTCTCGGAGATGCCGAGGCCGGTGTCGGCGACGGTCAGCTCGACCCACCCGCCCACCTCTCGTAGGGCGACGTCGACGCGGCCGCCCTCGCGGGTGTACTTCACGGCGTTGCTGACCAGGTTGAGCACCACCTGGTCGAGCTCGACGTTGTCACCCAGGGCCGAGACGATCTCGGGGGGCGCCTCGACCCGGAGGTCGATCTCCTTGGTGCGCGCCGACACGTCGGTGAGGTCCACGACCTCAAGGATGATCCGCCGCAGGTCGACCGGTGCGGCGATCAGCGGGTGGGCCGGATCGCCGACCTTGCTGAGCATCAGCAGGCTCTCGATCGTGCGGAACAGCCTGCCGGTGCTGCGCTCCATGGCGGCCAAGGAGGGCAGCGCGTCCGGGGGCAGGTCCTCGGTGTCCGTCAGCAGCTCGAGGTGGCCCATCACGGCGGCCAGCGGGTTCTTGAGCTCGTGGGCGACGGTCGAGATCAGGCGTCCCTTGTAGGCGTCGAGGGCCTGGAGCTC
>JBPCQY010000229.1:0-4133 GCA_050997635.1 Nocardioides sp.
TTTGGCCGCTCTACGCAGTCCCCGCCGCTCCCCCACAGTCTGCATCCCGCCCCCCCCCCCCCCCCCTCCTCTCCCGCCCCCCGGGGTCCGGCCCCGCCGGTACGGCGGAGCTGGCTGATCCCGGTCGCGGTCCTGGTCGCCGTCCTGGCCTTGGCCGCGGACGGGTTCGTGCTGGTCCGGGGGCTGAGCGCCGGCGGTGGCAACGGGCAGGCCGCCGAAGCCACGACGATCAGCGCCGAGGCGAGCCCGACCACAACGAACACGCTGCCGGTGACGTCGAGCAGCGCGTCGCCAAAGCCCACCCCGCCGGCCCCGCCCGGGCAGGCCGACGTCAGCGCGGTGGCCGGGGATCCGGACGCGGTCGCGGTGGGACAGACGCTGTCGGAGTACTTCATCGGGGTGAACGGGCGGGACTTCGACACCGCGTACGCCGTGTTCTCCCCGGCCCTGCGCGGCCGGATCGGCTTCGAGGAATGGTCCAGCGGGCTGGGTACGACCACGGACTCGGCCGTCGTCGTCGTCGGCCTCGAGCGCTCGGCCGACGGGGCGGTGCTCGCCCAGACCCGGTTCACCAGCGAGCAGTCCGCCGAGAACGGCCCGGTGGCCGGCCAGACCTGCACGAACTGGACGCTGACCTACACCCTCGTGCCGAACATCGACGGCCCGACGGCGTTCCAGATCGACGCCGTCGCCGACGTAGGCCCCGGGCACACCGCCTGCTGACGCGAACGGCCGCCCGTGGTCTCGACCCGGCCCGCCGCAGCATCGCTTTGACCGGCACGATGTAGCCCCGTCCTTGCAGGTCCATGCCCCCAGGCCCGTCCGTGCGGTTGGCGACCTGGGTGGTCATTCGCCCGTCTGCCCGTCGATGTCCTCCCGGAGCAGGTCGGCGTGTCCGTTGTGCCGGGCGTACTCCTCCAGCATGTGGGTAAGCACCCAACGCAGTGACACCTGGCCCTGCCCGCCCCACGCGGAGTACGTGCGGGCCAGCGCGACGCCCGGCCCGTCCTGGAGCCGGGACTCGACCATGGCGCGGGCTGCGGCGACCCGCTCGGCCCACAGCTTGCGCAGCTGTTCACCGGTGTCATCGGCGGCGGTGGTCCAGTCCCAGTCGGGACCGGCATCGGCGTGCGCGGTTGCCACTCGGGCTTGGGCTGCTCGCCGACGACCTCGGTGAACCAGTAGTCCTCGGACCAGGCGAGGTGTTTGAGCAGGCCGCCCAGGGTCATGGTGGTCGGCGGGAGCCGCTGACGAAGCTGGTCGTCGTCAAGCCCGCGGCACCTCCACTCCAAGGTCGCCCGCTGGAAGTCCAGGAACCCGGTCAGCGTCGCGAGCTCGCCGGCCGCCAGCGGCGGCTCCGGGCGACCTACGTCGTCCACCTGTTGTTCGCTCATGCCGTTCACCTGCCCTTCAGTCGTTGCTGTACCAGGTCGCCATACAGGTCCCTCGTGCAGCTCCGTGGAACTGCCCGCCGTGATCGGCGCGAGCGCTCCCGTGGACGCCTCGAACCATCTTGCTCGACTCGGTCACGAACTCGATCCGCGAGACGACGCGGCGGATCCTCGCCCACCCGGCCGTCCACCGACTCGCGGATGAGGTCGGCCTGGCCGTTGTGCCGCGCGTACTCGTCGATCATGTCGACCACGAGCCGCCGCAGGTTGACCGGCTCACCGTCCAAGCCGGCGACCTGGACCAGCTGGCTCAGGTCCCCGCGGGTCAGCGCCTCGGCGAGGTTGGCCCGGGAGCGCTCGACGGCCTCGTGCTGGCTGTTCAGCCGGCGAGGGGATTGATCCAGCGCAATCCGGAGAAGCGCGCGAAGTCGGTGTCGGCCGAGCACAGCTCCGCCCCGTGCTCGATCGCGAGCGCGGCCAGGTGGGCGTCGGTCGTGAGGTTGCCGGCCGTGCCGAGCGGGAACAGCAGGTCCCGGAGTACGGCGGTGTGGCGTGGGCCGGGCGTCAGTATCCGAACTGCCGGTCGAGCCAGCCAGCCGTCCACCAGGTCAAGGGCCTGCTCGCACGTCAACGGGGACCTGAACACCTGCGCCCTGGTGCTCAGCCGCACGAAGCCGAGCAGCACCGACCAGCTCTGCGCCACCGGTTCGCCCGACGACAGCAGGTCTTGCCACCAGGCGTGGGCTGGACGGTGGTGAGCCGACTCGCGGTTGACGGCGTACAGCAGCAGGTTGAGGTCCGGCAACTTCACTTGCGCAGCTCGAGCTTGGCCAGCACGGCCTCGTCCTCCAGGTCCGCCGCGAGCGCCGCCGCCTTGGTCAAGTCGATGCCGGGACGCAGGCCCATGTCGTAGGTCGGCAGGGTGTAGGGAGCCGACGGCACCACCTCGGCGTCGAATCCGCGCCGCAGCGTGCTGTTGACGGCGTCCTTGAACGAGATGTCCTTATGCCTGACGAGCGCCTGCAGCCGCGCGGCGACGTCAGGGTCGAGGGTCACCGTGGTACGCACTGTCGCATCTTAGCATCAAGTCGATGATGCGCTGATGTCGCATGAGTCGGGGCTTAGAAGCCGGCCGGCTTGCTCCCGGTGAACAGCCACGCGTCGAAGAAGGCGTCCAGCTGCTGGCCGGAGATCTGCTCGGCCAGGGCGATGAACTCCGGCGTGGTCCCGTTGCCGTCCTCCCGCGACTGGGCCCAGGCCGGCAGGAGTGCGAAGAAGTCCGCGTCGCCGATCACGCCACGCAGGGCGTGCAGGGTCATCGCCCCGCGGTCGTAGACCGCGCCGTCGAACAGGTGTTTCGGGCCGGGGTCGCCGATGGTCAGGTCCCAGAACGGGTCGTTCGGGCTGCGGCCGTACTCGTCGTCGAAGATCTCCTGGGCGCTGGCCTCGCCCTCGTGCTCGCTCCACAACCATTGGGCGTACGTCGCGAAGCCCTCGTTGAGCCAGATGTGCTGCCAGGCGTCGACCGCGACGCTGTCGCCGTACCACTGGTGGGCCAGCTCGTGGGCGACCACGCTGGTGCCGCTGCCCGGGGAGCTGAAGAAGGTGCGGGCGTAGATCGGGCGGGTCTGGTTCTCCAACGCGAAACCGATGATGAAATTGTCGTCGACGAGGCCGCCGGAGGCGCTGAACGGATAGGGCCCGAACACGCTGGACAGGTAGGCGATGATCTCCGGCTCACGGGCGAAGGAGCCCTGCGCGCTGGTGCCGGTCGACGTGCCCAGGAGGTCGACGTCGAGGGCGTCGATGTATTGGATTCCGTCCACGGTGCGGGAGGTGAGCTGGAACTCACCGATCGTGGCCGTGGCCAGATAGGAGGCCATCGGCTCGGCCGCCTGCCAGGTCCACGTGGTCCGCCCGCCCGCGGTCGCCCGCCCGCGGGGCAGTCCGTTGGCCACGACCTCGAGGCCCGCCGGGACGGTGACGCGGAACACGTAGGAGGCCTTGTCGCTCGGGTGATCGTTCACCGGGAACCAGGTGGCGGCGACGTGCGGCTCGCCGACCACCACGGCCCCGTCGTCGGTGTGGATGAAGCCCACTCCCTCGACCCGGGTGGGTACGCCGTCGTAGCGCACGACGGTGCTGAACGTGCTCCCGTCGGGCAGGCCGGCGGCGGGCTCGACGGTCAGCTCCGCGCCGCTGCGGGTCCACTGGGCCGGTTGGCCGTTGACCGTGATCTCCCGGACGGTCAGCCCGCGGAAGTCCAGGTTGAACGTCGACAGGTCCTGGGTGGCTTCGGCGCGGATCCGCGCGGTGCCGGTGAGCGTGTTCGTCGCGGGGGTGTAGCCCAGGGTCAGGTCGTACGCCGCCACGTCGTACCCGCCGTTGCCGTCCAGCGGAAAGTAGGGATCACCGATCCCGGCCGCTCCGGGGGTGAACGCGGCGCCCTGCGCGGCGTTCCCGGGCAGCGCGGCGAACGCGAGGGCGGCGGAGAGCAGGACCGGCAGCGCACGTCTCATAGGGACTCCCTCCCGGCGGCATCGCTGCGGGTGGATCGGTGCAGCGAAGCATAGGCAAGGCCGCTGACAATTCGGGCAAACGCACGAGGACGCCGTCCCCGGAGGAGCGGCGTCCCTGCGTGCCTGGGGTGCAGCGGTGCGGTCAGTAGATGTTGACGTTGTACGCAGACAGGGCCTCGGGGACCGGCTGGAAGTACGTGGTACCGCCGGAACGGCAGTCGCC
>JBPCQY010000237.1:0-38723 GCA_050997635.1 Nocardioides sp.
GAAGCACCCGACGTGCGGATTGCGGGCAGCGGTCGCTGTCAGGAGCGTGTACGTTGCGTCCGGTAGCGGGCGCGGGGCCGCTGCGTGGTCGAGGGTCGCCGCGGCGACCCCGTCGACGACCGCGTAGCCCTTGCGGCCGCCGTACTCCTCCGCGTCGGCGAGCGCGACCCCGAAGCCGGGGTGCCAGCGGCGCAGCTGGGCGGGCCGCTGCGAGTAGTAGGTGAACAGGAAGTCGTGGACCGGGTGCTGTACCCCGTCTTGCCGTCGGGTCAGGTGCGGGGCGACCAGCCCGTCGACGCGGGCCTCGTGGGCAACCGCGCGGGCGCGCCAGGAGGACTCGGAGAGCACCCGGGAAGGGTAGCCTCGCCCGGGTGCTGATCTGGATCAATGGCCCCTTCGGAGGTGGCAAGACCCAGACCGCGCACGAGCTGCAAAGGCCCTGGCGAGGCAGGGTGCGACGCGCTGTGGTGGGGATGCAGCACCTGCGACTGCCCTGACGCGCGAAACGACCCGGACCGAAACGGCCCGGGTCGTCCCATGGTCGGCCGGTCAGGCTCGTGTAGTCGACCCGCCTTGCCATGCCATCGATGACCCGACCGACGCTAGTGCGACCGGTCCACCGACAAAACCTCCCCAGGGGTGGGGTCGCTAGGCTCGCGACCGTGCGTATCGCGAGGTTCACGGCCGGTGCAGACCCCCTCTACGGAGTGGTTGCGGGAGAGGTCGACGAGTTCGGGCAGGCCGCCGACGACAACGTCGTCGTGGAGCTCTCCGGCGAACCGCTGTACGTCGGGATGAAGCCGACCCAGACCGAGCACCGGCTCGCTGACGTCCGGCTCCTGGCGCCGGTGATCCCGCGCAGCAAGGTGGTCGCCATCGGCCGCAACTACGCCGCGCACGCGGCGGAGATGGGCTCCGACGTGCCCGACGAGCCGATGATGTTCCTCAAGCCGAACACCTCGGTGGTCGGCCCCGGTGACCCGATCCACTACCCCCGACAGACCGAGGATCTCCACTTCGAGGGGGAGCTCGCGGTTGTCATCGGCCGCATCTGTCGCGACGTCCCGCCCGAGCAGGCCACCGACGTGATCTACGGCTACACGATCGGCAACGACGTGACCGCGCGCGACCTCCAGCGCAAGGACGTGCAGTTCACCCGGGCCAAGGGCTTCGACTCGTTCTGCCCGCTCGGCCCGTGGATCGAGACCGACCTCGACCCGCAGGACTTCGCCGACGGGCTCCGGGTCCAGACCCATCTCAACGGTGACCTGAAGCAGGACGGCAGCACCGCCGACCTGATCTTCGACATCCCGACGCTGGTCGCCCACATCACCAGCGTGATGACGCTGCTGCCCGGCGACGTGATCCTCACCGGCACGCCCGAGGGCGTCGGCCCGATGGAGGTCGGCGACGAGGTCGAGGTCTCGATTGCCCGCATCGGCGGCCTCACGAATAGGGTCGCGTCCCGTGACTGAGCGCCTGCCCGAGACCCCGGTGCGGGTCCGTTTCCCGCCCTCCCCGACCGGCAGCCCGCACGTCGGGCTGATCCGGTCGTTCCTCTTCGACTGGGCCTTCGCCCGCCACCACGGCGGCTCCCTAGTGCTCCGCATTGAGGACACCGACGCGGCCCGCAACACCCAGGAGTCCTACGACGGACTGTTCGACCTCTTCGGCTGGCTCGGGCTCGACTGGGACGAGGGGCCCGACATCGGCGGCCCGCACGCGCCGTACCGGCAGAGCGAGCGGGGCGAGATCTAACTCGACGCGCTCGAGCGGCTCGGCGCGGGTGGTCACACCTACCCCTGCTACTGCACCACCGACGAGGTCGCCGCTCGCCGGCAGGCGGCCGGATCCAAGGACATGGGCTACGACCGGTTCTGCCGCGACCTCTCGGCCGCGCAAGTGCAGGCGTTCGAGGCCGAGGGCCGCGCGCCGGCCGTCAGGTTCCGGATCCCCGACGGCGAGATCGCCTTCGACGACCTAGTCCGCGGCCGAGTGAGCTTCCACAGCGACCACGTGCCCGACTACGCGCTGGCGCGTGCCAACGGCGACCCGCTCTACACGCTGGTCAACCCCGTCGACGACGCTCTCATGGAGATCACGCACGTGCTGCGCGGCGAGGACCTGCTGTCCAGCACGCCGCGCCAGGTCCCGATGTACGTCGCGCTCGCGGACGTCGGCATCGGCACCGGCGCCCCACGCTTCGGCCACCTGCCCTTCGTGATGGGCCAGGGCAACAAGAAGCTCTCCAAGCGTGACCCTGAGGCGCATGCCCTGGCCTACCGGGACCAGGGCTTCCTGCCGGAGGGTTTGCTGAACTACATGGCGCTGCTCGGCTGGGCGATCGCGCCGGACCGGGACGTCTTCACCCTGGAGGAGATGGTTGCGGCCTTCGACATCGGTGACGTCAACCCCAACCCGGCGCGCTTCGACCTCAAGAAGTGCGAGGCGATCAACGCCGCACACATGCGGCTGCTCGCCACAGACGAGCTCGGCCGCCGGGTGCTGCCCTACCTCCACGCCGCCGGGCTGGTCGATGCGCCCCCGACCGCCGCGCAGCAGGCCATGCTGGACGCGGCCATGCCGCTGGTCACCGAGCGGATGAACAAGCTGACCGAGGCCGTCGACATGCTGTCGTTCCTGTTCGTCGCCGATGCCGACTTCACGCGGGTCGACCAGATCGACGACAAGGGGCGCGAGGTCGTGCAGGTGTCGTACGACGCGCTGACGCCGCTGGACACCTGGTCCACCGAGGCCATCGAGGCCGCGCTGCGCAGCTCGCTCGTCGACGGGCTCGGGCTCAAGCCGCGCAGCGCGTTCGGGCCGGTGCGGATCGCCGTGACCGGGCGCAAGATCAGTCCGCCGCTGTTCGAGTCGCTGGAGCTGCTCGGCCGCGACCGCTCGCTGGCCCGCCTGCAGGGCGCGCTGGCGTGAACACCCCACGAAACCACTCGCTTCGCTCGCGCTTGACACCCCACCACAACGCTCGCTTCGCTCGCGTCGCGTCGGGGACCCCGAAAGACTTCCGCGGAGACCCCGCGTGAGCACGCCGGGCGCGACGCCGTCCCCGCCGCAGGCGCAGGCGCCCGCCCACGCGCCGATCGAGCCGGTGCCGTTCCACCGGCTGCACGTGCTCGGCAGGCCCGGTGCGTGGCGCGCCGTGCTCGGCATCCCGTCCCTGATCGTGATCATGTTCGTGTTCCTGGGCCTGATCGCGATGCTGCCGTTCCTGGCCTACTACGTCGCGACGGGGCAGGACGCCCTCGACGGCGCCAAGCGGCTGGCCGACCTCACCCACGTCACCCCGGCCAACCTGGCCTACCTCGACCTGAGCCTCGCGCTGCTGATCCCGACCGCCTGGTTCCTCAACCGGTCGCTGCACGGGCTGCGGCCGCGGTGGCTCGCGTCGGTGCGACCCCGCATCCGCTGGGGCTTCCTGGCCGCCTGCCTCGGCGCCGCCTTACTGTCCCTGATCGCGACCCTGATCGTCGGCTCGCTCGTGCCGGCCAGCAGTGGTGACTCGATCACCGGATCCGTACAGCCCTGGAGCACCACGATGCTGCAGTTCGTGCTGGTGCTGCTGCTGCTCACCCCGCTCCAGGCCACCGGCGAGGAGTACGCCTTCCGCGGCTACCTGCTCCAGGCCTTCGGCGGCGCCTTCCGCGGCGTCAGCGACCGCACCGCGGCCGTCATCGCGGTGCTGGCCACGTCGACGATCTTCGCGATCGCCCACGGCATCGGGCAGGGACCGCCCGTCTTCTTCGACCGCTTCGCGTTCGGGCTCGTCGCCGGCGTGCTCGCGATCGGCGTCGGTGGCCTCGAGGCCGGCATCGCCATGCACACGCTGAACAACTGGCTGGCCTTCGGCATCGCCATCGCCTACGACCGGCTCGACTCGACGCTGAGCCCGACCTCGGGCAGCTGGTGGGGGATCGTGGTCACCCTCACGCAGGCGTTGACCTACCTGCTGTTCGTGTGGCTGATCGCCCGCAAGATGGGCATCCGGCGCACCACCGACCCGGCCGTTTTGGAGGCCTCGCGCGCCCGCGTGTAAGGTTTCTCGGCGGTGCCACCAGCGGATGGAATCGCTCAGGAGGCCCGTCTGCCTTGGGATATGGTGTAATTGGCAGCACGACTGGTTCTGGTCCAGTTAGTCTAGGTTCGAGTCCTAGTATCCCAGCCAAGTGTCTGGCCAATCCCGGTCCTCGTGACCGGGATTTTGTGCGCGTCTGGGGCTTCGCTAGAGTCTCTCTTCGCGTGTTCACGTGCTTGCCCCCGTTGTGTAGCGGCCTAGCACGCCGCCCTCTCAAGGCGGTAGCGCCGGTTCGAATCCGGTCGGGGGTACTTGATGATCTCGCGAGAGATCGGCGTCAGGTCGGATCCACGACTGGGTCCGACCTTCCTCATTTCCGAGGTCGTGATCTGGTGGGTCCTTTGGGTGCGCCGATGGGTTGGTAGTCGCGTTCGGGGTCGAGAGTGAGCTCGCGGAGGAGTCCGCCGCCATCACGCCAGGAGTCACTGCGCGGGTCCAGCCTCGGGAGGCTCGGCGTCCGGTGCCCTCCTGCCCGGGCCGGCCGCGCCGACCCGTTCGTTGCTGAGGCCCACACAGCGCGCTTGGGCAAGCGTGGCGGTGTCGGTCATTGCGGGCCTTGGACAGTGGTGCAGCGTCGTGGGCTGGTGTCCGCGATGTCGTGGGACATGTCCGAGATGTCCTGAGCCAGGACATGGTCGGGGTACGACGGGCGGCGGGCCGAGCACGCCGCCCTGCGGCACCGATCTGCAAGGCGGTAGCGCCGGGTTCGAATCCCGGTCGGGGGTACCAGTCTCAAAAGGGTGCTGACCAGCGGGCTTGACCGGAGTTGTGGTGGCTTGCTTGACTGGGCGCACGGCGATGGAGCTCGCCGGGGTCCTGCCCGAACCGCAACAAAGCTGATGGCTCCTGTGGACAGAGGAGTCCCAGGTGTCGGCATACCTTTTTGGCTTTCACCCCCCTGACGCCGCCTCCGGCGGATCCGAGGCGGACGTCAGGTCACTCGCCGAGGACGAGTCGCTCGTCGACCTGAGGTGCTCGTCGGTGGTGATCCGTAGGGGCGACGTGCTGCGGATCCGCAGGACCGCCCCTCGCGGTCGGAGGAATGGGTGCTCCCCGGGAGGTCGTCCACGGCCCGGTGAGGGAATGTTCTTGTGTGTCCGGCGCGAGGTGGTCGAGGAGACCGGAGTGGTCGTGACCTTGGACCGCTGCGCTTTCGTGGCGGATGTCATCGACCCCGACGGTGCGCGTTGTCGCGCGGAGCTGGTGTTCGAGGCGCGCGTGTCGGGCGACCAGCCTGTGACCCTGAGCGGTGAGCGGGGCGCCGAGCCGTGCTGGGTCTCGCTGGGGGACCTCCGAGGAGTGCGTCTGCGCCCCCCGGTTGGCGGGTTACTGCCTAGCCTGGTGAAGGGAATGGCCGGCACCGCCACTTACCTGGGCAATCTGCGGCGTCCCGACGTCGTCGCCGGCCAATGACCACCGTCCTACCACCCTCGTTCATCCAGTTGCTGCAGGTGCTCACAATTGCGCTGGGTGCGCCCGGCGTCACGGGCGTGATCGCGCGTGTCGAGGCGCGTCTGCAGGGGCGGAGGGGCCCGAAGACTCTGCAGCCCTACTATGACCTCGCCAAGTGGTTCGGGAAGGAGTCGCTGGCGCCGTACGGCGTCGGGCCGTTCTTTCTGGGTGCTCCGTTCGTCGCCATGGCCTGCTATCTGACGGTGCCCCTGCTGATTCCGGTGCTGACGACGTATGCCCTGCCCCTTGGCTTCATGGGCGACATCCTGGGCGCCGGCTTCATCCTCGCCCTGGCCAGTTTTGTGGTCGCCGTCGCGGCCGCTGAGACCGGTGATGCCTACGCCCAGCTCGGTTCGAGCAGGGCCAAGACCTTCGGCGCGATCACCGAACCGGTGGTCCTGCTCGTGGTCTTCACGGTGGCGATCGTGACCACGACGGACCTGCCCTACGTGCTGGGTGCCACGGTGCGCAGCGGTCCGGAGCAGATCATTCGCCCCGCCCACCTGCTCGCATCGGCGGCCCTGTTCATGGTGATTCTCTTCGAGACCGGCCGGATCCCCGTCGAGACGCACACAGGCACCACCGAGTTCGGCATGATCGAGGAGGCGCGGCCCTTCGAGCACTCAGGCCCGTACTTCGCCTTGTTGAAATGGGGCTCTTCGATCAAGCAGCTGGTCCTCTTCACGATCTTGATCAACGTCTTCGTGGCACCGTGGGGCCTCGCCAACTCCCGAACGATCGGACCGGTCCTGCTGGCGTCGGTGTCGTTACTGGTCAAGTCCTGTCTGCTGGGCGTCATCATCGCCGTCATCGACGACTCGTTCGCCAAGCTGCGGCTGTTCAAGATCACCGAGTTTGTCGCGGCTGCCTTCCTGCTGGCCACCTTGGCAGTCTTCACGCTCTATCTCGGCGGTGGCTGATGGGTGCACCTTCGGTCTTCGACGGACTCTCCAACACGATCGCGGTGGTCGTGCTGCTGCTGGAGTTCATGATGCTGAGGTCCGCGCTGCTCCGTGCCCAGGTGCGGTTGTACGCAGCCCAGTCGCTGGTCGTGAGTCTGCTCGCGGTCGTTGTGGCGGCGGGGCGTGACGTTCCCGAGCTCTACATCCTCGCGGCGGCCTCATTCGCGCTGAAGGTCGTCATCGTCCCCGGCCTGATCCTTCGACTGATGCGCGATGCGTCCACCGAGATCGCCGGTAGCGGGGCGCTTGGAGTGGCCAGCGAGATCATCATCGCCATCGCCATCGCAGCGTTCGGGTTCTTCACCGTCGGGGCCCTTGGCATCCGCTCCGACGTCCTCCCGGACACCGCGCTCAGCCTGTCCTTCGCGGTCGTCCTGGTGGCCTTCGTCCTCATCATCGTGCGGCGCGACGTGGTGAGTCAGGCGATCGGGTTCTTCTCCCTCGAGAACGGAGTGTCCATGCTCAGCCTGGTCGTTGCCGCCGGCATGCCGCTGATCCTCGAGGTCGCCTTCCTGTTCGACCTCCTGGTGGCCGTCGTGGTCTTTGGTGTGCTGATGCGGTTGCACCATCAACGCACCCGATCGCTGTCCACGGCGACCCTGACCCGGTTGCGGGGTTAAGGCGTGGCCGCCCTCCTTCTCGTTCTGGTCGCGGTGCCACTTGTGGCGACCTTGGTCAGCGTTGTGGCACCGCGGCGCATCGCGGGACCGGTCACGCTGGCCGCCGGTGTGGTGTGTTTCGCCGCCACCCTCATCCTGATCGCAGGAGCCAAGGATGGCGTCGTCAGCGTGGGCTTCCTGCGGGTCGACGCGCTGTCCGAGGTCTTCCTGTTGCCGACCGGCTTCCTGTACGCAGCCACAGCGGCGTACTCCATCGGTTACCTCGCCTTCGACGCCGACTCTGCTGGGCGGGCCGGCGGTGCCGAGCAGGCTGCGTTCGTGCGGTACAGCCGACTCTTTCACGTCGGGATGAACGTGTTCGCGTGGTCGATGCTGTGCGCTCCCCTCGCCGACGGTCTGGCTCTGCTCTGGATCGCCATCGAGGTGACCACCGTAGTCTCGGCGCTCCTCGTCGCCCTCGACAACACCGAGGGCGCGACCGAGGCAGCCTGGAAGTACGTCCTGATCGCCTCGTGCGGGTTGGGAATCGGGCTGCTCGCGACGATCATCATGTATTACGCCGGCTCGCAGGCACTCGGACAGTCCTACGACCTGTCGTTCGGTCCGCTGGTCGACCACGCCGGCCAGCTGCCGCAGACTCCAGTCCGGCTGGCCTTCGTCCTCGCAGTGGTGGGGTTTGGCACCAAGGTGGGGCTGTTCCCAGTCCACACCTGGCTCCCCGACGCACACGCGGAGGCGCCGACCCCGGTCTCCGCGCTCCTGTCTGGATCGCTCCTGGCGGTGAGCTTCTACGCGATCCTGCGGTACTACCAGGTCTCGCATCTCGCCGTCGGCGACCGATTCCCCCAGACGGTGCTGCTCGTGTTCGGCATCGCCTCGCTGGCGGTCGCGGCCCTGAGCCTGCTCGAACAGGTCGACCTCAAGCGGCTGCTCGCCTACTCGAGCGTCGAGCACATGGGCATCATCGCGATCGGAGTCGGGTTCGGCGTGCGGATCGCGTTGCTGGGGGTCTTCCTCCACGTGCTGGCCCACGCCGCAGCCAAGGCTAACGCCTTCATGGGGGCGGGAGTGCTCGTGCACGCGTTCCAGACCAAATCACTCGACGGGATCCGCAGCGGGATGGACCGGTTGCCCTGGTCGGGACCGATCTTCCTTGCCTCCATCCTCGCCTTGTGCGCCATGCCGCCGTTCGGCCTTTTCCGCAGCGAGTTCCAGATCGTGGCCGGAGGAGTCCAGCAGCACCGGCATCTGGCAACAGCGTTCCTGGTCGTCCTGGTCACGCTGGCTTTCCTGGGACTCCTCGGCGCAGCGAGCAGGATCATGTTGGCGCCTCGGGCCGACGTCGACGAGCTTCTGACTGACGAGACAGCCACGTCCACCGACCTGGTCTCGGCGGTTCGGGCGCCCTGGGCACGTGAGAGCGTGTCCCTCGCGGAAGGACCTACGCGGAACCTCACCGCGCCCTCCGATTCGAGCCCCAACCACGTCGGAGAGACCAGCTGGTGGATGGTCGCTTCACCACTGGTCGGACTCGTTATCCTCGTCATCCTGGGCGTCCATCCGCCCACACCTCTCAACGACCTGTTCTCAGCGGCTGCGAACACGCTGATGGGAGCGCGGTCGTGACCCGACACAAGCCCCTCCAGCCCGGCCCGAGCCAGCAGTCGAACGCGGAGTGGCGCAAGGATCTGGTCACGCGGACAGGGCAGGGCGAGCGGTTCGCTGGCCTGTACGGGACGGCCGGCGACGACGGGTGCCTCCTCACCGCATTGCTCGCCGGCGCTGAAGGTATCCGGGCCTCACGGACCTGGCTCACATCCAACGGAGACGGACAGCTCGAGTACTCGGCACTGACCCCTGACCTGCCCGGCGCCTTCTGGTACGAGCGCGCGCTGCACGACCTCTCCGGCGTCGTTCCGATCGGGCACCCGCGGCTAGACCCGCTTCTGCTGGCCCGTGAGCAGGACTCGTCGCCCCCCCGTCCCGGCGCCGTAGCCGAGGATGGTGACGACACGCCGCGGTCCGACGAGCGCGTGGGACCCGTCGATCTTGGCGGACACGGCATGTTCACCCTGCCCCTCGGGCCGGTGCGTTCCGGGGTGATGGAGTCAATCGAGCTTCTGATCGAGACTCCTGGGGAGGACATCCCGCACCTCAACGTGCGTCCTCACTACAAGCATCGCGGCATCGCGAAGCAGTTCGAGGGCCGGGCACCCGCCGATGCTGTCCTCGTGGCTGAGCGGGTCGAGGGCATCAGCTCGGTGGCGCACGTGCTCGCGTTCTGCCATGCTCTCGAAGCTCTCGCGGACGTCGAGATCCCGCGCGCTGCCCAACTGGTTCGGGTGGTTCACGCCGAGCTCGAACGGATCGGGAACCATCTGGACGTGACGATGAAGCTCGCGGACGCGGCAGGGCTGGCGGTGGCGACGAGCAGGTTCGGCTGGCACAAGGAGACCGTGCTCAGGCTCGTCTCCGGACTCTGTGGCAACCGTTTTGGTCGCGGGATCATAGGCGTCGGTGGTCTCGTTCGCCCTCCCGATCCAGAGACAGTGCGCATCATTGATCGCGTCCGGACGCTGCAGCAGGGCATCCGTTCCGACGTGGCGGCGCTGGAGTCCTCGGCCTCGTTCCTCGACCGACTCCGGACGACCGGCCCGCTGACTGCGACGCGCGCACTGGAGCACGGCACGGTGGGTCCGATCGGGCGAGCGAGCGGCGTTGACGACGACTGCCGTCGCGACCGACCTTACGACGCGTACCGGGAGCTTCATGGCCTGAAGATCCCGGTTCTCGATATCGGAGACGCTCTGGCTCGGGCCCGGATTCGGTGGCGCGAGATCGACGTGTCGGGCGATCTGATCGTGGAGGCTGCCGAGGCCTTGGCTCCGCAGCTCACCGGAGAGTACGTCGTCCCGGTCCCTGCCCTCCAGGGTCACGGCATTGGCTGGGCGGAGTCCGCCCAGGGCGAGGTGGTGCACGCCGTAGAGATGCAGGATGGGCTGGTACGCCGCTGCTTCGCCCGGTCAGCCTCGTTCCATAACCTGTTGTTGTTGCACGACGTCTTCGACGGCGACATCTTCACTGACCTGCCCTTCATCGAGGCCAGCTTCGGTCTCGGCTACGCGGGGGTGGCGATGTGAGCGTCCGCGGCATGGAACTCATCGCACTCATCGGTCACGGAGGGAAATGACATGCCGTTGCCGTGGGCCCTACGAGGTTTGAGGAACGGGATCCTCACCTCCGGATGGCCGCGTCATCCGGACCCTTACTTTGACGACTTCTCCTCGACCGTGGAGGTGCTGCACACACCCGATGCCAGGCGCGTGCAAGAGTCGCTGGGGATCCAGGCGGTCCTCGACGAGATCTGTCCGACCGGTGCCCTGCAGGCTCGCAACGATCGGATCGGCAACGCTGTCGTTGTCGACGCGGGCGCATGCGTCTCCTGCGGACGATGTGTGCTCGCCGCCCCCGAGCTTTTCGCATGGCGGCGCGGGGCCGGCACGGCGGCCCTCACCAGAGGCGCCCTGGTCGCGAGTCCAGGCCTTCACGACGACCGCGAGTTGCAGGCTGTGCGTAGCTCGCTCGACGAGCGTGTACGGCGGCTGCACAGGTCGGTGCACATCCGCCATGTCGACGCCGGCTCGGATGGAAGCGATGAGTGGGAGGTACAGGCCCTCCTCAACCCGGTCTATGACGTCCACCGGCTGGGCATCTTCTTCACCGCCAGTCCCCGCCACGCCGACATCTTGCTCGTCACCGGTATCGGCGCCCCCGGCATGCAGGCACCGCTGGCACGGACCAGGGAAGCGATGCCCGACCCCGTCGTCGTCATCGCGACCGGCACGGACGCGGTCAGCGGTGGCGTGTTCCGGCACGGCTACGGAAGCGCGGGAGGTGTCGGCGATCTCCTCGACGTCGACGTATGGATCCCCGGGTCACCGGCCTCGCCGTTCAGCATCCTGCACGGCATCCTGCTGGCGCTCGACAGGCTTCCAGCCACTTCGGTGGAAGGCGTTCGCCGATGAGCCTGGAGTTGACGTTCGCGTGCTGGGCACTGGCGGGCCTGGTTTCCGTACTGGGACCACTGGTCCAGCGTGCTCGTCGCCCAGCGGAGGTCTCGGGGTGGCTGTTGTGCACTCTCGGCTCCAGCCTAGGAGTCGTCTCGGGGGGCCGTGCCCTGGCAGGCCATGCCGTGCACGTCTCGCTCGGCGATCTCGGGGGCGGGCTGGGACCTGCTCAACTACGCCTCGATGCCCTGGGTGGCCTCTTCGCCGTCATCGCATTCGCTGTCGCCATCCCCGCCTGTCTGGCGTCGACGACGCGCCAGGAGCAAGAATCCGACCGTTCGCGGCTGCCGGCGGCCGTGGCTCTGGGCCTGACCTCAGTCCTGTTGGTACTGGCGGCAGATCACCTCTTCGTCCTGCTCTTCGGATGGGAACTACTCACCCTCGCCTTCTACTTGCTGACGGGGTTCGACCGCGGCGTTCGAGGTACCTATCGGGCCGCCGTGTTAGCCGCGACCTTCGGTAAGGCCAGTGGGGCCGCCTTGCTGGTGGGCGGCCTGCTCGCCGCCGTCCGGGGAGGGGGCCTTTCGTACGAAGACCTCGCGTCTGCGGGACCGTCCTCAGTGGCGCTGGCCCTTCTGCTCTTCGGCTTCGCGATCAAGGTGGGAGCGGTTCCGGTGCAGGTTTGGCTTCCGCCGACGTACTCCACTGCACCGCCAGCCGTGCGCGCCGTCATGGCTGGCGCCATCGTAAACGTCGGCTTCTACGGGATGTGGCGCGCGCTCGAGCTGTTGGGTCCGCCCCCCGCCTGGCTGGCTGTGGTGGTCTTGCTGGTGGCGGGAATCACCGCGATCCTCGGCATTGCACACGCAGCGGTCCACCCCGACCTCCGAGGGCTCATCTCCTGGTCAAGCGTGGAGAACGCCGGTGTGATCGGCGCTGGCTTCGGGGTGGCCCTGATCGGCTCCAACACCGGTGACGATCGGCTGATGGCTGCCGGTCTGCTAGCGGCGACCGCCCAGGTCATCGCGCACGCTCTCGGCAAGAGTCTGTTGTTTCTAGCCGCGACCCATGTCGAGCGCATCCGTGGTACCACCGATCTGGAAGGACTGCGGGGGATGGCCCATGAGGCCCCGTGGGCGGGCTCGGGTCTCGTGGTCGGATCCTTGACGCTGGCCGGCCTGCCGCTCACCGCCGGGTTCGCCTCGGAGTGGTTGACCCTGGAGTCATTGATGCAGCAGTTCCGCATCGACCATCTTGGGATGCAGCTCGCGTCCGCCACGGCTGCCGCTTTGGTGGCCTTGACACTCGGGGTCGCCTCCGTGACCTTTGTTCGGCTGATCGCGCTCACGGCTTTCTCGTCGGGGTCCCGCGCGACCCCGCGCCACACGGAGCCCTGGGGGCTGCGTGTCGGTGTGCTGCTGCTCGTGGCCGGCTGCCTTGGTACGGCAATGGCGGCCCCCTGGGAGGTGGACCTCATCGCCACCGGCGTGACTCCCCTGGTGGGCTCCGCGACTAACGATGCGCACAAGTCGCCCTTCGTCCTCCAACCCGTGTTCCCCGAGTTCTCATCGCTGTCACCGTCCTGGCTCTGGCTGGTCCTGCCGAGCCTGACGCTGGTGATCGTGATGGTCGCGGCGGTGCTTTCCGGTTCACGACTGTGGCGCGTACGCCGCGTGCCCGCATGGTCCTCGGCGTCACCAGGGGTCGACCGGGGAGTGGGGTACACGGCCTCCGGATACGCGAACCCCATGCGACGGGTGCTGTCCAACATCCTGCTGGCGAGGCAGCAGCTGCACGAGGTGGAGCAAGCCGAGCGCCATGAAGCCGCCCAGCTGAGAGGTGCAGCCGGCCCGGGGACCGACGAGCGCGGAAATGACGCCAACGCTGCGATCGATCGTGCCTACCAGGTCGACGTGGTCGAGGTCGTGGAGCGCTACCTCTACCAGCCTGCCTGGATTGCCCTGCGAGTGATCGCTCGGGCGGTGACCCGGCTGCAGTCCGGTCGCCTCGATGCCTACATGGCCTACATGCTCGTCACGCTGTTGGTGGTGATCGCCCTGGTCACCGCTCTCTCGTGAACGCTGGCGGGCTCGTTGATCGGCGTCGCCCGGAACATGGTCACTGACGAGGCGCAACGATGCGGCGTCGTCGTTGACGGCCTGCACGCGCCATCCGGTGGTGGTCAGCTCGATCGCGTTCCAGCAGGCGGTGTCTTGGTGAACGCTGGACGCCGGACCAAGATGGGGGTCGAGCGAAGCCAGCAACTGACCGTTGAGAACGTCGTGGGCGACCAGGACCACCGGACCGTGGGGCACGTGCTCCACCTGGGTGTCCAGCACGGCCCTGGCCCGCTCGGCGACGGTCTCGAGGGGCTCGGCGCCGGGAAGAGCTTCGAGTGCGCTGCCGAATCTCTCGCGAACCTCCTCGGCCGGCTCACCCGTCCACGGACCGTAGTCGCGGTCAATCAGGCGCGGGTTCGAACTCGACATCCAGACCACACGATCGGCCGATTGCCAGGGCGGTCTCTCGAGTGCGGAGCAACGGCCCCGAGACAACGAAACGGGGCGCCACGGAAGGCTGGCGAAGGCACTGCCGAGATCCGCGACCTCTCGCCTCCCGACGTCGTCCAGTGGTGGGTCGCGGAGGCCGCGCAACCTGCCCTCCGCGTTCAAAGCGGTGCGGCCATGTCGCACGAGGTAGACCACCCCTGCGCCCGCGCCGCACTGCTACGCAAGACCAAACTCGAGATCGGGGTTGTCGGAGGAGATCTCGAGCAGCCGGTTGTACTTGGCAGTGCGTTCACCGCGGGCCGGTGCCCCCGACTTCAACTGACCACAGCCGGAGCCGACGGCCAAATCGGCGATGAACGTGTCGGGAGTCTCGCCCGAACGGTGCGAGACCATGGCCGCGTAGCCGTGGCGTCGACACAGAGCCATGGCCTCGAGAGTCTCCGAGACGGTGCCGATCTGGTTGACCTTGATCAAGGCAGCGTTGGCGACCCCGTCGGTGATCGCCTGCTCGATGATGCGAGGGTTGGTGACGAAGTTGTCGTCCCCCACGATCTGGATCCGGCCGCCGAGCCGGTCGGTGATCAGCCTCCAACCCTCATCGTCGTCCTCGGCGACGCCGTCCTCGATGCTCCAGACCGGGAACCGGCCCACCATCTGCTCGTAGTACGTCACCAGCTCCTGGGTCGACCACTTTTCGCCGGCTACGGTGTACAGGCCGTCGCGGCGGAAACCGTTGGCTGCCGGGTCCAGCGCGATGGCGATCCCGCCCGTGCCGACTTTGTACCCGGCGTCCTCGATAGCAGAGACGATCAGTTCAAGCACGTCGTCAGGGTGGGCGAGATCCGGGGCGAAGCCACCCTCGTCCCCGAGGCCCGTGGAGTGCCCGGCGTCGCCGAGACGGCGACGGAGCCGAGCGTAGACCTCGGCTCCAGCGCGTAGCGCCTCGGCGTACGACGGAGCGCCGATGGGCGCGAGCATGAACTCCTGGAAGTCCAGGGGGTTCGCGGCGTGGGCGCCACCGTTGACGACGTTGAAGTGTGGAACCGGCAGCCGCGGGTCCGCGTCTACCACGCCCATCTGCGCCCACAGAGGAGTGTCGCGTGCGACGGCGAACGCCCGTGCGGCGGCCATTGATATGCCGACGAGGGCGTTCGCGCCGAGACGCGACTTGTCCGCTGTGCCGTCCAGGTCGATCAATGCGGCGTCGAGCTCGGAGAGGTCCGCGAAGCTCCGTCCTTGGATCTCCTCTGCGATCTCTCCGTTCACATGCGATACGGCCGTCAGGACGCCCTTGCCGTCGAATCTGCGGTCGTCACCGTCGCGGAGCTCGACGGCTTCGCCACTACCGGTCGAGGCGCCGCTGGGTACGCCTGCCTGGACGATGGTCCCTGGCTCGGTCCGCATGCGGACCAGGACCGTCGGTCTTCCGCGGGAGTCGAGTATCTCCACTGCGTTCAGGCTGGTGGGCGTGATGCTCACGTGACGTCCTCCTCTGTGTGGTTGGAGCGGGGTACGACCAGGCGGCTGGCGACGACCGACGTCACCATCCAGAGAGCCGCATAGGTGAAGGCCGCTGTGGGCGACCAGAATGACCAGATCAGTCCGGCGACGAGGGTCGCTCCCAGATCGCCGAACGACTGAACGAGCCCGAGCATGCCGAACCCGTTTCCACGCAGGCGATCGGGCAGAGCCAACGCCACCGTGACCGACTCCGCGGTCTCGGCCAGGCCAATGCCCAGTCCTGCGGACGCAAACGCAAGCAGAAGGAGCCAGATCTGGCTCGGCCCCCACGCGAAGATCGTGTAAGCCAGCACGTAGGCGACAGCACCCGTGGCGAAGACGAGTCGTGGGCTCGCCCGGTCTGTCCATGAACCGCCAACCAGTGCGGCAACGGCCGCGACGGCGTTGTGGCCGGCATACATCAAGATCGCCAGGCTCGTGGCCGCCGTCAGAGAGCGGGCATCGGTGTGCAGGAGGCCGGTGGTCCGGAGGATGAGGAGCGTGGTGGCCAGGTTGCCGAGCTCGAAGAGGGTGGCTGGGGCAAGTGCGCGAACCAGCCCGGCACGGCGTAGCTCCCCGATATTGAAGCTGAGAGTGCGCTGCCCCTGGGCGCTGGTGACGACTCGCCGCGCCTCATGGGCGGCCACGGTGATGGCCCCCGCAGCCAGCAGGCCGGGAACGAAGGCCAGGAGAAGGGTGTGGCGCACGCCGATCGAGGCCACCAGCGCGGACGCGAGCAGCGGACCGATGAGCGCGCCGAGGTTGTCCCCTGCACGTTCTAGTCCACTGGCCCGCCCGAAGACGGCGCGGGGGACCATCGACATGAGCATCGAGTCGCGGGCCGGGGAACGCAGGCCACGCGACATCCAGGCCAGGCCCCGGAGAAGTGCCACCTGCCACACTGCTGTGGTGAAGGCGATCGCGGCGGTGGCGGCTGCGGTGAGCAGGTAGCCACCCGACGCGATCCGGCCGCGGCGAGCTGGATCGCTGCTGAGCGGGCCGCCCGCGAGCTTGCTCAAACCCACGAGGGCGTCCGCGACGCCCTCGATGGCTCCGAGCGCAGCCGGCCCCGAGTGCAGGGTGGAGGAGAGAAAGGTCGGCAGGAGACTGGTGGTCATCTCGTGACCGGCATCGCTGCCCAGGGAGGCCAGGCCGACAGCGGCAACTCCCGGCGTGAGCCATTTGCCCGACCTGCCGGAGTCCTCGGCCTCGGCCTGGGCCTCGTCCGGCTGTCGCTCGGCCCCGGTCACCGGCGTGCGTCCAGTTCTAGGCTCGGACGCGTCAGAGCGGCATCGTGCGGTGTCCAGGGCATAGCAACTCCTACCTTGTCAGGTAGGGACTGTTGGCGGCCTGCTGGTCGCGGTTGTCGGCGAGCCCCACCGCCCTCGGCCGTCAGATTACAGGTCATCGGCGTCTTCTTGACCTGCACCCGAGGTCGGCTCCCGAGTTGCCCCGCCTATGACCTCGGCGTAGACGTCCATCCCGTAGCTGGTCCGCAGCGGCTCGCCCTGCACGATCTCGTAGGACCGCGTGCCGTCCTCGAGTCGAGCTGCGCGCAGGAACGTCGCGCCGGCGACGTCCCGACGCAGTCTCTGCGCCAGCTCGAAGTGGTGGGTAACCAGATGAACACGGATGCCGGATGCGAGGAGCCCTTCGATGATGTCGCCGCCGACCCGTGATGCATCCCGTTCGTTCGTGGAGGAGAAGGACTCGTTGCACAGAATCAGCCATCGTGGACCGATGCGATCCACGATCGCACTCATGCGGGCGAGTTCTTCGTCGAACTTGCCGCTGACCATCGAGGGGTCCTCTTCTCGACGGAAGTGAGTCTGGATCCCCTCCACTGCACCAGCCGAGCATTCCTCGGCGACGACGAAGAGTCCGCACTGCATCATCAGCTGGGCCAGGCCGAGGGCCCGGAGGAACGTGGACTTGCCGCCCTGATTGGCTCCAGTGATGACCACGAGTTCGGAACCGTCCGCGTCGAGGTCATTGCCGACCGGCGAATGTGCGCGGTGAAGCGAGCAGAGGATCGAACAGCTGGTGTGCCCTGATCCCTGGCTCCTGGACGATTTCAGGGCGACACAGGGGTAGACCTGCGGCGAGAAGCCGCCCGCGGAGGTTGACGCAGGCCAGGTAGAAGCCGAGCTGTTGGCGGAGCGCGTGGAAGTAGGCCTTCACGTGGTCCGCGCTTTGGCCGAGTGCCTCGGCCGTGACGGCGGATCCGTGTTCCTGCAGCTCGCCGACGGATTCGGCTCCGGCCATGTCGCGCTCGGCGACGGTGACGGTGTGATGCCCCCAGCCGCTCGTGAGGGTCTCCCACAACCCAGGCCGCGTGCGCTCGGGGGCACGCAGCACGTAGTGGGTGCCCTCGTTGGCCATTCCGAGCCGGGCGGTCTCCAGTAGCCCCCCGCGGAACTCCAGGAGTGCCAGGCAGCGCTGAACGTCGGCCAGATAGTCGTCCGCCAGCTCCGATCGGATCGAGGTGAACAGCGTACGCATCCCACATGACAAGAACTCGTCTGTGTGGGCGTCAGCTTCGACTCGCAGGCGCCGGAGCAACGCGACGTACCCCACCATGCAGGCGCGCGATCGATGCAGGCGGGTGCGCGGCTTGTTCGAGTTCCACCCCAGCAGGATCTTGCGTTCGACCTGCACCGCTTCGGTCGATACCCCGTAGAGGCGCTTCACCGTGTCCAGGTGGTCGACACAGTCGGCCAGCACGTCCTGCCGGTACGCGATGACGTCCGGGTCGGTGAGCGGCTGAAACAGGGCGGAGCGCGCCACCTCGTGCAAGAACTGATCGCCTTGTGCCATGGCTGCGATCAGATCAGCGATGTCGAGATCCGCCTCGACCTCGTTGGCCCAGTCCGGTGCCGGAATCCCGAGATCGCACTCAAGGTCCGGATGCATCAGTCGGACTCTCGTCTCGCCACCCGGTCCTTGATGGCGTCTAGGCCGAGCCGATACTTGGTCATCAGCGACTCGGCATGCGCTCGGCCGTCGGGTGGGCGTCGAGACAAGGTGTAGAGCCTGACGCTCGGATCGTCTGGGTCGACGTCCGCGACCATGCTGACGTCCCGGTCGTCTCCGGATGCGAGCTCTTCGAGAAACGTTACGCACACTCCCAGGCAGCCCAACCGAAGCAGGGGCAGCAGGATCCTCTGGCCAAGCTCGAGGGCGTCCTGGGTCGAGGTCGAGCTGAACACCTCGTTCATGATCACGAGGCTGCGTGGGGTGGTCTCTTGCAGGATGGTGCGAATGCGCAGAAGGTCGTCCTGCAGCTTGCCTCGCCGACTGCCTGGATCCTCCTGTCGCTCGAACTGGACGAAGATGCCGTCGGTGAGGAACACCTCGGACCGGGCGGCCGGAACGGGACACCCTAAGGCGGCAAGGTGGTGCAGCTGGCCCACGGCCCGCGCGAAGGTGGTCTTGCCGCCCTGGTTGGGTCCGGTGACGACGACGAACCGCTCGGCGCCCGCCAGCTCTAACGAGTTCTGCACCATCACGTCCTGCCTCTTCATGCCAGCGCTCTCGCCGACAGCGTGCCCCGAGGCCGCGAGGGCCGCGTCGTAACAGCCCTCGGCTAGAAGCCCCGGCTTCTCGGTGATGGTCGGATACGACATCGGAAGACCGAGTCGCTCCATGCGGCCCTTGAACTCCAGACACGCCAGGATGAACTCGACCTCGTGCGGCAGCCTTGCGATGGTGGTGTTGACGAATCGCTCGTGTCGTTCCGCGAACACCGTCAGCTGGGCAAACTCGTCGGGGAACGTTTCTGCCACTTCGTGCAGGATGGCCGCGTCAATGTGGCAAGCCGGCCGAAGCCCGGTAGCTCACCGGATCGTCTGCGTGTCCGTGGTCACGGAAGCGCTCGAACAGTTCAGCCACGTTTCGTCCGAGGTCGGGCTCGTCGTGGGGACCACTGATCTGAGATCCGATTGCCCCGGACGTGCAACAGGTAGGTCACGGAGTCCAGACTTCGCCGGGTGAGTTCGACGTCGGCCGACAGCTCGATGAAGTCGGGCGACTCGACGTAGCGGCCGAGGAAGTCGTGGAGGTCAAGCAACGCCGTCGAGTGCCTGGTGAGCTGCTCCAGCTCGCAGTGGAGATGAAGCACGGCAGAGCAGTACGCGGCCGCGGCATCCAGCAGGCATCGCTCCGGCTGCCAGGGGTAGCGGACCTGGCTCCTCAGGCTCTGTTGCTGCCGGACGAGGCTGAATCCGTCCACGAACCGGCGGACGGCGTCTCCGACCTCTGGGCGTTCGATCTCACGCATCACCTCTTGCCGGTAGCGCACGGTCTCCACGCTCTGCAGGCCCGACCAGAAGAAGGGCTGGAGGCGCTGGAGCGAGCGTCCCGCGCACATTTGAACGACCAGCGCATCGAGGTTCAGATCGCGAAAGAACGCTGGCTCCGCTGACGCAAAGTCCTCCTGGACGGCACCCGGAAGGAAGAGAACGCTGCTGAACTCGGCCTGTTCGGCCATGACGATGGCTCCTGACCTCGCGGTACAGGAGCCATCAGCAGATGCGGTTCGAGCCGAAGCCGGGCGAGCTCCATCGCCAATCTCCATCATGCCACATACGCGAGAGCGGGCAGTGGGGTGGCGCGAGCACACCTAGGATCTAGCCTTGATGAACAAGGACCGTCGCGAGCTGCTCGCGATCTTCGTAGGCGGCGCGATCGGTAGCCTCGCCCGCGCGCTGGTGGGCACCGAGCTCGTCGGGACATCCGACGGTTGGCCTTGGGCGACGCTCCTGGTCAACGTGGTGGCGGCGTTCCTGCTCGGCTACTTCTCGACACGACTGTTGGAACGACTGCCCACCTCGAACTACCAGAGGCCCTTCGTGGGGACTGGGATCTGCGGAGGGCTCAGCACCTTCTCCACCATGCAGATCGAGATCGTGCGGCTGGTTCAGGCGGGAGCCTGGGGTGTGGCCCTCTCCTACCTGCTGGCGAGCCTGGTGGCCGGCCTCGTGGCCCTGCACGTCGCCACGTCGTTGGTACGACGGGCGCGGGTCCGAGGATGAGCACCGTTCTGGCCTGGGGCGCCCTTGCCCTGTGCGGCGGCTGCGGGGCCGTGCTTCGTTTCGTGTTGGATGGCGCCGTCACGCGCAGGTTCACCAGTACCCTGCCGATGGGCACGATGGTCGTCAACGCGACGGGTGCCCTGGTTCTGGGGGTCCTGAACGCCGCAGCCCTGCCGGAGCACCTCGCCCTGGTGTTCGGCACCGGACTGATCGGCGCGTACACGACGTTCAGTACCTGGATGTTCGAGACCCAGCGGCTCGTCGAGGAGCGCCAGAACGTGCGTGCTGCCCAGAACATCGTGCTGAGCCTGGCGCTGGGACTCGCCGCGGGCGCCCTGGGGCTGTGGATCGGAGGGTACCTGTGATCGACGACTGGCTGAAGGTGACGAGCTACTTCGGAGAGCGTCTGCGCGTGGACGGTCGCTTCTTCTCCGACGTGTTGCTGGACACCTTCGAGGAGTACGACGTCGCGACCAGCATCCTGCTGCGGGCCACCGGTGGCTTCGGTCTCCGCCACCATCTACGGACCGACCAGACGCTCACCATGTCGGAGGATCCCTCGGTAATGGCCGTTGCGGGAGACACGCGATCGCGCATCGGCCGGCTCCTCCCGCGACTGACCGAACTGCAACCGCGCGGCATGCTCACAGTGGAGCGGGCCCGCGTCATCCGCGGCGACGTCCTGCCCGGTCCGCTGGCCGAGGAACTCCACGAGGCGACCAAGCTGACCATCTACGTGGGCAGACATGAGCGGGTGTACCGGGTCCCCGCGTATGTCGCACTCTGCGACCTGCTCCAACGTCGCGGAATCGCCGGAGCCACGGTGCTGCTCGGGGTCGACGGCACGTTCCACAACGAACGCGAACGCGCCCGGTTCTGGGACAGGAATCTTGACGTGCCCGCCATGGTGCTCGCGGTGGGACACGGGGACAAGATCCAGCGGGTGCTGCCGGAGCTCGGCGGTCTGCTGCGGCGCACCATGGTGACCGTAGAGCGAGTCCGGGTGTGCAAACGCGACGGAGAACTGCTGGCCCGGCCGCACGCGCTGCCGACGCGGGACGCGACAGGGTTGGCGATGTGGCAGAAGCTGATGATCTACAACTCGGAGTCGCATCTTCACCAGGGTGAGCCGGTCCACCGCGGCATCGTGCGCCGTCTGCGGCAGACCAACGCGCGGGGCGCGACGGCGCTGCGCGGGGTGTGGGGGTTCCACGGCGACCAGCCGCCGCACGGCGACCGGCTCCTGCAGCTCGGTCGGCATGTGCCCGTGGTCACCGTCGTCATCGACTCACCGGAGCGCATAGGCGCGTCCTTCGAGGTGATCGACGCATTGACGGCCGAGCACGGACTCGTGACCTCAGAGATGATTCCCGCCATGCAGTACGTCAGCGAGGATCGCCGCACCGGAGGACTTCGCCTGGCGCACCACCGGTACTGACCCCCCTGTCCGGCGGTTCGCGCTGGGGAGAAAGGCGGCAGCAGGGGTCGACCGCGCGCCCCCAGTCAAGCCCACAAGGACCAGTGCTCCTTCGAGAGGCTCAGACCGGTCGGTCTGCGATATGTTGAGGCAGGCGATGGATCCCGCCCGAGGGTCGTCCAGCGATTCCGAACGGCCGTCAGGCTGATGGTTCCTACCTGCGAACGAACGGGTAGGTAGTGATGACTCAAGCGCCATGGACGGTGTACCCGGATGCGCCGTCAGCACGTCTGTCGGGCTTTACGTGCGCTCCGTGCCCATTCCTGGGCCCTCAAGCCGGCCATGACCTCAGGTCCGAGCTCAAGAAGGGAGTGTGAGCGTGAACGACGCCCCTGTGATCGTCGTGGGATACAAGGACAGTGCCGACAGCCGGCATGCGCTGGACACGGCCATCGACCTTGGGATTCGGCTGGATGCCCACATTCGTGTGGTCCACGTGCGCGCCCTCGACGACTATCCCGTGGACCCCGACTCCGAAGATTGGGAGGGGCAGGGGCAAGCCCACCTCGTGCTGATCCGCAGGCAGGTGGCCGCACTGCTGACGCCAGGAATGCCAGGGTCGACCTACAGCGAGGAGCGTGGAGATCCGGCACACGTGCTGCAGGACGTGGCCACCGCCTCCGGGGCCCTGATGATCGTGGTCGGCTTGCCTTCGAGCGGCACCGGCCCGCTGTCGCGCCTGTTCACGCGTCCGGTGAGCGTTGCCATAACCAAGCATCCCGAGTGTCCGGTGCTGATGGTCCCCCGCACGAAAGATGAATCCGCCTGAGACTGCCACGTCCGCCCCCTCCCGCGAGACCTTCACCAGTTCGAAGTGCAGTTCAAGCGGGTAGTCGAGCATGGGTCATGAATCCGTGCTGCGCCGTCGAAGGACGTGCAGCATCAAGACCCAACCAGCGAAGGTCACGCTACTGCCCAGGAGGATGCCGCCGAGCACGTCGCTGCCGTAGTGCACGCCAAGGAAGATGCGATCCATCGAGACGACGGTTCCTAGCATGAGCGTGACAGCGATAGCTGCCCACCTGCCTGGCCGCGACCCAAGCGTTGCCAGGGCGAGAAGAATCGAGGCGGTTGCGAACATGGCGATCGCTGTGGCATGCCCAGATGGGTAGGAGGTGGTGTGCTCGACAGCGATCGGGTGTAGCCAGTGCGGGCGCGGCCGGTTCAGGAGGTACTTCATCAGTGGTCCGACAGCGGTCTCGGCCAGCGCGATGCCGATCAGCCAGGCGCCGAGGGCTCGTCGCCGCCATCGGATCTGGGCCAGGCCGAGCGCGAGCAGGAGTACGCGCCAGACCATGGGTTGGCCGTACCGCGCGACGTCGTTCCACCAGGCGCTACGCCCGCGATGGCCGTAGGTGAGGCCGTATCCCCAGCTCAGGATGCGCTGATCGAGCGAGCCCAGAGGGGACCAGCTGGACGCCACAAGTGCGGTGAGCAGGACGAACGCTGCGACCAAGCAGCAAACGAGGTAGAGCGTCGCCCGCAGGGAGAGGGGCTGACGCCACGACGGGTCAGCGGGCTCTCGGGATGCCATCGACCCTGTGTGGTCCATGCTCGACCTCCTCGGATGGGATCAGCTCGTGGTCGGTGGTGGGCCAGCACGACCGCCGAACCTCAGGGAAGTCTGCCCCCGGTTTGGTTGACACTCGGGGTTGATGGTTCTCAGGCCGCGTCTGCGGATGCGTAGATCATCTCAAACTCGACCGTGGTTAGCTTGCCCAGGCCCCGTTGCCGGCGCCGTCGGTTGTACTTGGTCTCGATCCAAACCACGATCGCCAGGCGTAGTTCGGCTCGGGTCTCCCACCTCTTGGTGTCCAGGACGGTCTTCTGCAGCGGCGAGAGGAAGCTCTCCATGACGGCGTTTTCCCCGCACGCGCCGACGCAGCCCATCGACCCGAGCAGTCCGTTGTTCTTCAACAGCCGCACGAACTTCTTGGACCGGAACTGGCTACCCCTGTCGCTATGCAGAATGGTGCCGTCCGGGGAGCGCAGGCTGATCGCGTTCCGGATCGCCGAGGCGGCGAGAGAGGACTTCATACGGGAGTCGATGGAGTAGCCCACGATCCTCCCGGTGAAGCAGTCCTTGACCACGCAGAGGTAGAGCTGCCCTCGCCGGTGGGGTGCTCGGTGATGTCGGTCAACCATTTGGTGTTCGGGGCCTGCGCGGTGAAGTCGCGGGTGGGGTGGCCGTGCTCGCCGATGACCTTGAGGAGGTCGTCGTGGACAGGTGGTCCGGGCTTGCGGTGCAGGCCCCGCTTCTTCGAGTGCTGGGAGAAGCTCCGTTGGAGCGAGCACAGCCGCCAGACACGGTTCTCGGACGCGACGATGCCCAGCTCGGCGAACTCGTCGGTGATGAACCGGTATCCGTAGTCGGGGTCGTCGCCATGGATGTCGAGGGCGGCGATGATCGGGTGCGCATCGTCCCAGTCCCGCTGGGACTCCGGGCACTTGCGCCACTTGTAGTGCCCTTGGGGTGATAACCCCAGCATCCTGCACGCCACCGCGACCGGCACCCCTGATTTGCGTGGCCGGCCGCGGCCATCTCACGGACGAGTTGGAAGACTATTTTCCCGGCAAGTTCGCCTGGGACAGATAGGCAGCGGCACGAGGCACGACCTCGTTCTCCTGCTCGAGCAGCCGGATCCGCTTGTTGGCCTCCCGCAACTCCTTGCGGTCGGCGTCACTCAGCTGAGCAACCACCACGTCGCGGACAACCACCTGGGCATCCCCTGCCGCACGAGGCGTTCGTCGTGATCGGCACCGCGGGTGGTGTGCTCATCGCGCTCGGGCCGGTCCGTGCCGGCCCCGCCGTCGTGGTCCGATGGCGCCGCGCAGACGGAGCCGAACGCGCACAGCTGAGCTGGTTCGCGCTCGCCGTGCTCCTGCTCGCCCGGAGGATCGCCCTGCCCGTCCACGCGGTCGGCAACCTCGTCACGCTGGTCGCGATCCCGTTGCTACCGGTCGCCGTCGCCGCCGCGATCCTGCGGCGCAACGTCTACCGCATCGAGGTCGTCGTACGACGTTCCCTGGTCTACGGCACCCTCACCGCGGCACTCCTGATGGGGTACGGCGTCGTGGTCACCCTCCTCGGCGTCGTCGCCCGAGACCGCACCAATCCTGCCGTGACCCTGGTCGGTACGGCGCTCGTCGCGGTCTCGCCTTCGCGCCGCTGCGGGAACGACCGCAACGAGCCGCCGACCGCTTGCTGTACGGCGATCGGGCCAACCCTACGCCGTCCTCACCGACCTCGGCGGCTCCCTCGAGCCACCCGAGCGCTTCGGCGAAACACTCGCGGCTGGCTGCGAAGTTGTCCCGGTCGGCCTGCGTGTCGGTGCGGGGGTTGTCCATCGGCGCTTCTCCCATCTGTCGCAGCCCTGATGACCGCTCCCTACCGATTGGGGGACATCCAACCGACCAGGAGCGAGATGCCGAGCCGAACCTGCCGTGGGAAGCGACCCGCGAGGCATCGCCGAGACCATGGCCAACATCGACGGGGCACTACCCGGCAGCGTGGTTGTCCGCACCATGCGCTGCGGAAAACGGAACTGCGCCTGCAAAGCAGAGCCGCCCGCGCTCCACGGCCCCTACATCCAGTGGACGCGCACCGTGGAGGGCAAGACCCTCACCAAATTCCTCAGCGAGGACCAGCTCGCCCGATACCAACCGTGGTTCGACAACGCCCGACGCCTCAAGGAACTCATCGCGATGCTCCCAATCGCCTCAGTGCACGCAGTAGAAGGACGCGAAGGCTGGAGCACCCCCCGCAGCAGGGGACTGAACTGAACGGCCTCGCCGCAACACCCTCGGCGCAAGGCGCCCGCCGACGTCATCCGGCACGCCCATGCACGTCACTCCAGTGGAGCCGCTACCGATTGAAAACTGGGGTCAGCGGCAGAGCCGTCGAGTAGGTCGAGGCACACGGTCGGCGGCAATGGCTCGACCGGAGCCGACAACGTGGCGGCCCTGCTGTCGGGTTCCCCCAGTCGTTGAGCGGGTTACTCGTCGGTCGTGGACCCCTGGTCCGGTGCACGGACCGCTTCGCTAGCCTCGTGCGAGTCGCCACTCGAAAGGTCTTCCGTGTCCGCTGCTGCCTACCCCGTCCGCTCCGCCCGTACGGCGCTCGTCCCGGCGCTGGTGCGCCCCGACGCCCGGGTCGCCGGCCTGCTCGTCGACGCCGCCCTCGTGGTCGTCGGTGTGGTCCTCGTCGCGCTGTCGGCCCAGGTGTCGATCCCGCTGGGGTTCACGCCCGTGCCGGTCACCGGCCAGACGTTCGCCGCCCTGCTCGTCGGTGGCGCGTACGGCGCCGGGCGCGGCCTGACCACGATGGCGGCGTACCTCCTGGTCGGCGGCCTCGGTGCGCCGGTCTTCGCGGAGCACGCCTCGGGCTGGGGCATCCTGTCGGCGCCGACGGCGGGCTACCTTGCCGGCATGCTCCTCGCCGCGGGCGTGGTGGGCTGGGCCGCCGAACACGGCTGGGACCGGCGCCTCACGACGTCGCTGGTCGCCATGGTCGTGGGCAGCGTGGTCATCTACGCACTGGGCCTGCTGTGGCTGGGCCACGCGCTCGGTACGTCGTTCCACGACACCTGGGTGCTGGGCGCCCAGCCGTTCCTCCTCGGTGACACCCTCAAGCTCGCGCTGGCCGCCGGCGTACTCCCCAGTGCGTGGAAGCTCGTCGCAACCGTCCGTCGCTGAGTCCGTTGCGGTGAGGTCCGATTTCCGCTAGAACGGACCGGCTCCATCCAGCAGGATGGAGCCATGAGCCCGGCAGCCCACCTCGACCGCGAGTCCTGCTACCGCGCCGTCAAGAGCCGCGACCGGCGCTTCGACGGGGTGTTCTTCACGGCCGTGCGCACGACCGGCATCTATTGCCGCCCGTCCTGCCCGGCCCGCACCCCGGCGTACGCCAACGTCAGCTTCCATCCGACGGCCGCGGCGGCGCAGGCGGCCGGCTACCGCGCCTGCAAGCGGTGCCTGCCCGATGCCACTCCGGGCAGCCCCGACTGGGACGTTGCGGCCGACACCGCCGGGCGGGCGATGCGGCTGATCGCCGACGGCGTCGTCGACCGCGACGGTGTGGAGGGGTTGGCCCTGCAGGTCGGTTACACGACCCGGCACCTGTCGCGGCTCCTCACCCAGGAGCTCGGTGCCGGACCGCTCGCGCTGGCCCGCGCTCGTCGTGCGCAGACCGCCCGCGTGCTGATCGAGACGACCGAGCTCGGATTCGCCGACGTCGCGTTCGCCGCCGGCTTCGCGAGCGTGCGGCAGTTCAACGACACGATCCGTGAGGTGTACGCCGCGTCCCCGACCGAGCTGCGCGGGCGGCGCGGTGGGCGACCGGTGCCCGGCACCGTGCCGATGCGGCTCGCGGTGCGGACGCCGTTCGCGGGCCGTGCGCTGTTGTCGTTCCTGGCCCGCCGGGCGATCCCGGGGGTCGAGGCCGCCACCGGCGACACCTACGCACGCACCCTCGACCTGCCCCACGGGCCTGGCGCCGTCGAACTCATCCTCGGCGACCATTTCGAACCCGGCACGACCGCGTTCGTGCCCGCGTCCTTCACGCTCACCGACCTGCGCGACCTGACCGCCGCCGTCGAACGCGTACGACGCCTGCTCGACGCCGACGCCGACCCCGTCGCGGTGGACGACGCGTTCTCGGGCGACCCGGTGCTCGGCCGCGCGGTGCGTCGTACGCCGGGACTGCGGGTGCCCGGACACGTCGACGGCCGCGAGATCGCCGTACGTGCGGTGCTCGGGCAGCAGGTGTCCGTGGCCGCGGCGGGGACCGCTGCGGCGCGGCTCACCTCCGCTCACGGACGGACGCTGCCGGCGCCGGCCGGCGGGCTGACCCATCTGTTCCCCGAGATGGCGACGCTGGCCGCGCTCGACCCCGAGACCCTGCCGATGCCGCGCAGCCGCGGCCGGGCGCTGGTCGGGCTGTGTGCGGCGCTAGCCGACGGCAGCGTCCGGCTCGACCGGGGCGCCGACCGTGACGACGTACGCGCGTCGCTGCTGGCGCTGCCCGGGATCGGGCCGTGGACGGCCGACTACATCGCGCTGCGGGCGCTGGGACACCCCGACGTGTTCCTGCCGACCGACATCGGCACCCGTGACGCGCTGCTCAAGCTGGGCCGGGATCCCGCCGACGTGGCGGCCCTGGCGGAGACATGGCGGCCCTGGCGCTCGTATGCGCAGGTGCTGCTGTGGGAGACACTGACGACGGAGGATGAGTGACATGTGGACCCTGATGAACAGCCCGATCGGTACGCTGCGGCTGGTCGAGCGTGGCGCAGCGATCACCGCGATCGAGTACCCGCCGTACCGCGACAACGACGGGCGGCCGCGCGGTGAGCGCGACGACACCGCGCCGGTGCTGGTCGAGGCCGTGGCTCAGCTGCGGGCCTACTTCGACCGCGAGCTGAAGGAGTTCGACCTGCCGCTCGCGCCGACGGGCAGCGAGTTCCAGCAGTCGGTGTGGGGCAGGCTGCTCGAGATCGGGTACGGCGAGACCGCGTCGTACGGCGAGATCGCGCGGCGGCTCGGCAAGACCAACGCCGCCTCCCGCGCCGTCGGGCTGGCCAACGGCAGCAACCCGATCCCGATCGTGATCCCGTGCCACCGGGTGATTGGCGCCGACGGCTCGCTCACCGGGTACGCCGGGGGAATCGAGCGCAAGCAGACCCTGCTGGAGCTGGAGCAGGACGCCCTCTTCTGATCGACCTGTCAGTTGTTGACGCCCAGAATCGCCGACCTGTCAGTTGTTGACGCCCAGCAGCGTCGACCCGTCAGTTGTTGACGCCCAGCAGCGTCGACCCGTCAGTTGTTGACGCCCAGCAGCGTCGACCCGTCAGTTGTCGACGGTCAACAAGTGACGGGTCGGCGTCGTACGACGTCAACAAGTGACGGGTCGGCGTCGTACGACGTCAACAAGTGACGGGTCGGCGTCGTACGACGTCAACAAGTGACGGGTCGGCTATTCGGCGGCGGCGCGGCGCAGCGACTCGGACAGGCGCTCGCCGGCGGCCATCACGGCCGGGGCGTGCATCCGCCCGGGCTGACGGGACAGCCGCTCCAGCGGACCGGAGACCGACACCGCGGCGATGATCTTGCCGCCGGGGGAGCGGATCGGGGCCGAGACGGACGCGACACCCTGCTCGCGCTCGCCGACCGACTGGGCCCAGCCACGACGGCGGATACCGGAGAGTGCGGCGGCCGAGTAGGCGGCGTTCTGCAGGCCCCGGTGCATCCGCTCGGGGTCCTCCCAGGCGAGCAGCACCTGGGCGGCCGAGCCGGCGCGCATGGTCAGCTGAGACCCGACCGGGATGGTGTCGCGCAACCCCGACGGTCGCTCGGCCGCGGCCACGCAGACGCGGTTGTCGCCCTGGCGGCGCCACAGCTGGGCAGACTCGCCGGTGATGTCGCGCAGCCGGGCCAGCACGGGACCGGCGGTGGCGAGCAGACGGTCCTCGCCGGCGGCCGCGGAGAGCTCGGCCAGCCGCGGCCCCAGCACGAACCGGCCCTGCATGTCGCGGGCCACGAGCCGGTGGTGCTCCAGGGCCACGGCGAGCCGGTGCGCGGTCGGCCGGGCCAGGCCGGTCGCGGTGACCAGACCGGCCAGGGTCGCGGGTCCGGACTCGAGAGCGGTGAGCACGAGGGCGGCCTTGTCGAGGACGCCGACGCCGCTGGTGGTGTCCATATGGCAATACTGCCGTCTCGAATCATGGGATGCAAGGCGTACGGTGTGTGACCTAACACCGACGGACGCGGGAGGGAGTGTCATGGGCAAGACCCTGGCCGAGAAGGTCTGGGACGAGCACGTCGTACGTCGCACCGACGGCGAGCCGGACCTGCTCTACATCGACCTGCACCTGCTCCACGAGGTCACCTCGCCGCAGGCGTTCGACGGGCTCCGCCTGGCCAACCGCGCCGTACGACGACCCGACCTCGCGCTCGCCACCGAGGACCACAACGTCCCGACGCTCGACTGGGACCAGCCCATCGCCGACCCGGTCAGCAAGACCCAGGTCGACACGCTCCGCAAGAACGCCGCCGACTTCGGCGTCCGCCTGCACCCCCTGGGCGACGTCGAGCAGGGCATCGTCCACGTCGTCGGCCCGCAGCTCGGCCTCACCCAGCCCGGCATGACCATCGTCTGCGGCGACTCGCACACCTCCACGCACGGCGCGTTCGGTGCGCTGGCCTTCGGCATCGGCACCTCCGAGGTCGAGCATGTGCTGGCCACCCAGACCCTGCCGCAGGCCCGCCCCCAGACGATGGCGGTCCAGGTCACCGGCAGCCTGCCCGACGGCGTCACCGCCAAGGACCTCGTGCTCGCGCTGATCACGCAGGTCGGCACCGGCGCCGGCCAGGGGTACGTCGTGGAGTACCGCGGCCCGGCCATCGAGGCATTCTCGATGGAGGCCCGGATGACGGTGTGCAACATGAGCATCGAGTGGGGCGCCAAGGCCGGGCTGATCGCGCCCGACGAGACGACGTACGCCTATCTGCGCGACAAGCCCGAGGCACCGCAGGGTAACGACTGGGACGCCGCGGTGGCGCACTGGCGCACCCTGGGCACCGACGAGGACGCGGAGTACGACGCCGAGGTGCTGCTCGACGCGAGCACGGTGACGCCGTTCGTCACCTGGGGCACCAACCCCGGGCAGGGCGCGCCGCTGGGTGCGACCGTCCCGAGCCCCGACGACTTCGACGACCCGCAGGCGCGGATCGCCACCGAGAAGGCGCTCGAGTACATGGGTCTGGTGGCCGGTACGCCGCTGCGCGAGGTCGCCGTGGACACGGTCTTCGTCGGCTCGTGCACCAACGGCCGCATCGAGGACCTGCGGCTTGCCGCCGACATCGTCCGCGGCCGCACCGTCGCCGACGGCACCCGGATGCTCGTGGTTCCGGGCTCGGTGCGGGTGCGGCTGCAGGCCGAGGAGGAGGGCCTGCACGCCGTGTTCACCGACGCGGGCGCCGAGTGGCGTGGCGCCGGCTGCTCGATGTGCCTCGGCATGAACCCCGACAAGCTCGCCCCGCAGGAGCGCAGCGCGTCCACGTCCAACCGCAACTTCGAGGGCCGGCAGGGGAAGGGCGGACGCACCCATCTGGTCTCGGTGCCCGTCGCCGCCGCGACCGCGATCCGCGGCACCCTCAGCTCGCCCGGCGATCTGGAGCCCTTCGAGACGCCTCGTCCCTCGGCTCCTCAGGACAAGGACCTGTGATGGAAGCGTTCACCACCCACACCGGCGTCGGCGTACCCCTGCGCCGCAGCAACGTCGACACCGACCAGATCATCCCGGCCGTCTACCTCAAGCGGGTCACCCGCACCGGTTTCGAGGACGGGCTCTTCGCATCGTGGCGCGGCGAACCGGGTTTCGTGCTCAACCAGCCGTCGTACGCCGACGGGTCGGTGCTGGTGGCCGGGCCGGACTTCGGCACCGGCTCGTCGCGCGAGCACGCCGTGTGGGCGCTGCAGAACTACGGCTTCCGGGCGGTCATCTCACCGCGCTTCGGCGACATCTTCCGCAGCAACGCGGGCAAGGCCGGCCTGCTGGCTGCGCAGGTCGACGAGAAGGCCGTGCAGCGGCTCTGGGACCTACTCGAGGCCGAGCCCGGCGCCGCGGTGACCGTCGACCTCGAGAGCCGCACCATCCGTGCGGGAGAGGGCGTCGATGCGGTCGAGGACTCCTTCGACATCGACGACTACACCCGCTGGCGGCTGCTCGAGGGCCTCGACGACATCTCGCTGACGCTGAGCCACGACGCCGACATCGCGGCGTACGAAGCGAAGCGGCCGGGGTGGAAGCCAGCCACGCTGTAGCACTTTCCGGCAGCAAGCCGCTGCTTCTGGTGGGACAGCGGTGGATCGCAGTCGGCTGGTGACTGCAAGTCACCGCTGTCTTCAGAACTCGGCTCAGATCGGTCTCGAGGGGCAGTAGCCAGGGGCCGAATCCTCAGCCAGGCAAGGGAAATCTCAGCTTCCCGAGGAGCTTCGGATCACAAATCGGCTCAACCACGGCTGTTGCGGCTCGTCGGCGGCCTGAAAATTTCCTGCGCGGATGTCGGCGTGGCGATTGTGGCCGGGGCCACGAATACCTAGCGTGCGTTGGAGAAAGTCGAGCATCCGCCCGGCTGATCGTTCATTGGAAGGGAAGCCGTGAACAAGTCACAGCTCATCGACGCGCTCGCCGCGCGTTACGAGGGGAACCGCAAGCAGGCCCAGCACGCGCTGGAGTCCGTCCTGGACACGATCACCCGTGAGGTGGCCAAGGGCGAGAAGGTCGCGATCACGGGCTTCGGTTCGTTCGAGAAGCGCGTCCGTGAAGCCCGTTGGGTCCGCAACCCGCAAACCGGGGCGAGGATCAAGGCGAAGAAGACGGCGGTGCCGAAGTTCAGTGCCGGTGCCGACCTGAAGAACGTCGTTTCGGGGGCCAAGAAGCTGCCCAGGCTAACGCTCGCCGCCGGCAGCTCCTCGGCCAGGAAGACAGCGGCGACCGCCACGAAGAAGACCACGGCCAAGAAGGCGCCGGCCAAGTCGACCGCCACCAAGAGTGCGCCTGCCAAGAAGACGGCGGCCAAGAAGTCCACGGCCAAGAAGTCGACGACCAAGAAGGCGACGCCGGCGAAGAAGTCCACGGCCAAGAAGACGACCGCCAAGAAGGCCCCGACCAAGAAGAGCACGACGAAGAAGACGACCGCCAAGAAGTCTTGACGGTTCGAGCGCGATGAGGGTGGGCCGCCGGCTGGTGGCCCACCCTCATGTCGTGCTGGGCCAGGCGTTGCGCGAGTGCGCTCCCACACCGAAGGCCATTGCCGCGTGCCAGTCGGCCAGCGTGTCGACGTCGCGGCGTACGGCGTCCGAGGCGTCCAGGGGTACGGCGCCCGTCGCCGCGTGAGCGGCCGCCGAACCCGGTCCGAACCGCGGCGCGAACTCGTCGTACGGCGCGGTGTAGAGCGTGGTGCCGGTCCCCTCGGCATCGGCGACGTACGCCGCCCGGCCGGCGGCGCCGGCGAGACACGAGGCCAGGTCGTCGGACCGCAGGGCCGGCAGGTCGGCGAGGACGGCGACCGGCACCGCCTGGGGCCACCGGGAGGCGGCCAGAACCGCGCCCGCGACCAGGGCGCCGTTGAGGCCGCGACCCGGGTCGGGCAGCAGCACCGCGCCGAGCTCGACCGCGGCCCGCGCCCACGCGGACTCGTCGGTCACCACGACCACGGCCACCACGGGGGAAGCCGCCAGACAGGCCGCGACGGTGTCGAGGGCGAAGCCGGCGGCCAGCCGCGCGCGCACCGGGTCGGGGAGGTCGCCGAGGCGGGTCTTGCCCTCCCCGGGTGGCTTCACGGGGACCACTGCGACGTACTGCTGCGGAGTCATCGCGCCGATCCTCGCAGGAGCGCAGTGACGGGTGTGCGACCGAGTAGCCTGCGGCCAGACGGAACGAGGAGGACCAGGTTGAAGGTGCGCGGGCTCCAGCAGAAACGCGGCTGGGCGTTCAACATCGCCGTGGTGACCGTGAAGCCGACGTTGCTCGCCACGACCCGGCATACCTGGGTCGACGGTGAGAAGGTGCCGGCGACGGGCGGGTGCATCGTCGTGTTCAACCACATCTCGCACGTCGACCCGCTGACGGCGGCGCACTTCCTCTACGACCACGGGCGGCTGCCGCGCTACCTCGCCAAGTCGGGCCTGTTCAAGAACCCGGCCCTCGGCTACGTCCTGCGCGCGGCCGGCCAGATCCCGGTCGAGCGGCTGAGCAAGAAGGCTATCGGTGCGTACGCCGCCGCGGTCGCGGCCATCGACGCCGGCGAATGCGTCGTGGTCTATCCGGAGGGCACCCTCACCCGCGACCCCGGACTGTGGCCGATGACCGGCAAGTCCGGCGCTGCGCGGCTCGCCCTGGAGACCGGCTGCCCGGTGATCCCGGTCGGGCAGTGGGGCGCGCAGGACCTGCTCTATCCCTACACGACACGCCCGCATCTGTTCCCGCGCACCCAGATCACCATGAAGGCCGGTGACCCGGTGCCGCTCGACGACCTCCGCGCCGGGGCTGTTACCGGCCAGAGGGTCCGTCAGGCGACCGACCGGATCATGGCGGCGCTGACCGAGATCGTGGCCGACCTGCGCGACGAACAGCCACCCGCCGAGCGGTTCGACCCGCGGCGTTCCGGGGTGCGACCGACCGGCAACCCGCGCAAGAAGGACCGCTCGTGACGTCGTCGCACCGGGTCGCGGTCTTCGGTGCGGGCTCCTGGGGTACGGCGTTCTCGCTCGTCCTCGCCGACGCCGGCAACGACGTGACGATCTGGGGCCGCCGCGAGGAGGTCTGCGCGGTGATCAACCAGGAGCACCGCAACCCGGGCTACCTGCCCGACGACGTCGTGCTCCCCGAGACCGTCCGAGCCACCCACGACGTGGAGCAGGCGCTCGACGGCGCCGACTGCGTCGTGCTCGCTGTCCCGTCCCAGACGTTCCGCGAAAACCTGACCGAGTGGGCGCCGTACCTGCGCAACGACCAGGTGCTGGTCTCGATGATGAAGGGCGTCGAGCTCGGCACCCTCAAGCGGATGAGCGAGGTGATCGCCGAGGTCACCGGCGCCGGTCCCGAGCGGATCGCCGTCGTGTCCGGGCCCAACCTGTCGGCCGAGATCGCCCGCCGCGAGCCGGCCGCCTCGGTGGTGGCCTGTGAGGACGAGGACGTCGCGCGGATGATCCAGGCGCGGGTGCACTCGCCGGCGTTCCGGCCCTACACGAGCGTCGACGTCGTCGGCTGCGAGCTCGGCGGCGCCTACAAGAACGTCGTCGCGCTCTCGGTCGGGATGGCCGTGGGGCTCGGCTTCGGCGACAACACGAGGGCGTCGCTGATCACCCGCGGGCTGGCCGAGACTGCGCGCCTGGCTATGGCGTTCGACGCCAACCCGCTCACGCTGATGGGGCTCGCCGGGCTGGGAGACCTCGTCGCCACGTGTTCGTCGCCGCTCTCGCGCAACCGGACCTTCGGCGAGAATCTCGGTCTCGGCATGACGACCGAGGAGATCTACGCCTCGACCCGCCACGTCGCCGAGGGTGCCAAGAGCTGCTCGTCGCTGCTCGCCCTGGCCCGCAAGGTCGACGTCGACGCCCCCATCGCCGAGCACGTCGAGGCCGTCGTCGCCGACCGGATGCGCGCGCCCGACATGATGAACTCCTTCATCGCCCGCGACACCAAGGCCGAGACTGACTGACCAGCGACGCGCGAGGAACGAGCGCGGCGCGTGGGGTCAGTCAGGTTGAGCAAGCGACGCGACTGAGGAACGAAGTCGCGCGAGCGTGTCGAAACCCAGTCAGGTCAGCGGGCGCGAGGAACGAGCGCGGCGCGTCGTCGGCGCCGAAGTCAGACGAGACCGTCGAGCGCCGTACGCAGGTCGTCCCACAGGTCCTCGACGTCCTCGATGCCGACCGAGAGCCGCACCAGCCCCTCGGGGATGGTCGCCGGCTCGGTCTTCCACCGGCGCCGCCGCTCGAACGTCGACTCGACGCCGCCGAGCGAGGTCGCGTGCACCCACAGCGACGTCTTGTGCGTCAGGAGGTCGGCCGCCATCGCACCCTGCGCCAGCACGATCGAGACGATCCCCCCGAAGCCGGGGTAGCGGACCTCACCGATCGCCGGGTGCTCCTCGAGGCGGCGCGCGAGCTCGGAGGCGTTGGCCGACGCGCGTTCGACGCGCAGGTGCAGGGTCCGCATGCCGCGCAGGGCGAGGTAGGCCTCGAGCGTCCCGGGGACGGCGCCGAGCAGGTCACGCCGACCCTTGAGTACGCCGTACAACTCGTCGTCACCTGTGACCACGGCCCCCATCAGGGCGTCGCTGTGACCGGCGAGGTACTTCGTCGCCGAGTGCACGACCAGATCGGCGCCGAGCGACAGCGGCTGCTGCGCCAGCGGAGTGGCGAAGGTGTTGTCGACCACGATGTAGGCCCCGGCGTCGTGGGCCGCGGCCGCGATCGCCGGGATGTCGGCGACCTCGAGGGCCGGGTTGGTGGGTGACTCCACCCAGACGAGCGCGGCGTCGGCACACGCCTTCACCACGGTTTCGGTGTCGATGATGTCGACCAGCTGCGCCCGGATCCGGCCGCGGCCCTCGAGATCGGCCAGTTGCATGATCGTGCCGTTGTAGGAGTGCCGCGGCGCGACCACCGTGGCGCCCTGCCCGACCAGGTCGAGCACGGTCGAGACGGCGGCCAGTCCCGACGCGAAGCTGAGGCACCGGCCCCCCTCGAGTGCGCCGAGGGCGTCCTCGAACGCCGTCCACGTGGGGTTGCCGTAGCGGCCGTACTCCACGTCGCCGCCCGCGACGTACGTCGAGGCCATCGTCAGCGGCACGTTGAGCGGCTGGTCGGGCTCGTGGGGCGGCCGGCCGGCGTGCACCAGCCGGGTCGCGGGACGTAGCGGAGCGGATTCGTCGGCCATGTCGACGAGCCTAGGCGTGCCGCCGCGACGGTGCGAGGAGCGTCCGCCCACGACCGCTAGGGTCGGCCCAATGAGCGAGCCTCGCCCTGCCAAGCCCCGCGTCGCCGTCGTGTTCGGCGGCAGGTCCAGCGAGCACGCCGTCTCGTGCGTGACCGCCGGCAGTGTCCTGGACGCCATCGACCGCGAGCGGTACGACGTGGTCCCGATCGGCATCTCGACCGACGGTCGCTGGGTGCTCGAGTCGGGCGACACCTCCCAGCTCCAGTTCACCGGTCCGGAGTCGTTGCCCAGCGTCGACGGTGACCGCGCGTCGGTCGCGCTGCTGCGCGAGAGCCGCGCCACCGACCTCGTCGTCCACGAGGCCAGCCGCCCGCCCGAAACCCTCGGCGAGGTCGACGTCGTCTTCCCCCTGCTGCACGGGCCGTGGGGCGAGGACGGCACCATCCAGGGGATGTTCGAGATGGCCGGTGTCCGGTACGTCGGCGCGGGCGTGCTGGCCAGTGCGGTCAGCATGGACAAGGCGTACATGAAGGTCGTGCTGGGCGCGGCCGGGCTGCCACTGATGCCGTCGATCACGGTGACCGCCCGCGAGTGGTACCGCGACCCGGACGGCGTACGTCACCACGTCGCCGAGCTCGGCTTCCCGCTGTTCGTGAAGCCGGCGCGCGCTGGGTCGAGCATGGGGATCTCCAAGGTGCACGACCTGAGCGAGCTCGACGACGCGCTCGAGGAGGCGCACCGGCACGACCCGAAGGCGCTCGTGGAATTGGCTGCGGTGGGCGGGCGCGAGGTCGAGTGCGGCGTACTGCAGGCCCTCGACGGCACCCCCGAGACGAGCGTCGCGGGTGAGCTCGTCGTCGGCGGCGACCACGAGTTCTACGACTTCGCCGCGAAGTACCTCCCCGAGGAGCACACCGAGCTCACCATCCCCGCGGACCTGCCCGACGACGTGACCGAGCGGCTGCGCGACCTCGCGGTGCGCACGTTCGAGGCCGTCGGCTGCGAGGGGCTGGCCCGCGTTGACTTCTTCGTGCTGCCCGACCACTCGCTGGTCGTCAACGAGATCAACACGATGCCCGGCTTCACGCCGACCTCGATGTACCCGCGGCTGTGGGCCGCCACCGGCGTGCCGTACGCCGAGCTGGTCGACCGGCTGATCCGGCTCGCGCTGCAGCGCGACACCGGCCTGCGGTGAGCTTCAGCGGCAGGGGTGCACGAGCTTGAAGTGAGCCTTGACCGGCCCGGCCAGCTGGGCCATCGCGGCGGCGACGCCCTCGGGGCGGTAGTCCGGCGGCACGGTGACCTCGAGGCGCGGGTCGTACTCCAGCGTGGTGAGGGTGATCGTGGTCGACGAGTCGTCGGCCTGGGCGGGCGGCAGGAAGTAGCCGACCCCGTCGGCCTGCTGGCACGCGGAGAACCGGTTGAGCCCGGCGGGCTTGCCGACCCCGCAGCGCACCACGATCGCCGGGTCGCCCCACGCGGCACCCAGCGCGTCGGCGGGGGAGACCAGGCGTTTGTCCTGGTCGTCGAGGGTCTTTGGGAGGACATCGAGCAGGGCGCGGCAGGCGGTGGCGGTGGCCGCGTCGACGGTGGGGGAGTCGATGGTCACCGGTTCCTTGCCGCAGCCGGTCAGGATCAGCGGCAGGGCGCAGGCCAGCGCGACGACGCCCCACGTCCGGGTGGACACGGGGCGTCGTACGAGCGCTGCGTGGGTCACCCTCAGATGTGGACGACCGGGCAGGTCAGGGTGCGGGTGATGCCGTCGAGGTTCTGGACCTTCGAGACCACGAGCTTGCCCAGCTCGTCGACGTTGCGGGCCTCGGCGCGCACGATCACGTCGTACGGGCCGGTGACGTCCTCCGCAAGCGTGACGCCCTTGACCTGGGCGATGGCCCGGGCCACGTCGGCGGCCTTGCCGACGTCGGTCTGGATCAGGATGTAGGCCTGGACGACCATCGTGACTCCTCGTCTGTGCGGGGGTGCTGCCGCAGACAACCTACAGGTCGCGGCGCGCGGCGGGGTAGGCGCCCGATCCCCGGTCTCCGTCGTCGGATCTGGTGAGATGGGCGCATGTCGTTCGCGCCGGATGCCACCCTTGCCGATGTCGGTGAGTTCGGACTCATCGGGGCCCTCACGGGACTCTTCGCACAGGGCGAGCACGTGCTCGTCGGGCCCGGGGACGACGCGGCCGTGCTGCGGGTGCGCACCGGCCACGTCGTCGTCTCGACCGACCTGATGGTCGAGGGCCGGCACTTCCGGCGCGACTGGGCCGCGGCCGGCGACATCGGTCACCGAGCGGCCGCCGCCAACCTGTCGGACATCAACGCGATGGGCGGCCTGGCACACTCCCTGACCATCGGGCTGGCCGCGCCGCCGGCCCTGCCTGCGCAGTGGGCGCTCGACTTCGCGCAGGGCTTTGCCGAGGAGTGCGCCCTGGTCGGCGCCAGCGTCGTCGGCGGCGACCTCACCTCGGCCGACCAGGTGGTCGTCGCCGCCACCGTGATCGGCGCCTGCACCCAGGCGCCGGTGCTGCGCTCGGGTGCCGAGCCGGGCGACGTGCTCGCGCTGTGCGGGCGGCAGGGCTGGGCGGCCGGGGGACTGGCCGTGCTCGGGCGCGGCTTC
>JBPCQY010000146.1:0-10234 GCA_050997635.1 Nocardioides sp.
GGCCAGACGAGCCGGTCGGGGTCCCACGGGTCGTCGTGGTCGCGGCCGAGCAGCATGCTGACCAGGGAGTGCGGGTTGAGGAAGCGCACGCCCGCGCACACGCCGTCGCCGCCACGCGGTCCGGTGCCCAGCCGGTGTGAGAGCCGTTGGGTCAGCCACCGCTCCACCCCCTTGGCCGGCACCACCACCAGCTCGGGCGCGAACGGGTCGTCGAGCGGGGTCGAGAGCAGCTCGGCGAGCGCGTCGGCGAGCACGTCGGTGCGCTCGGCGCGGTGCAGGTGGAGGCGGGTGCTCACGGCGCCGACTGTAGGGCGTGGCACCGACGGTCCGGACGCACCGACGCCCTGCGGGACCGGCCTGGCGTGGCCGGCGTCGCAGGGCGCCGCAGGTGCGGGTCGGGCTAGTAGAACCTGCGGCGGGTGCCGCCGATCGGCACGAAGTTGAGGATCAGGCCGACGATCAGCAGGATCACACCGATGATCCAGAGGATCTGGATACTGGCGACCAGACCGATGATGAGCAGGATCAATCCCAGGATTACCATCTAGAGCTCCCTTGTCGTTGCGGGTACCACCCACCAAGGTATCCCGCTTCCGCCGGTTCCGGGATACCTCCCTAAGGGTGGTGGTGAGGCAACTCTGGCGCCCTAGGCTCACCGTGTGTCCATTCGCCTTGCCATCGTCAACGACTACGAGGTCGTGGTGCACGGGCTCGCCTCGATGCTGCGGTCCTACTCCGACCGGATCCAGGTCGTCGAGATGGACGCCACCACCGACGTGGGCGTCCGTGTCGACATCGTGCTGTACGACACGTTTGCCCAGGGCGTCACCGACCGGGCCCGGATCGCCGGGCTGGTCGCCGACCCGGGCGTCGACCGTGTCGTCGTCTACACCTGGCATCCCGACGACGCGCCCCGCGGCCTCGGCGGCAACCACGGCGTCGCGGCGTACCTCAGCAAGCAGCTCACCGCCGCCGAGCTGGTGGCCGCCCTGGAGGACGTGCACCACGGCCGCGAGGTCCGCATCTTCGACTCCGGCCGCCGGGCCATGGTCGGCGGCGACTGGCCGGGGCGCGAGGAGGGCCTCACCGCCCGCGAGTCCGAGGTGCTCTCCCTGATCACCCAGGGACTGTCCAACGCCGAGATCGTCGAGACGACCGCGCTCTCGATCAACTCGATCAAGTCCTACATCCGGTCCGGCTACCGCAAGGTCGGGGTGACCACCCGCTCCAAGGCGATCCTGTGGGGCATCGAGCACGGCCTCACCCCCGACCGGATCCGCGTCTCAAACCCCCGGATCCCCGGCTCCGACCACTGAGCGGATGGCCTCCGACGCCCGCGACGAGTCGCCGGACCCCAACCCCATCAAGCGGAGCCATGCCCCAGCCGGGCTGGAGCAAGAAGCGCGAGCGTCAAGACGACCACGTCAAGCAGGGTTTGCTCGATCAGGGTCGCCGCTCGACGTGAAGGCACCCGTGGCGGTGTCGAGCGTGCCGGTGTGCCGTACGTCGCAGGACAGGTTAGGCGACGCCGGACATCGCACCGTCGGCGCGCACGTCGACCGCCGCCGGATGGTCGAGGTAGCCGTGGTCGACCCCCCACAGCACGGCCTGCGAGCGTGAGCTCACGCCCATCTTGCGATAGGCCGTGCGGATGTAGGACTTGACCGAGTTGATGCTGAGGCCGGCCCGCGTGGCCAGGTTGCGGTTGTCGAGCCCGGCGGTGATCAGCGCGACGACGTACGTCTCGCGAGGGGTGAGGGTCTGCCCGAAGTCGAGCGGCTCGCCGACCTCGTGCGGCCCGGAGTGCGTCGTCCCGGCTTCCGCGTGCAGGCGGCGCAGCAGCGGGACGAGCGCGCTGGCCCGCAGCTGCTTGGCGACCCAGCCACAGGTGCCGCGGGTGGTGGCGGCGCGACCGAGCTCGCTGTCGCTCTCCCATGAGTAGATGACCACGGCTCCGACGCCGTGACATCCGAGCAGGCCAGCGAGCCGGTCGGTCCCGGAGCCGATGTGACCCGGCCAGTCGTAGAGGGTCAGGTCGGCGGGCGCGATGGCAGGGTCCTGGGTCGTCAGGACGCTGACCTGGTCGGCGTACGGCGCCAGCATGGCAGCGAATCCGCTGCGCACCAGCTCGCTCTCGCCGGTCAGGGTCACGCGGATCGCGCGGGGAGGGGCGATTGGGGTCACACCCAAGGTTTACCCCAGTGGGGCCAGGATCATGCATGTTTCAAGCAGCGAATGGGTCCCGGAACCGGATCCGCCCGGGCTGCCGGTCCTCGATGTGACGGTTGTCACCGTCGGGGTCCTCGCCTACCGTGTGCAACACCTCCACAAGTTGTTGCATACGCCGGAACGGGTCGTGATATGGCAGGTCTTAGGATCGACGCGGTCAGCGTCCGGTTCGGCGGCCTGACGGCGCTCGAGGACGTCTCCTTCGAGGTGCCCCCCGGTTCGGTCGTGGGCGTGATCGGCCCCAACGGCGCCGGCAAGACGACCCTGTTCAACGTCATCAGCGGCTTCGTGCAGCCGACCTCGGGATCGGTCGAGTGGGAGGGGCGGCCGTTCCACCCGGTGCCCCGCCGGCTCGTGCGGCACCGCATCTCGCGCACCCTCCAGGCGGTCGGGCTGTTCGCGCACATGAGCGCGCTCGAGAACGTCATGGTCGGCGCCGCGGAGTCGCGCCGGGCCGGGTTCGTCAGTGCGCTGCTCGGGCTGCCACGCAGCGACCGGGACGAGGCGCGGCTGCGGGCCGACGCCCTACGCCTGCTCGAACGGCTCGACGTCGCCGACGCCGCACACCGGCTGCCGACCACGCTGCCCTTCCCCGTCCAGAAGCGGGTGGCGCTCGCCCGGGCCCTGATCAGCAACCCGCGGCTGCTGCTCCTCGACGAGCCTGCTGGCGGGCTCGGGGCCGAGGACCTCGAGCCGCTCTCGGAGCTGATCGTGTCGCTGCCCCGCTCCGAGGAACCGTGCTCGGTGCTGCTCGTCGAGCACCACATGGACCTGGTCATGGAGGTCTGCGACCAGGTCGTCGTGCTCGACTTCGGGCGGCGGGTGGCGGCCGGCACTCCCGAGGAGGTACGCCGCGATCCGCAGGTGGCGACCGCCTACCTCGGGGCCGACGTACCCCCCGACGCCGACGAGGTCGGGCTCAGCGAAGCCGGGTCGATCAGGTGACCTCGACGCTCGAGATCGACTCCCTCTGCGCGGGCTACGACGGCGTACCCGTGCTGCACGACATCTCCCTCGACCTGGCACCGGGCACCATCACGGCCGTGCTGGGCGCCAACGGCGCCGGCAAGTCGACCCTGCTGCGCACCCTGTCGGGTCTGCTCCGACCGACCGCGGGCACGGTCGTCGCGGACGGCAAGGACCTCACCCGGGTCCCGGTGGAGGAGCTGGTCACGCTCGGCATCGCGCACGTGCCGGAGGGCCGCGGCGTGATCCCGGAGCTGACCGTGGAGGAGAACCTCAGGCTCGGTGGCCTGTGGCGCCGCGGGCGCGACGGCGCCCGCGAGACGTCCGCGGCGATGGCCGAGATGTACGACCTCTTCGAGCCGCTGGCCCGGCGGCGTACCTTCCACGGGCACCAGCTCTCCGGCGGTGAGCGCCAGATGCTGGCCCTGGCCCGGGCGCTGGTTGCCCGGCCCTGGCTGCTGCTCCTCGACGAGCCCTCGCTCGGGCTGGCGCCCGTGGTCTCGGCGCGGATCATGGCCCTGCTCCGCGACCGGAAGGAGCGCACCGGCCTGACCGTCCTGCTGGTCGAGCAGAACGTGCGCAGCGCGCTGGAGATCGCCGACACCGGCGTGGTCATCGCGCTCGGCAGGATCGTGGCCGAGGGGCCGGCGAGCGACCTGCGCGACGACGAGACCCTGCGACACAAGTACCTGGGGTTCTGATGAGCCGCTTCGTCTTCCTCACCTTCAACGGGCTGTCGTACGGCGCCATCTACGCGGCGGTCGCGCTCGCGCTGGTGCTGATCTGGCGCACCACTCGGGTCCTGAACTTCTCCCAGGGCGCCCTGGCGATGGTCTCGGCGTACGTCGCGGTCGCGGTCTCCGACGCCTCCGGTTCCTACTGGCTGGGCTTCCTCGCCGCGCTCGGTTCCGGGATCGTCTTCGGAGCCCTCCTGCAGGCCACGGCGTTCCGGGGGGCCGACCGGATGCCCCCGCTGAACACCATCGTGATCGGCGTCGGCGTCCTGGTCGCCCTCGAGGCGGTGGTCGGGATGATCTTCGGGGTCGGCTACCGCGACCTGCCGCCGTCGTTCGGCACCGACACCTTCTCCGTGCACGGTGTCGCACTCTTCTCCCCGCAGGACATCTTCACCGTGGTCTCCGTGCTGGTCCTGATGACCGTGCTGGCCGCCCTGCTGACGTGGACCCCGTCCGGGCTGCGGATGCGCGCCGCGGCCTTCGCCCCCGAGGTGGCGCGCCTGCTCGGCGTCCGCGTGGCCCGGATGCTCACCCTGGGCTGGGCTCTCGCCGGGCTCGTGGGCGCGCTGGCCGGGATGCTGGTGATCCCGAGCGGGCTCGGGCTCTTCCCGCAGGCGATGGACGGCGTGTTCGTCATCGGCTTCACCGCGGCTGTCGTCGGCGGGCTCGACAGCCCGGTCGGGGCGGTCGTCGGGGGCGTGGTCACCGGGCTCGTCCTGAGCTACGTCAGCGGCTACCTGGGCTCCGACCTGACCCCGCTCGCGGCGCTCGTGCTGCTGCTCGTCGTCCTGCTGGCCCGGCCCAGCGGACTGTTCAGCGGCACCCGGGCGAGGCAGGTCTGATGCACCAGTCAATGCGCACAGCGACGCGCGTCCTGCAGGCGACCCTGGTCCGCCACCTGGTCGAGCTGGCGGCCGGCGTGGCCCTGGTGGTCCTGGTGACCGCCCTCGTCAGCGACTACCAGGCCTACCAGCTCTCGCAGCTCGGGGCCTACATCTGCGCCGCGGCCGGGCTCACCCTCCTCACGGGCACCAACGGCCAGGTGTCGCTGGGTCACGCCGCGCTGATGGCGATCGGGGGTTACACCGTGGCCGTCTTGCAGACGCACTTCTCGAACGCCGCCGTGACCGGCCAGTGGGTGCTCCCCCTGTCGCTGCTCGTGGGCACCGCGGTCACCACCGTGGCGGGCGCCGTCTTCGGAGTCGCTGCGGCGCGGCTGCGCGGTCCCTACCTCGCCGGCGCGACGCTGGCCCTCGGTGTCGCGCTGCCCGGGATCACGTCCCACTACAGCGGGTTCTTCAAGGGTGACCAGGGTCTGTTCGTCCCCTTCGACCCGCCTCCTGCGTCTCTCGGGGCGAGCTTCACCCTGCAGCACTGGCAGGCGTGGATCAGCCTGTTCGCCGCGCTGGTCCTGCTCTTCTTCCTGGCCAACCTCGGCCGGTCCGCGGTCGGGCGACACATGCGTGCGGTCCGAGACGACGAGATCGCGGCCGCGTTGTCCGGCCTGTCGGTCCCGCGGGTCCAGATCGGTGCGTTCGCCGTGAGTGCGGCGGCCGCCGGGCTGGGCGGCGGGGTCCTGGCCGTGGCGTTGCAGACCGCGACCCCGGGCTCCTTCGACCTGGTGCTGTCGCTGGCACTGCTCTCGGCGGTGGTCATCGGCGGGCTCGGCAGCCTCGCCGGCGCCGTGTGGGGTTCGGTGGTGGTCGTCTATCTCGGATCGTTCCTCAGCGACCACGTGGACTCGCTCGGCCTGTCCGCGACCGTGTCGTCCCGCCTGCACGACAACCTCCCCGCAGCCGTCTACGGGCTGCTCTTGGTGGTGGTCATCCGGCTGCTGCCCGGCGGCATCCAGGGTCTCGTACGCCGCCTGCCCGGCCTGGTTCGCCCGTCCCTTCGTCAGCGCAACACCCAACCAACTGGAGGTCAGTCATGACACATCGAAGTAGCAGGAAACGCGGCGTGGTCACATGCGCAGCCGCGGCCGGCGCGCTGGTCCTGGCCGGGTGCGGAAGCAGCGGCTCCGGAGGCAGCGCCACCACGGACACCAGCGCTCCGGGGGTCACCGGCAGCTCGATCACGCTCGGCACCACCCAGCCGCTGACGGGCCCCGCCGCGCCCGGGTACTCGAAGATCAGCGCCGCCATGACGGCGTACTTCGACTATGTCAACGACCAGGGCGGCGTGAACGGACGCACCATCAAGCTCATGGTCGAGGACGACGGCTACAACCCCACCACCACCGCGACCAAGACCCGCCAGCTCGTGCTGCAGGACAAGGTGTTCGCAATGGTCGGTGCGCTGGGCACCCCCACGCACACGGCGGTCCTGGACTTCCTCAAGCAGAACAAGGTGCCCGACCTGTTCGTCTCCTCCGGCAGCCGGAGCTGGAACCAGGTCGACAAGTACCCCACCACCTTCGGGTGGCAGCCCGACTACACCGTCGAGGGCAAGGTGCTCGGCGACTACATCAAGAAGCACTTCGCGGGCCAGAAGGTCTGCAGCTTCGGACAGGGTGACGACTTCGGCACCGATGGCGCCGAAGGCGTCGAGCTCACCCTGGGCAAGGGGTCGCTGAAGTCGAAGCAGACCTACACCCCGACCAACACCAACGTCGCACCCCAGATCGGCGCGCTCCAGGCCGCCGGCTGCCAGGTGGTCACCTCGTTCACCGTGCCCGGCTTCACCGCGCTGGCCCTCGGTACGGCTGCGAAGCTGAAGTTCGCGCCGCAGTGGGTGATCTCCAACGTGGGCTCCGACCTCTACACGCTCAAGGGCTTCCTCAAGGACGCCACCGACCCCCTGCTCGAAGGGGCGATCAGCGACACCTACCTGCCGCTGCCTGGCGACACCCAGAACAGCTGGATCAAGCTGTTCCGCAAGGTCGACGCCAAGTACAACAAGAACGCCCCCTTCGACGGGAACGTCGAGTACGGCATGGCCATGGCGTACACGACCGTGCAGGCCCTCAAGGCCGCCGGGCAGGACCTCACCCGCGGGTCCCTGATCGCCGCCGTCGAGAAGGGTGGGTTCACCGGGCCTGGCCTGGTGCCGTTCCGCTTCTCCCCGACCGACCACTCGGGGTACGGCGGCACCCAGATCGTCCAGATCCACAACGGCAAGCCGGCCACCGTCGGGCCCATCTACACCACCGACGACGGCAGCGGTGCGCTGCAGAAGGTGACGACGCCCCCGCCGGACGCCCCCGCCAACGGTCTCCCGGAGTAGGGACACGGACGGATCCGTCGGTACCGGGCGGGGCGGCGCGACCAGCCGCTCCCGCCCGGGCCGCGACGACCTGCTCGCGTTGGCGCGCCATGCCCTGCTCGAGGGCGAACGCGTCGACATGCGGGCGTTCGCCGTACGGCTCGGGGTCAACCGGGTCACGCTCTACCGCTGGGTGGGCTCCCGCGACCAGCTGATCGTGGAGGTGCTGTGGGGACTCGCCGAACGACGCCTCGACACGCTCTGGTCCGAGCTGGTCTCCGGCGAGGGGTCCCGCGTCCCGATCGTGATGCGCCGCTGGACCCGCGAGATCGTGGAGACACCTGGCATGCGGGCCTACCTCCACGGGCAGAGCGAGCAGGCGATCCGGCTGCTCACCCTGCGCTCCGGCGGTTTCCAGCCGCGCCTGGTGAGCCGGGTGCGCGCGATGATCGAGGCGGACCTCGAGTCGGGACGCGTCGCCTCACCGCTCCCGGTCGGCGAGCTCGCCTACACGGTGGTCCGGATCTTCGAGTCCTACCTCTACCTCCCGGTCATCACCGGCGAACGCCCCGACCCGGACATGCTCGGCCGGGTGCTCGCCGTACTCCTCAGCTCGCCGCGTTAGTCGGCGAGGCTGGCGGACCACTTCTCCTCGATCCGGCCGAAGTGCCAGATGAGGAGGGCCACGATCCAGGAGACGAAGAAGAGCGCGACGATGCCGTAGCCGGCGTAGTCGAGCGGGATGCCTGCGATCGACGCGAGCGGGCCGGTGGTGATGTGCGCCTGGTCGGCCAGGACGCCGATCAGCTCGACCGTGCCGATGATCAGGGCGACGGCGACCGAGATCGTGGTGATGGTGATGTTGTAGAACACCTTGCGCACCGGGCGGGCGAACGCCCAACCGTAGGCGGCGTTCATGAACACGCCGTCGATGGTGTCCATCAGGCACATGCCGGCCGCGAAGAGGATCGGCAGCACCAGGATGGAGTACCACGGGAGCGAGAACGCCGCGGCACCACCGGCGAGGACGAGGAGCCCGACCTCGGTCGCGGTGTCGAAGCCGAGTCCGAACAGCACCCCGATCGGGTAGATGTGCCAGGGCTTGCGGACCGACTTGGTCAGGCCGCCCAGGAACCGGTTCATGAAGCCGCGCTTGTTGAGCTGCTCCTCGAGCTCGGCCTCGTTGTAGACGCCTCGGCGCATGTCCTTGAACACCTTGATGATGCCGATCAGGACCACGAGGTTCAGGATGCCCAGGATCCAGAGGAATACGCCCGAGACCGAGGCACCGATCACTCCCGTGATCGAGTGGAGCGCGGAGTTGTCGTTCTCGACCGGGCTGGCGAGCGCCTTGACCCCGACGCTCAGGAAGAACGCGAGAGTGAACACGATCGTCGAGTGGCCCAGGGAGAACCAGAACCCCACCGACAGGGGCTTGTGTTCCTCGCCGGACACGACGTTGTCGGCCATCAGCTTGCGGGTGGTGTTGTCGACGGCCGCGATGTGGTCGGCGTCGAAGGCGTGGCGCATGCCGAAGGTGTAGGCCAGCAGGCCGACCCCCATGGTGAACACCGGGTGGTCACCGCCGAGCGGGTAGTGGTGGGGCGTCACAAACCCGAACAGGATCCCGAAGCCGAGCACGTGCAGGAACAGGATGAAGGATCCCATCCCGGCCAGGCTCCGCCAGTCGCGCGGGGTCAGGCTGCGGCGGAAGCGGGCCAGACCGGAGCCGTCGCCGGTGGCCGACGCCGATGACCGGGTCGTGCTCGCTGCGATGGTCGAACGATCTGACATGCGCGTTCCCTTCCGGGGAGTGCCGTTCTTGCATCCTGCACGCAACAACGGCGTTTGCGCAACTGCTAGAGACGATCGCGGACCGCGCTCGGACCACAGCCGCTTCGCGCAGATCCGACCCGACGTGACCTCGACCCTGGTCGCGCCGAGGTCGGTCACCTCCTCCAAGATGGCCCACGTGCTCACCGAGCGATGGCCACGAGACCGGCCAGGGCGACGAGGTAGAGCACCACGACCGTGACGGAGTCCACGCCCATCCCGGCTACCCGCCGTCGGGGTCGGAAGATGAGTCCCACGACGTAGACCAGAGTCAACAGGACAGACACGGCTGTGAGGTAGATGTCGGTGTTGTTGGCTGTGGGCAGGACCGCCTTGCCGGAGATCACCGTGGCGACCAGGAAGAGTACGGGCAGGAACGCGTTTCCTCCGAAGATGTCACTCAGGGCCAGGTCGTCGTTGCCTTGCCGCACTGCCTGCAGCCCCGTCGAGATCTCGGGCAATGAGGTGGCAAGTGCCAGGACGGTCGCCCCGAAAAGTACGCCGGTGATCCCGATGTGGCCGGACGCGGCCTCCCCCGATCGCTCCAGCGTCACACCTGCAAGCAGGGTCGCCAGGGCCGATGCGGCGAAGATGAGGACCGTGCGTGCGGTGGAGGAGCCGGAGCGCTTCTCGGCCTCCTTTTGGGAATCTGCCTGCGCGTGGCCGTGTCGTCCCCGATGCGATGTGGCGCCTGGAGCCGTCCCATCCTCGTGCCAGGGCAGACCGCGCCCGGCACGCTGAACCAGCAGCAGACCGACCAACCACAGTGCAGCGATCAGCACCACGTCTGGTGTGAGTCGAGCGAAGAGCAGGCGGGACGGGAGCTCACTTCCCGCCACCACGACCGCCAACACCGCCACCACCGCCAGGGCCTCGAGCACCAAGGTCAGGGAGGCCGCACGGTAGGTGATCGGCTTCGCGCCCTGCCCTCGCTTGCCCACTAGGTCCAACACAGCGATCACCACGGTCTGGATGGCGATGCCACCGAGGATGTTGCCCACCGCGACCTCCACATGACCCGAGAAGGCAGCAGCCACGGTGATGGCGATCTCGGGCAGGTTGGTAGCGACGGCCAGCACGATCAATCCGCCCATGGCACTGCCAAGATGCAGACGCTTGTCGAGGACATCGGTGGTCTCTGAGAGCTTGATCCCGGCTAGCCAGATGACGCCTGCGGACGCAGCGAAGACCGCGACCAGGATCCAGAGAGGCCATGACGTCACGACGCTCAGGCTTTCACGGGACGGACGTGCGGGACATGGTTG
>JBPCQY010000197.1:0-7789 GCA_050997635.1 Nocardioides sp.
CCGGTGCCCCGGGTCTCGGTCAGGAACTCGGTGCGAAAGCCGATCAACCCGCGCGCGGGCACGATGTAGTCCATGCGCACCCAGCCGGTGCCGTGGTTGGTCATCTGCTCCAGCCGCCCCTTGCGCAGCGCGAGCATCTGGGTGATCACCCCGACGTAGTCCTCGGGGGTGTCGATGGTCAGGCGCTCCACGGGCTCGTGGCCGGCGCCGTCGATCTCCCGGATGACCACCTGGGGCTGGCCCACGGTCAGCTCGAAGCCCTCGCGGCGCATGATCTCCACCAGCACCGCCAGCTGCAGCTCGCCGCGGCCCTGGACCTCCCAGGCGTCGGGGCGCTCGGTGTCGGTCACCCGGATGGAGACGTTGCCGACCAGCTCCTTGTCCAGCCGGTCCTCGACCAGCCGCGCGGTCACCTTGGTGTTCTTGGTCTGCCCGCGTCCGGCCAGCGGCGAGGTGTTGATGCCGATCGTCATCGAGATCGCCGGCTCGTCGACGTGGATCAGCGGCAGCGCGACGGGGTTCTCGGCGTCCGCGAGGGTCTCGCCGATGGTGATCTCGGAGATGCCGGCGATGGCGACGATGTCGCCCGGGCCGGCCTGCTCGCCGGGCCTGCGCTCGAGACCCTCGGTGACGAGCAGCTCGGTGATCCGCACGTTCTTGGTGGTGCCGTCACGCTTGATCCAGGCGACCGTCTGGCCCTTCTTCAGGTGCCCCTGGTGGATCCGAAGCAGCGCCAGGCGGCCGAGGAACGGCGAGGAGTCGAGGTTGGTGACGTGGGCCTGCAACGGCGCGCCTTCGTCGTACGTCGGGGCGGGGATCGTCTCCAGGATGGTGCGAAACAGCGGCTCGAGGTCGGGGGAGTCCGGCATGCCGCCGTTCTCGGGGGTCTCGAGCGAGGCGCGGCCGGCCCTGGCCGAGGCGTAGACGACGGGGAAGTCGAGCGCGTCCTGGCTGTGGTGTTCGTCGAGGAGGTCCAGGAACAGCTCGTAGGTCTCGTCGACGACCTCCGCGATCCGGGCGTCGCCGCGGTCGACCTTGTTGACGACCAGGACGACCGGCATGTCGGCGTTCAGCGCCTTGCGCAGCACGAACCGGGTCTGGGGGAGCGGTCCTTCGGAGGCGTCGACCAGCAGCACGATGCCGTCGACCATCGACAGGCCGCGCTCGACCTCGCCGCCGAAGTCGGCGTGGCCCGGGGTGTCGATGATGTTCAGGGTTACGTGCGGGCGGTCACCATTTGTGGTTGCGCTGAGTGCATGGTCAACGTTGCCTTGCGGGGGGTAATACCGAACCGCGGTGTTCTTCGAGAGGATCGTGATGCCCTTCTCGCGCTCGAGGTCGCCGGAGTCCATGATCCGCTCGGCGACGCCGGCCTCCTCCTGGTGCGCGGTGAACGCCCCCGCCTGGTGGAGCATGGCGTCGACGAGGGTGGTCTTGCCGTGGTCGACGTGGGCGACGATCGCCACGTTGCGGAGGTCGGTGCGGATGGGCATGCGGAGACGACTGCTTTCGTGGTGGGAGGCTCGCGAGGGCGAAGCGCCATTCTATCGGCGTGACGGTGCAGGACCCGCATCGAGAGGACGGCGATGACCGACGACGACGTACAGGCGGAGATCGACGGGTACGCCGCGCGGCTGGGCGTGACCCGCACGGGCGACTGGTCGCCCGTGCCCGATCGGGTCAACCGCGACAGCGGCTATCCCTTCTGGAGGCGCGAGGGCGATCGGTTCGTGTACGCCGCCCACGACCGCGGCCAGGAGTCGATGCGATGCGAGGCGCACTCGGTCGACGACCTGCTCTTCCGGGTCACCTCCGGCGTCGCGAGTCGACTCGTCCAGGACCACGAGCTGGCCCACCGGCGACCCGACGAGGACAGCCGCCGGCAGTGGTTCGGGCTCTGGGTCGAGCTGATGGCCGGCCTGCGACCCGACTGGGGCGAGCGCGTCGCGGCGTACGTCGCCGACGTGCTGCGCACCGCGGCGTACGTCGACCGCCCGGATGCCTAGGGTAGGAGGCATGGTCACCATCGCCACTGCCGACCGGGTCGACCGCGACGGGCTGCTGGAGTTCGTGCGCGATCGCCACCACTTCACCCTGCTGACCGTGCGGAGGGACGGCCGTCCGCACCTGTCGCCGGTCACCGGTGGCGTCGACCCCGACGGTCGCCTGGTGGTCTCGACGTACCCCGACCGCGCCAAGGCGACCCACCTGCGCCGTGACCCGACGGTCTCGGTGCTGGTGCACTCCGACGACTGGGACGGCTCCTACGTGCAGGTCCACGGCACCGCCGAGGTGCTCGACATGCCGAGCCAGGAGGCCGAGGACGGCCTGGTGGAGTACTTCCGCTGCATCTCGGGCGAGCACCCCGACTGGGACGAGTACCGCCAGGCGATGCGCCGGCAGGGCAAGTCCCTGATCCGGGTCACCGTCGACGACTGGGGTCCGGTCGCCCACGGTGGTTTCCCGCCCGACCGTGCGCCGTCCTCCTGACCGCCGCTCTCCCCGGGACGTCATACGCTCCGCGCGCTATAGGCCACGTTTCGTATGACGTCCCGCGTCGACAGACCGCGCGACCCTTGGCGTTGTCGGCGGATGGGGGTTGAGTGGAGGCATGGATCTTGGACCCTGCCACTTCATCCCCCCGTTCCTGCTCGAGCGGATCGCCGCCAGCGCCCACGAGGCGAGCGGCTGCTGCTCGTCGACGCTGGAGATCGATGCGAGCTTCCGCTCCTCCCGAGGTACGGCGACCTCGGCGCCGCCCGCAGCCCCCGCGACCGACACCGCAGCCGACACCGCCGCCTGGACCGTGCACACCGCCGCCAACGGCTCGACCCTGCCCGGCGACGCGGTGCGGGCGGCGGGTCAGCCGGCGTCCGGCGACGCTGCGGTCGACGAGGCGGCCTTCGGGATCACCGGGTCGCTGGCCCTGTTCGCGGAGGTCTACGGCCGCTCGTCCTACGACGGGAACGGCGCGCCGGTCACGCTGAGCGTGCACTACGAGAAGGACTACGACAACGCCTTCTGGAACGGCACCCAGCTGGTGTTCGGCGATGGCGACGGCAAGTTCTTCGACCGGTTCACCAAGCCGGTCGACGTGCTGGGCCACGAGTTCACCCACGCGGTGACCGAGAAGACGGCCGCGCTGACCTACCAGGGCCAGCCGGGCGCGCTCAACGAGTCGGTCTCCGACTGCTTCGCCATGTGCCTCAAGCAGCGGCTGCTCGGCCAGAGTGCCGACCAGGGCGACTGGCTGGTGGGGCAGGGCATCTTCCTCCCGGGCGTGCAGGCGCGGGCGCTGCGCGACATGGCGCACCCCGGCACGGCGTACGACGACCCGACGCTCGGCAAGGACCCCCAGGTCGGCGACATGAAGGACTACGTCGACACCACCGACGACAACGGCGGCGTGCACACCAACTCCGGCATCCCCAACCGCGCCTTCTATCTCGCCTCGACCACGATCGGCGGCAACACCTGGGAGGGCGCCGGCCAGGTCTGGTACGCCGCCCTCACCGGCGGCCAGGTCGGCGCCGATACCGACTTCGCGGGGTTCGCCGCGGCCACGATCGCGGCCGCGGGCGCCCACGCCGACGCGGTCACCCAGGCGTGGCAGACGGTCGGGGTCACGCCGGGTGCGACGGCCCCCGCCGGCGGGGCAGCAGCACCCGCCGGGGCCTCCGGGTCCACGGTGAGCGTGCGTCGTACGGGCGGGCTCGCGGGGCGCACCGTCTCGGGCACGGTCGACCTCGACGGCGACGACCCCCGGGTGCCGGAGGTGCGTTCGCTGGCCGACCGCCTCGACCTCACGACGGTGCGCGGCGGGACACCCCACCCCGACATGTACGTCTACGAGTTCGACCTGGGCGGCGGCCGGCGTGCGTCGGTGCCCGAGCACGAGCTCACCGACGACCTGCGCGCGCTGTCCGCGTTGCTGCTGGGCTGAGCCGCCGGGTGGCGTGGGACGTCATACGAATCGTCGCCTATGGCGCGCGGAGCGTATGACGTCCGCTCGGCGCCTATGGCGCGCGGAGCGGATGACGTCCGCTCGGCGCCGGGCTGCTCTCCCAGCTCATCGCGCCGACGAGCCCTGGTCAGTGGTCGGACTCGCGGGCGACTTTGTGCTGGGCGGCCTGGGCGCGCGGCTTGATCACCAGCTCGTCGATGTTGACATGGCTCGGCCGGGTCGCGACCCACGCGATCGCGTCGGCGACGTCGTCGGCGACCAGCGGCTCGGCGACCCCGTCGTACACGGCGTCGGCCTTGGCCTGGTCGCCGCCGAACCGGACCAGGGCGAACTCCTCGGTGCGCACCATCCCGGGCGCCACCTCGGTGACCCGGATCGGCTCGCCGACGAGCTCGAGACGCAGGGTCTCGGTGACCACCTTGGTGCCGTGCTTGGCGGCGGTGTAGCCGGCGCCGCCCTCGTAGGCGGCGCGCCCTGCTGTGGAGCCGACGTTGACGATCAGCCCGTCGCCACCGGCCCGCAACGCCGGCAGCAGTGCTTGGGTCACATGCAGGAGGCCGAGCACGTTGACGTCGTACATCGTGCGCCACTGCTCGGGGTCGGCGGACTCCACGGGGTCGAGGCCGACGGCGCCGCCGGCGTTGTTGACCAGCACGTCCAGCGTCGGCCCGACGCTCTCGGCGAGGGCGGCGACCGACCCGGGGTCGGTGACGTCGCAGGCCACGGCCTGCCCGCCGATCTCGGCCGCGAGCGCCTCGATCCGGTCGGTACGCCGGGCCGCGCAGGTCACCGTGTAGCCCTCCCGCGCGAGGGCCCGGGCGGTGGCCGCCCCGATCCCGCTGCTCGCTCCGGTCACGACCGCGTTTCGGGTGCTGCTCATGTCACGTTTCTGCACGCCCGCGGCCGCGTGGGCGAGCCGCGGTGGCCCACGGTGGCCGTTCGGGAATCTCCGGGCATGCGCCGGGGTTGGATCTCGTTGGACCGAGTGAAAGGGACGACGTGGACTCGACGAGCCGATCGCGGCCGATCCGCCGGGTAGCGATGGTCAGCCTGCACACCTCGCCGCTCGACCAGCCCGGCACCGGCGACGCCGGCGGCATGAACGTCTACGTCATCGAGCTCGCCCGCCGGCTGGCCGCCCAGGGCATCGAGATCGACATCTTCACCCGCGCCACGTCGTCGGAGCTGGAGCCCGTCGTCGCGCCGTACGACGGGGTGCTGGTGCGCAACATCCACGCCGGACCCTTCGAGGGGCTCAGCAAGGGCGAGCTCCCTGGCCAGCTGTGCGTGTTCGCCCGCGAGGTGCTCCGGTCCGAGGCCGGCCAGCCGCTGGGCCACTACGACGCCGTGCACTCCCACTACTGGCTCTCCGGCCAGGTCGGTGCGCTTGCGCGGGACCGCTGGGGCGTGCCGCTCGTGCACTCGATGCACACGATGGCCAAGGTCAAGAACGACGCCCTCGCGGCCGGCGACACTCCCGAGCCGCTGGCCCGGATCATCGGCGAGGAGCAGGTCGTGGAGGCCGCCGACATGCTGATCGCCAACACCGACATCGAGGCCAAGCAGCTGATCAACCTGTACGACGCCGAACCCTCGCGGGTCGAGGTGGTGCATCCGGGCGTCGACCTGACGGTCTTCCGCCCGCTCGACAAGATGGCCGCGCGGGCCGAGCTCGGGCTGCCCCGCGACTCGTGCGTGCTGCTGTTCGTCGGTCGTCTGCAGCCGCTCAAGGGGCCCGACCTGCTGCTGCGTGCGGTCGCCCTGCTGCTCGAGTCCTGTCCCGCGCTGCGCCCGCACCTGGTCGTGCCGATCGTCGGCGGCCCGTCGGGCTCCGGGCTGGACAAGCCCGAGGCGTTGCTCGACCTGAGCCGCGAGCTGGGGCTCGGCGACGTGGTGCGTTTCGTGCCGCCGGTCGCGCAGTCGGAGCTCGCCACGTGGCACGCGGCCGCGACCCTGGTCGCCGTACCCTCCTACAACGAGTCGTTCGGGCTGGTCGCCGCCGAGGCGCAGGCCACCGGGACCCCCGTGCTCGCCGCTGCCGTCGGCGGGCTGCCGACTGTGGTCCGCGACGGGCACAGTGGGCTGCTCGTGCCCGACCACGCCCCCCGCACCTGGGCCGATGCCCTGGAGCGGATCGTGCGCGACGACGATCTGCGGCACCGCCTCGAGGCAGGTGCCCTGGCCCACTCGCAGCAGTTCTCCTGGGACCGCACCGCCGAGCAGACGCTCGAGGTCTACGAACGGGCCTGGGCCTCGATGCGCGAACTGGTGGCGTGAACACCCGATGAGCGACCCGGCGCAGGTCGTGCGCGACTACCTGCGCGAGCAGGAGCTCGAGTACGACGAGTCCGCGGCGGGGGTCTTCAGCTTCGCGCTCCCCGGCGAGCGAAAGCTGCAGACACCTGTGCGTCTCGACGTCGGCCGGCACGCCCTCGGCGTACACGCGTTCGTGTGCCGCAACCCCGACGAGAACCACGAGCGGGTCTACCGCTGGCTGCTCGAGCGCAACCTCAAGCTGTACGCCGTCTCGTTCGCCGTCGATGCCGTCGGTGACATCTACCTCGACGCGCGGCTGCCGGCCGAGCTGGTGACGCCCGACGAGCTCGACCGCCTACTCGGCGCCGTGCTCGCCGGCGCCGACGAGTCCTTCAACACCATCCTGGAGCTCGGCTTCGCCTCCTCGATCCGCAAGGAGTGGGAATGGCGCCAGCTGCGGGGGGAGTCGACGCGCAACCTGGAGGCCTTCCGCGGCTGGCTCGACCCGCCGAAGTAGGGCAAACCCGGCGCCGAAGTAGGGATAACCCGCCCTCGAAGTAGGGCAAACCCCGCGTCGAAGTAGGGATAACCCGGGCCGAGACAGCGATGCTCGCTCAGGCGGGCGCGGGTTCCTTCGTCGCTGCTCCTGCGCGGCGGCGCCGGGCGATGCCGACTCCGACCAGCGCGAGCACACCCCCGACGTACGCGAGCGCGGGCGGCGCCTCGCCGAGGAACACCACCCCGAGCAGGATCGTGATCGGCGGCACGAGGTAGGTGGTCACGCCCAGGCTGGAGGCGCTCATGTGGCTCAGCGCGAAGGCGTACGTCGTGAACGCGATCGCCGTGGGGAACACCCCGAGGTAGACCACCCACAGCACCGACGAGGCGGGCGCGTCGGCGGTCTGGCTGACCAGCGAGCCCGAGAACGGCAGGCAGGCGACGGTGCCGATCGAGCAGGCCAGCCAGGTCACCTGCACGGCCGAGAGCCGGGCGACCAGCGGCTTCTGCAGGATCAGGCTGATGGAGTAGACGAGTGCGGAGAGCAGGCAGAGCAGCACCCCGGAGACGTGGGTGTCGCCGCCGACGTCGCCGAGGCTGATCAGCACCACGCCGCCGAACGCCAGCGCGAGGCCGATCGCGAGGTAGAGCGTGAACCGCTCGTCGAGGAAGAGCGCCGCCAGCACCGCGATCAGCACCGGGCTGAGCTGGATCAGCATCGCCGCCGTACCGGCGTCGACCTGGCGCTCCCCGGCGTTGAGGGCGACGTTGTAGACGCCGAACCAGAGCACCCCGATCACCACCAGGGAGACCCACTCGCGACGGGTCGGGGCCACCAGACCGCGCGCGATCGCCGCCACCCCGAGGCAGACCGAGCCGACCAGCAGCCGGCCCAGCGACAGCGCGCCGGGGGAGAAGTCGCCGACGAGGTGCCGGATCGCCACGAACGCCGAGGCCCAGAACACCAGGCTCACGGCAACCGCTGCCAGCGGCAGCCAGGGACGTTCGGTCGGCGTACTCACCCGACGAACCTAGAGGACGCCACCGATACCCTTCACGCGGGTTTCGGAC
>JBPCQY010000074.1:0-14504 GCA_050997635.1 Nocardioides sp.
AACGAGCGTGACTATGGCCAGGAGGCGATCGAGGTCCTGCTCCAGGCGATGGAGACCCATCGCGAGGAGATGGTCGTGGTGATGGCGGGCTACAAGGAGCCGATGAACGACTTCTTCCTCGCCAATCCCGGCATGGGATCGAGGATCGCCCATCACATCGACTTCCCCGACTACACACCCGACGAGCTCATGCAGATCGGCGACGTGATGTTCGAGCGCCAGACCTACCAGCTGAGCGACGAGGCCAGGCAGGCCTTCCTCGAGTACATCGAGCGGCGGGTGAAGCGGCCGCGCTTCGCCAACGGCCGCAGCATCCGAAACGCGATCGATCGCGCCCGCATGCGTCAGGCGATGCGGCTGTTCGATTCCGGGGACGAGCTGACCAAGGAAGACCTGATAACAATCGAGGCGGAGGATGTCCGGCAGAGCTCGGTGTTCAGCGACATCGAGGAGCGGGAGCCGACTGAGGACGATCCGCCGCCCGAAGCCGGTAAACACTGATCGAGGGAGAAAGCATGCCGCGTCCCATCATCCTTGGCGTCGTCGGCGACTCGGCCGCGGGCAAGACGACCATCACGCGGGGCCTCGTCCGGATCATCGGCGAGGAACAGGTGACCGCCGTCGCCACCGACGACTACCACCGCTACGACCGCAAGCAGCGCGCCGAGCGCGGCATCACGCCGCTGAGCCCAGAGTGCAACTACATGGACATCATGGGCCAGCACCTGCAGCACCTCCGCAACGGGGAACCGATCCTCAAGCCGGTCTACGTGCACTCCGACGGCACCTTCGGGGCGCCGGTCTACGTCGACCCCAAGCCCTTCACCGTCGTCGAGGGCCTTCTGGGCTACTACTCCGAGGCCATGCGCGACTCCTACGACGTGCGGGTCTATCTGGCGCCCCCCGAAGAGCTTCGCCGCCGGTGGAAGGTCCAGCGTGACACCTCACGGCGTGGCTACACGACCGACCAGGTGCTCGCGGAGCTCGACAATCGTGAGCCCGACTCCGCAGAGCACATTCGCCCCCAGGAGCGCCACGCCGACATGGTCGTCGCCTTCCAGCCGGCGGGTGATGGTGACGACCCGAACGTCCTGGATGCCCAGGTGATCCTGCGGGACTCGCTGCCCCATCCGGACCTCTCGCCGTTCATCGGCAGCGACGAAGGCGGCATCACCCTCGAGGAGCACGAGTCAGAGCGCCACCTGGGGATTCCTGGCGTCATGGAGTCCGAGGCGGGTCAGGAGATCGAGGAGGCGATCTGGTCGAAGCTTCACTTCGCCACGCACCTGCGCTCTGAGCGCCTGGGCGAGTACACGATCGGGACGAATCTGCACCGCTCGGAGTCGCTGGCCCTCGTGCAGCTGCTCATCCTCTACCACCTCGTCACGGCCAAGGCTGCGGTGGCGCTCGGGGGCGAGGGCCCGCGCGCGGAGATCGAGAACGGGAAGGCGGAGGCGGAAGGCGGCTCGGACGATCAGGACGAGTCGTCGGACGGTGAGGACGAGTCGTCGGACGGTCAGGACGAGTCGGGGTCCGCGGCCGAGGGCTGACCCCGGGGGGCCGGGCGTCGCGCCCGGTCGATTGCCTCGTGGCCCTCGGGGGCTCGCACGAAGGCCAGGAACTTCTCGACCGACGAGCTCAGCGGACCGCGGCGTGCGCGCAGCAGATACCAGTCGCGCTCGGGCAACGTGGCTGACACGTCGAGGGTCACCAGCAGCTGCAGCTCCAGCTCCAGCTCGGTAGCCAGGCGAGACTGCAGCGCCAGCCCCAGGCCCGCGCGCGCGCCTTGCTTGATCGCGCCGTTGGAGCCGAGGGTCAGAATGGGGGGGTCAAGGCCGTGGCCCGAGAGGAACTCCTCGGTCATCGTTCGCGTGCCCGACCCTTCCTCGCGCAGCAGCCACGGGCGCTTTCCCAGCTCGGCGATCGGCACCGAGCTGCGTCGGGCCAGGGGGTCGGAGGGCGCCGCGATGATGGCAACGGGGTTGGCCAGGAAACGCTCCCCCTCGATTGCCTCACCGGACGGGCGCCCGCCGATGGCGAGGTCCGACCGGCGGCTGAGCAAACGCCCGAACACCCGGTCGCGGTTGCCGACATCGAGGCTCAGGGCGATGTCGGGGTGCAGCTCGGAGAAGGCCTCGAGCAGCGGCGGGACGATGTGCTCGGCGGCGGTCGTCACCGCGGCGATACGGACCTCGCGGGTGGCCGCGTTCGCGGCCTCGCGAGCGGCGCGCCCCCCCTGTTCGAGCAGTCCGACGACATCGGCCGCGTAGGCGGCGAAGGCCTGCCCGGCCGGGGTGGGGCGCACGCTGCGGCCCTCGCGCTCGGTGAGCGCCGTACCCACTTCGGCGGAGAGCGCGGAGACCGCGGCGGACACCGACGGCTGGGTGACCACCAGCTCGTCGGCCGCGCCGGTGACCGAGCCGGTGTGGACGACGGCGAGAAAGCTGCGCAGCTGGGTCAGAGTTATAGCCATCTTTCTAGCCTCTGAGCGGCAGCCTAGCCCCCACTAACGGATCGGTGTGACTGTGCTCTATCGATGCTCGCGGGATTCCGATTGAACATCATCTCGGGCGACGGCACTTTGTATCAATCAGCATTATTCCCAAGCACAGGGGAGGCTACGAACATGGGCAGCACAGTCCTACTGGTCGCGAACCGAACCGCCGACACCGACCGCCTGCGCGAGGTGGTGGCGCAGCGTGCCTCGCACGGAGCCGACGCCTTCCACCTCGTCGTGCCGGCCGTGCCCCACGGGCTCCACCGCGTGGTGGATCCCGAGGTGGCCGGCTGGGAGGAGGCGCAGGCCGCGCTCGTCCTGGCCCTCCCCTCGCTCAGCGAGGCGGCCGGCTGTGAGGTCTCCGGCGAGGTGGGCAGCGCGGACCCACTCGCCGCGATCCAGGATGCCCTGGCACGCCGTGACTTGGACGAGATCATCGTCTCGACCCTGCCCCGCCGCGTCTCGCGCTGGCTGCGGTTGGACCTGCCGAGCAAGGCGGGGGGTCTCGGTCTGCCGGTAACCCACGTCGAGGCCGCGAGAGTGCCGGAGCCCATCCTCGCCGTCAACCAATAGTCTCGCGCGCACACCGCCAAGGGAAGGGATCGCCGGGATGCTCGTGCGCGAGGGAATGAACGAGATCGTGGTGACCGTGGGGCCCGACCACACCCTCCGGGAGGCTGCGCGCCGGATGGATCGGCACAACGTCGGGGCGGCCGTGGTGATGGACAACGAGCAGTCGGGACCGGGCATCATCACCGAGCGCGACCTCCTGCGCTCCATCGGGCGCGACGAGGACATCGACTCCGAGCGCGTCGGCGATCACCTCGCGTCCCACCTCATCTACGCCCACGCCGACTGGCCCCTCGAGCAGGCCGCCAAGGAGATGGCGAAGGGCCACTTCCGTCACGTGATCGTGCTCGACACCCGCGGCGATCCGGTCGGAATACTCTCGATGCGCGACATCGTTCGCTGCTGGGTCAGCGACGGAGCGACGTGCGACGTGCCGCCCGACAGGGCGAACGTCTGACCGACCGCTCCGGCCACAGCGTGCCGGACCCTCGGGCGGTTTGTCTCCCGAGGGCCCGGCGTCGCTAGCCCTCGTCCCCGGAATCCCCGGGTTCGTCGGGCACTCCGGCTTCGTCGTCGGGCGCGGGGTGCCCGGTTTGTTCCTTGTTGGCGTCCTCGCTGATCTCTGGGGTCCCCGCCGCCGCGCGAGCACCCGCACCTTCCTCGGGCGCCTCCTCGCCCGCGGTGGGGTGCCCCCTGTCGGGCTGCGTTTCAACTCCCTCGCCTGCGACGTCGCCCTCGTCCTCCGTTCCTTCGAACATCGCCTCTCCTCCTTGTCGCGTGGCTCGCCGCTGTCCGCGGCGAACGCTGTGGCACGACTCTACCCAGCCGAGAACTCATCGAACCTCTTGCCGATGCAGCTCATTTGGGTGGGTCTGCGCCGATGTTTCACATTGCCCTTGTGCGGGAAGGCTTCGGCGTGGTAGACCTCGCAGCGCAGCAACGGCAGAGGCAGAGGAAGAGTCGGCGGAGAGGGAGCTTCACATGTGCCTAGCGATACCGGGTCAGATCGTTGAGTTGGTCGACGAGTCGAATCGACTCGCCAAGGTGGACGTCGTGGGCGTCCAGCGCAACGTGAACATCGGCCTGCTGGACTCCGATGGAACGAGCGTCGGCCCCGGGGACTGGGTCCTCATACACGTGGGCTTCGCGATGTCGCAGATCGATGAGGAAGAGGCGCTGGAGACCCGGCGCATGCTCGAGAGCATGGGCGCCGACTACGAGCAGGAGCTCGAGGAGCTGAAGGCGAGCGTGATCGAGTGAGCCAAGTAGCCGACCTTTCCCTTTCGGAAAGCCGCGTGAGCTGAGTGCGGCCGACCGCCGACCTCGCCCTCAGTTGTGAGCCGGAGCATGGCTGCATCACCTGTGGCGACGAAGCAGTTCCCCTGCGTGTGCTGAGGGTGGACGGTGAGCGCAACCTCGCACTGTGCGAGGATGCCGGCGGTGAGAGGACCACGATCGAGATCGCCCTGATCGATCCGGTCGAGCCCGGTGACGGGCTGCTCGCGCACGCGGGCACGGCGATAGCCACTATCGAGCCTGGGGCCTTCGAGCCGGAGGCCGTCAGATCAACGGAGGCAGTCACATGAAGTACGTCGACGAGTTCCGCGACCCCGAGCTAGGCCGCGCCTTGGCGGGCGAGATCCTCAACTTGGTCGAGCCCGGCCGCCACTACAAGCTGATGGAGGTGTGTGGCGGGCACACCCACTCGATCTACAAGTACGGGATCGACGACCTGCTGCCCGAGAACGTGGAGCTGGTGCACGGACCGGGCTGCCCTGTCTGTGTGATCCCCATGGGCCGCGTGGACGACGGCATCGCAATGGCCCACCAGCCCAACGTCATCTTCACGTGCTTCGGGGACATGATGCGCATCCCCGGCTCCGATGGATCGCTGCTCGACGCCAAGGCCGAAGGCGCCGATATCCGCATGGTCTACTCGCCGCTCGACGCTCTGCGCATCGCCAAGCAGAACCCCGACAACGACGTCGTATTCTTCGCCATCGGCTTCGAGACCACGGCGCCGTCCACCGCGCTCACGCTCAAGCGGGCTCGCGCCGAGGGCGTCACCAACTTCTTCTGCATGTCCAACCACGTGACGATCGTGCCGCCGCTGCGCGCGTTGCTCGACTCGCCCGACCTGCGGCTCGACGGCTTCGTCGGTCCCGGTCACGTCTCGACGGTGGTGGGGGCACGGCCCTTCGAGTTCATCCCGGCCGACTACGAGAAGCCGATAGTGGTGGCGGGCTTCGAGCCCCTCGACGTACTGCAGGCGGTGCACATGATCCTCGGCCAGATCGCCGAGGGCCGCTGCGAGGTGGAGAACCAGTACACCCGCGTCGTCCCCTACGAGGGCAACCTGCGCGCGCTGGAGGTTCTGTCCGAGGTCTTCGAGTTGCGGCCTCACTTCGAGTGGCGCGGTCTCGGCTTCATCTCCCACAGCGGCCTGCGCATCTCCGACGCCTACGCGGACTTCGACGCCGAGCTGAAGTACGACGTGCCCGGCGTGCGAGTGGCAGACCCCAAGGCGTGCCAGTGCGGTGAGGTGCTAAAGGGAGTGATCAAGCCCTTCGAGTGCAAGGTGTTCGGCACCGCGTGCACCCCGGAGCGGCCGATCGGCACCTGCATGGTCTCCTCCGAGGGAGCCTGTGCCGCCTACTACAACTACGGGCGCTTCGCCCGCGAGCGGGAGGTCGTGTGAGCGCGGCCGGCGAAAGCACCGCGCCGCCCCGCGATCCGATCTCCGAGCGCGAGGAGAAGGTCCTCGGGATCATCGAGGTCGCTCGCGCCAAGCGCGGAAAGTTCCGCGACGAGCACATCACGATGTCCCACGGCGCCGGCGGCAAGGCGACGCAGAGCATGATCGAGGGCCTGTTCGTGCCCGCGTTTGCCTCGGATGCGCTCGGCGCGATGGGCGACGCGGGAGCGGTGGAGGTAGACGGTGCCCGGCTCGCGATGACCACCGACTCCTATGTGGTCAAGCCGATCGTCTTTCCCGGGGGCTCGATCGGGGACCTGGCGGTGAATGGGACCGTGAACGACCTTTCGGTGTCAGGGGCGCGGCCTGTCGCCCTGAGCTTGTCGCTCGTGCTCGAGGAGGGGCTGTCCTCGGATGACCTTCGCCGCGAGGTCGAGGCGATCGCGGCCGCGGCCCGCGCCGCCGACGTCGAGGTGGTCACCGGGGACACGAAGGTCGTCGAGCGCGGCCACTGCGACTCGATGTACATCTGCACGACCGGCATCGGCCACGTGGACCCCCGCGCCCAGCTGTCGCCGGCCGCCCTGAAGCCGGGCGATCGCGTGATCGTGTCCGGCACCGTGGGAGACCACGGCACGGCGATCATGCTCGCCCGCGGCGAGTTCGAGCTGGACTCCGAGATCGAGTCGGACACCCGCAGCCTCTGGCCGGCGGTCGATGCCCTGCTCGAGGAGAGCGGCCCCTCGGTGCGCTGCATGCGCGACGCCACCCGCGGCGGCGCCGCGTCGGTGCTCAACGAGCTGGCCCGGAGCTCGAACGTCGCCATGATCGTCCGGGAGGCCGCCGTGCCGGTTCAGCCGGCCGTGGCCGGCGCGGCCGAGATCCTCGGAATCGACCCGATGTACGTGGCCAACGAGGGCAAGATGGTGGTCTTCGTCGCCCCGGAGGCGGCGGACGCCGCGCTGGCGACGCTTCGCTGCGTGCCCGGGTGCGAGCAGGCAGCGGAGATCGGAGAGGTCAGGACCGAGCCGCCGGGCATGGTCCTGGTGGAAACCGCCTTCGGCGGCAAGCGGGTCATGGACCAGCTCGTGGGCGACCCACTACCGAGGATCTGCTGATGCACGAGCTTTCGATAGCCGACGCTCTGGTGGACATCGCCTCCCGGCACGCGGCCGGGCGGCGGGTCACCGCGGTCGAGGTAAAGGTCGGGCACCTCCGGCAAGTGGTGCCCTCCGCGCTGGAGTTCGCCTTCCAGCTGGTGGCCGAGGGAACCGTGGTCGAGGGGGCCGAGCTCAAGCTTGAGGAGGTTCCGGCGCAAGGGCGTTGCCGCGACTGCGGCAGCGAGAGCGTGATGAAAGGCTTCCCACTCGCCTGTGGGCAGTGCCAGGGGCTGAACATGCAGGTGACCGCCGGCGAGGAGCTGCTGGTGGACGCACTCGAACTTGATGAAGACAAGGCGGAAGATTCAGCCTTCGGGCCAGATCTTCCGGGAGACGCGAGAGATTCGGCTACCGAGCCAGATCTTCCAGAGTTGACAACGATCGGAGGCCGACGGTGAGCGCAGCAGAGGCAACGGGAGTCGAGGAAGTCCACATCCTGTGGTGTTCGGAGGGCATGAGCTGCGACGGAGACACGATCTCCATCACGGCGGCGGGCCAGCCGAGTATCGAGGATATCCTGCTGGGGGCGATACCCGGGCTCCCCAAGGTGCACCTCCACAACAAGGTGCTCTCGCCCACCATGGGCGGCGAGGAGTACCTCAAGCCCTTCCGCGAAGCGGCCGCCGGGACTCTCGACGCTCCGCACGTCCTCGTGATCGAGGGCTCCATCCCCAACGAGAACATCAACGGGGACGGCTACTGGACGTCGATGGGCAACGACCTCGTGACCGGCGATCCGATCACCATCAACACCTGGATCGACTGGCTCGCTCCGAGCGCCTTCGCCGTGGTGGCCATAGGCACCTGCGCCACCTACGGGGGGATCCACGCGATGGCGGGCAACCCAACCGGGTGCATGGGGCTTGCCGACTACCTGGGCTGGGACTTTCGCTCGGCAGCGGACCTGCCGATCGTGAACGTCCCCGGCTGCCCGGTGCAGCCGGAGAACTTCATGGAGACGCTCACCTGGCTCCTCTACCAGGCGGCGGGCCTGGCTCCGGTCATCCCGCTCGACGAAGCCCTGCGGCCGCAGTGGATCTTCGGCAAGACGGTGCACGAGGGCTGCGACCGGGCCGGCTACTACGAGCAGGGCGACTTCGCCAAGGACTACAACTCGCCCAAGTGCCAGGTCAAGATCGGCTGCTGGGGCCCGGTGGTGAACTGCAACGTGCCCAAGCGCGGCTGGATGGGAGGCATCGGCGGCTGCCCGAACGTGGGGGGCATCTGCATCGGCTGCACGATGCCGGGGTTCCCTGATAAGTTCATGCCGTTCATGGATGCGCCTCCCGGCGGCAGCGTTTCGTCGGCGGCCACCGGGGCCTACGGCTCGCTCATCCGGAAGATGCGCGGTATCACCAACAAGACGCTGAACAAATAGCCCAAGTGGCGCCACAACCAAGACAAGCTCACCACCTGCTACGAGCCCAAAGCGCTACAGCGCTAGCGGCGGAGAACTGAGAGAGAGGGAGACGAAATGGCTGTACGCGAGAGGGTCGAGTCGGACCAGAAGAGCAACATCGTCGACATGTCCTGGGACCCGATCACCAGGATCGTCGGCAACTTGGGCATCTACACCAAGATCGACTTCAAGCAGAAGGAGGTCGTCGAGTGTCATGCGACCTCGTCGATCTTCCGCGGTTACAGCATCTTCATGAAGGGCAAGGACCCGCGGGACTCGCACTTCATCACCAGCCGGATCTGCGGGATCTGCGGCGACAACCACGCGACCTGTTCGGTGTACGCGCAGAACATGGCGTACGGCGTCGTGCCGCCGCACCTGGCTGAATGGATCATCAACCTCGGCGAGGCCGCGGAGTTCATGTTCGACCACAACATTTTTCAGGAGAACCTGGTCGGGGTGGACTACTGCGAGCGGATGGTCGCCGAGACCAACCCCGGCGTGCTGGAGCTGGCCAACCACACCGAGGCGCCACACGCCGGCGACCACGGCTACCGGACCATCGGCGACATCATGCGCTCGCTCAACCCGATCGAGGGTGAGTTCTACCGGGAGGCGCTGCACGTCAGCCGGGTCGCCCGCGAAATGTTCTGCCTGATGGAGGGACGCCACGTGCACCCCTCCACGCTCTATCCCGGTGGCGTCGGCACGGTAGCCACGATCCAGCTCTTCACCGACTATCTGACTCGTCTCATGCGCTACGTGGAGTTCATGAAGAAGGTCGTGCCCATGCACGACGACCTCTTCGACTTTTTCTACGAGGCCCTGCCCGGCTACGAGCAGGTCGGCCTCCGGCGCACGTTGCTGGGCTGCTGGGGTGCCTTCAACGACCCCGACCACTGCAACTTCCAGTACAAGGACATGGCCAACTGGGGCCGCAAGATGTTCGTGACGCCGGGTGTGATCGTCGACGGCAAGCTCGTGACGAACAACCTCGTCGACATCAACCTCGGCATCCGGATCCTGCTCGGCAGTTCCTTCTACCAGGACTGGGACGACCAAGAGATGTTCGTGACCCGGGACCCGCTGGGCAACCCGGTCGACCGCCGGCACCCGTGGAACCAGCACACCATCCCGGCCCCCCAGAAGCGCAACTTCGACGACAAGTACAGCTGGACGATGTCGCCACGCTGGTTCGACGGCACCGACCATCTGGCCCTGGACACCGGCGGCGGCCCGATCGCGCGACTGTGGTCGACGGCGCTGTCCGGCCTGGTCGACACCGGCTACGTCAAGGCCACCGGGCACAGCGTGCAGATCAACCTGCCGCGCACGATGACCAAGCCCGAAGCCAGCTTCGAGTGGAAGATCCCGCAGTGGTCCAACGCGATCGAGCGCAACCGCGCCCGCACGTACTTCCAGGCGTACGCCGCCGCCCAGGCGCTGTACTTCGCCGAGAAGGCCTTCGCCGAGGTGCGGGCCGGCCACACGAAGACGTGGGAGAAGTTCACGGTCCCGGACAACGCGGTCAGCGTCGGTTTCACCGAGGCCGTCCGTGGCGTGCTCAGCCACCACATGGTGATCCGCGACGGCAAGATCGCGAACTACCACCCGTACCCGCCGACCCCGTGGAACGGCAGCGTCCGTGACTCCTACGGGACACCCGGCCCGTACGAGGACGCCGTGCAGAACACGCCGATCTTCGAGGAGAACCCGCCGGAGACGTTCAAGGGCATCGACATCATGCGGGCGGTGCGTAGCTTCGACCCGTGCCTGCCGTGTGGCGTGCACATGTACCTGGGCAACGGCAAGGAACTGAACAAGATGCACTCGCCGACGATGATGAACCAGGGCTGATGTCCTCCGGCCCAGCCAAGGACTTCCAACAGGTCGGGGCCCGGATCGAGGAACTGCTCGGCGGGCTGGCCGACAGCGCCGACGAGAACGCGTTGTACGCCGCGGAGGAGGCGGTCCGGCTGCTCGTCGAGCTCTACGGCGAGGGGCTGGGCCGGGTCGTCGCGGCGTTGTCGGAGACCGAGGTCGGGACCGGGGCGCTGGGCGAGCTGGCCCAGGACGGCCTGGTCGCCAGCCTCCTGATCGTGCACGGGCTGCATCCGGTGTCCCTGGACGACCGGATCACGGCGGCCCTGGACAGCGTGCGGCCCTACCTCGGCAGCCACGCCGGCGGGGTGGACGTTATCGGGGTGGACGACGAGGGGGTGCTGCAGCTGCGGCTGCAGGGCAGCTGCGACGGCTGCTCCTCCTCGGCCGAGACGGTGCGGGTCGCGATCGAGAACGCCGTCCTGAAGGCGGCGCCGGAGATCGTCGGGGTGCACGCCGAGGGGATGGTCGAGCGGCCGGCGACGCTGTTGCAGATCCAGCCCTTCGGCTCGCGGCCCGCCGGGGCCGGTGAGTCCCCGACGCCGGCCGCGGCGGCCGGATCGCCCGGCTGGCAGACCCTGACCGATCCACCGCGGCTGTCCCCCGGCGAGATCGTCGGTATCGAGGTCGCCGGGGCGCCGGTGGCGCTGGTTCGCGTCTCGGACCAGCGCTATGCCTACCGCAACCGGTGTGCGGCGTGCTCCTCGGCGCTAGACGGGGCCGGGCTGGACGGCTCGGTGCTGCGCTGCCCGGCCTGCTCGAGCGCGTTCGACCTGGCCCTGGCGGGTCGACCGGTCGACGGCGAAGGCGACCCGCTGGAGCCACTGCCGCTGCTGGCCGACGCCCAGGGTGTGCGGATCGCCGTACCCGAGGGGGTGCCGGGATGACCGGTCCGCCCGCCCTTCCCAGGCCGCCCCAGACCAGCTCGGTCGCGGTACTCCAACGGCTGCTGGCGCCGCGACCGCAGCCGGCCGGCGAGTCCTGCGAGATGTGCGGCGAGCCGGTGGCCCCCGAGCACTCGCACGTGGTCCGGGTCGACCAGCGCAAGCTGATGTGCACCTGCCGGGGGTGCTGCCTGCTGTTCACCCAGCCCGGCGCGGGACAGGGCAAGTTCCGCGCGGTGCCGGACCGGATCCTGACCGATCCGGACTTCCACTTCGACCTCGAGCGCTGGGATCAGCTGGCGATCCCGGTGGGGCTGGCTTTCCTGTTCACCAACTCCACGATCGGCCAGACGGTGGCGTTCTATCCCAGCCCGGCGGGGGCCACCGAGAGCGAGTTGAACTCCGACAGCTGGGCCGAGATCGGCTCGGACACCCCGCTGCTGGCCGAACTCGAACCCGATGTCGAGGCGTTGCTGCTGCGCCGGACCGACGACACCCTGCTGTGCTACCTCGTCCCGATCGACATCTGCTACGAGCTGGTCGGGCTCGTGCGCACCTACTGGAAGGGCTTCGCCGGCGGGACCGAGGTGTGGGCCGCCGTGGACGAGCTCTTCGAGCGGGTGCAGGCCCGCAGCCGTCCCCATCCCCGGGGGTAGCGAGATGGCCGATCTTCAGTTCAGCGTCCTCGATGTCGTCCCCGAGCGCTACGCGCTGGCCCCGCTCCTGAACCTCACGCTGCGGATCACCGACGCCGGCGGCGCGCGGGTACACGCGATGGCCCTGCGCTGCCAGCTCCGGATCGAGCCGTCGCGGCGCACCTACGACGTAGGCGAGGTGGAGCGGCTCGGTGACCTCTTCGGCGAACGCAGCCGCTGGGGCGACACGCTCAAGCCGATGCAGCTGTGCACCGTCGAGACGATGGTGGCCGGGTTCACCGGCAGCATCGACACGACGTTCCAGGTGCCCTGCAGCTACGACACCGAGGTCGGTGCGGTCCGGTACTTCCACTCCCTGCGCGGCGGGGACATCCCGCTGCTGCTGCTGTTCAGCGGCACGGTCTTCGTCGACGGCGGCAACGGCTTCTTCGTCGAGCAGGTGCCGTGGGACCGGGAGACGACGTACCGGCTGCCGGTCCGGGTCTGGCGGGAGCTCATGGACCAGCACTTCCCGGGCTCGGGCTGGCTCACGATGCGGATCGAGACGCTGGACCTGCTGCTGCGGTTCAAGTCCCGCCGCGGCCTGCCGACCTGGGACCAGGCGCTGACCACGCTGCTCAAGGAAGCCGGCGAGGAAACCGGATGAGCGTCTCTCCCGAGTCCCTGAGCGCGGCGCGCCGGCTGGCCGAGACGCTGGTCTACGAGGGCTACGTGCTCTACCCGTACCGCGCCTCCTCGCAGAAGAACCAGGTCCGGTGGCAATGGGGGGTGCTGGTCCCGCCGGCCTGCTCGCAGCGGCTGGCCGAGTCCAGCTGTAGCCGCGCCGAGATCGTCGTAGAGCCGCGGCCGGGCGCCGAGCTCGTGGTGGAGGTGCGTTTCCTGCAGTTGCAGTCCCGCTCGGTGCGTGACGCGGAGGGGATGCCGGTGGAGTCGCTGACCGTCGACGGCGTCGAGCACACCAGCTGGGACGAGGGCGTGGAGGTCGCGCGCACGGTCACGGTTGCGTTCGAGGACCTTGCCGGGGACGGGTACGTCCTGGACCTCGACGTACCGGCGTCCTCGCAGGAGTTGGACGTGACGGCCCCGGACGGCTCGGTGGCGGGTCGGGTGCTGCGCCGCCGCTGGCCGGTGCAGGGCAGGGTGCGGCTGTCCACCGAGGACCTTCCCGGCCCGTACGCCGCCGTACGGCTGCAGGTCCGCACCGAGAACGTCACCGACTACGACGACGCGACGGCGCCGCGCGCCGAGGTGCTGCGCCGCGGGCTGCTCGGTGCGCACACTGTGCTGGCCTGCACGGACGGGGCGTTCCTGTCCCTGCTGGACCCCCCGGAGTGGGCCAAATCGGCGGTCGCGGACTGCGTCAACGAGCGGGTCTGGCCGGTACTCGTCGGGGCCGTCGGCCACGAGGTGGTCCTGTGCAGCCCGATCATCCTCTACGACCACCCGGAGATCGCTCCGGAGAGTCCCGGTGACCTGTACGACGCCCTGGAGATCGACGAGATCCTCAGCCTTCGGACGATGACGTTAACCGACGAGGAGAAGCGGCAGGCCAGGGCCACCGACCCGCGGGCGGCGGCGATCATCGACCGGGTCGACGCGATGCCGCAGGCGATGCTGGACAGCCTGCACGGTGCGGTCCGCCAACTCCGCGGGCCGCATGCCTCCGATCCCTCCCAGTCGCTGCCGTGGGACGCCGCGGTCGCCTCCGAGCTGACCGGCGCCGCGGCCGTCACCAAGCCGACCACTCCCTGGTGGGATCCCGGCGCCGATGCCTCGGTCTCCCCGGAGACCGACACCGTGCTGATCGACGGGGTCCCGATCCGGGCCGGTTGTCCGGTGCGGTTGGTGCCGGGCCGCACCCGGCGCACCGATGCCCAGGATGCGTTCCTCGTCGGCCGGCTGGCCACCGTGCAGGCCGTGCTGTTCGACGTCGACGAGGGAACCCATCTCGCGGTGACCGTCGACGACGACCCCGGTGCCGAGATGCAGCGCGCGCACGGTCGCTTCCTGTACTTCAAGCCCGACGAGCTGGAGCCGGTGACCGCCGGAACCGGGTCCGGGGGTCCGACGTGACGGGCCGGATCCTGGTCGCTGGGATCGGCAATATCTTCCTCGGCGACGACGGTTTCGGGGTCGAGGTGGTCCGCCGGTTGGCCGGGGCCGAGCTGCCGGCCGACGTCGAGGTCGTCGACATCGGAATCCGCGGGATGCACCTGGCCTACCAGTTGCTCGACGGCTACGACGCCCTGGTCATGATCGACGCGACCCCGCGCGGCGGCACGCCGGGACAGCTGTACGTCCTCGAGCCGGACCTGGCCGCGATCCCCGACGACGACGGGTCGCTGCTCAACGCGCACGGCATGCAGCCCGACGCGGTGCTGGCGCTGCTGCGGACACTGTCCCGCGACGTCGTCGACGGCACCCCGACCGAGGTGGTCGGGCGGGTGCTCGTGCTCGGCTGCGAGCCGCAGTCGGTCGACGAGGGCATGGGGCTGAGCGCACCCGTCGCCGCCGCGGTCGAACCGGCGGTGGAACTGCTCCAGCAGGTCCTGCGCACCGAGCTATGCGACGCACCGGCGGGTCGGCTGTGACCGCCACCAGTTCCGGCGGGTGGGATCCGACCGCCCGCCGCCGACGCAGGAAGGGAAGTGTCCGATGTTCAAGCGCCTACTTCTGATGAGCGCACTGGCCGGCATCGCCGCCGTGGTGGTGCAGTCGGTGCCCGACGTACAGCGGTACCTGAAGATCCGCTCGATGTGAGC